>CAZBLJ010000119.1:0-8819 GCA_964492605.1 uncultured Puniceicoccaceae bacterium
TGGTGCGGCAGGATCAACCAGCCCAAACGGGTTGGAAAACCCGTTCCCCTTTTGAATGGGGAACAGCCAAACGGGTTGGAAAACCCGTTCCCCTTTTGAATGGGGAGCGGACAGGAGTGTCCGGCCTTCGGGGGGTCTGCCTCTCTACCATGCGGGAGGTGGATTTTGCTTCTCTGGCCGGATGAGGCAGCCCGACGTGGCCGTTTCATTGGGTCCCCGGGGCCGGGGGATCCTTTGAAGCGCTTTGCGCCACCGGGATCGATATCCGCGCCATCGAGATTGCCTTCTTGCCAATTTCCCGGGGTTCAGCTTCAAAAGGTCTCATGGTAGGATGTTGGCATCAGGATCTTCGACCCGGTGTGGATTTGCATTCTCAATTTCCCCTTCGGTTCGCCGGGGTTTATAAACCTGCCGGGCCGGCGAATGGCCGACTCCATGCGTTTTGATGTCCTCACTCTCTTTCCCTCCATGTTGGAGGGGTTTTTGTCGGAAAGTATGGTGGGCAAGGCCGTCCGGAAAGGTCTGATCGAGGCGGCGGTCCACAATCTCCGGGATTGGACGACGGACAAGCACCATATTACGGACGACCGGCCTTTCGGGGGCGGAGCGGGCATGGTGTTGAAGCCGGAGCCTTTGTTTGCGGCGATCGAGGATCTTCGTCGCTCCGAGACTTCGGTGGTCTACCTGGCGCCGGACGGAGAGGTGCTGAATCATTCCCTGGTTCTGGAATTGGCGCGGATGCCCCACTTGTTGTTGGTCAGCGGACACTACGAGGGGATCGACGAGCGGGTGAGGGAAAGGCTGGTGGATCGCGAGATCAGTATCGGGGATTACGTTCTGACGAACGGCACCCTCCCGGCCGCCGTGCTGATCGATGCCGTTGCACGTCAGGTTCCCGGGGTGCTGGGGGAGGTGCAGTCACTCGAGCAGGACAGCTTCGCGGACGGTCTGTTGGGGCTTCCCCAATACACGCGTCCGGCGGAGTTCCGCGGGATGGAAGTGCCGGAGATCCTGTTGTCCGGGGATCACGGAAAGATCGAGGAATGGCGAAAGGAGCAACGTCGCAAAAGGACGCGGGAACGGCGACCGGATTTGGGGATCTGATCGGCTGGTCGACGTTCCGATCCGGCTACTTCTTCTCCGCCACCGTCTCCAACAGGGCTTCGACGCACTCGATTTTCGTTTCCGGAGTGACTCCGTGGCCGCCATTGAGAATGTGGCCGGGGTCGCCGGCGGTTTCGGTGAGGAGGCGGGAGACCGCGGTCCGGACGGTCGCCGGGGTGGTCTGCAGTAGAAGGGGATCGAGGTTTCCCTGAAGAGCGACGGAGTTCCCGACCGTCTCGCGGGCCTGTCGGAACGGGGTGGACCAGTCGATGGCGAGTCCTTCCGCCTTTGTCGAAACCTGTTCGGGAAGGCGTTGGGAGGCGCCACGGGAAAAGAGGATGAGCGGCGTGTCGCAGGCCTCCCGGATCCTGCGGATGGGTTCGATGCACCATTCCCGATAAAGGTCTGCCGGACACAGGCCCGCCCAGGAGTCGAAAATCTGGAGGACATCGGCACCGGCGGCGCACTGCATGCGGACGTATTCCGCGCAGGCGTCGGTGACCTTTTGTCGTAATAAGCCGGCCGTAGCGGGTGCTTCGTAAGCAAGCTTTCGAAGATTTTTCCCTTCGCCCGGAGATCCTCCTTCGACGAGATAGAGCGCGAGGGTCCATGGTGCGCCGGAAAATCCGAGGAGCGCTTTTTCCCGATTCAATTCGGATTGCAGGACTCGCAGGGCTTCTCCCACGTAGGCCAGGCGGTCGGCGACTCCCTGCGCGTTCAGCCGGGAGATTTCCCCGTGAGTGCGAACGGTTTTTTCGAGTTCGATGCCGCCTTTGTCTTTAAACCGGTAGGAAATGCCGAGTGCTTCGGGGATCACGAGGATGTCGCTGAAGAGGATGGCCGCATCCAGGGCCGGAAAGCGCTTCAGCGGTTGCATCGTGACCTCGACCGCCAGATCCGGAGTTTTTACCATTTCCCGGAAGGAGTGCTTCTCCTTCAGAGCGCGGTATTCCGGTAGATATCGTCCCGCCTGGCGCATGAGCCACGCGGGGGGGCGACCCTTGTTTTCGCAGGCGAGAGCGGAGAGAAAGCGTTCGCGTGAGTTCATGAAATGGGATCTTCGGCGGGCGTGCCGTCCGCCAGCCAGTCGCGGGGCTGAAGATAACGTTCGACGAGGGTTTCCTCGGGCGATCCGGGCTCCGGGAGGTGGCCGTAGCTCCAGTCCGCGTGGCGGGGCAGAGACATCAATACGGACTCGGTGCGGCCTCCCGAGGCGAGACCGAAGCGGGTCCCGCGGTCGTAGAGCAGGTTGAATTCCACGTAACGGCCCCGGCGGATTCTCAGATATTTTTCCTCCCTGGTTCCGTAGGGAGTGTCTTTGCGCCGGTCGACAATGGAGAAATAGGTTTTGCGAAAGGCGCGGGCAACCGAAAGGACGAAGTCCAGGGTAGGTGCGAAACTTCGTTCGTTGAAATCATCGAAAAAAATGCCGCCCACTCCGCGGCATTCATTGCGGTGCGGGAGGAAGAAATAGCGGTCGCATTCCTTTTTGAACTTTCGGTAGAGGGTGGGGTGAAGGGGATCGCAGGTTTCTTTTGCCGCCCGGTGCCATTCGATCGCGTCCTCGTCGAATCCGTAGCAAGGCGTGAGATCGAAGCCGCCTCCGAACCACCAAACGATCTCCGATTCCGTCCGCACGAAGAAAGCGCGGACGTTCAGGTGGGCGCTGGGAGCATAGGGATTGACCGGATGGAGAACGACGGAAACGCCAGTCGCCTCGAAGGGTTGGTCGGCGAGGTGGGGGCGTCTTTCGGTCGCACTTGGCGGGAGGGCGTCGCCCCGGACATGGGAGAAATTAACGCCTCCTTTTTCAAAAACGGCTCCGTTTTCGATGGCGCGGGACAAACCGCCGCCTCCACCGGGGCGATCCCATCGGTCCTCGGTTCCATGGCCGGGATCGCGGGTCTCCACCGCGTCCCAGATTTCGTTCTGGATCCCCCGGAAGGCGCGGACCACCCCGTCGGGATCCGGTGTTTCCCGCCCGTTATCGGACCGCGCTCCGGATGAAGGAATCACTCCGGGGGGAAAGCGGACGCCAATTGCAGTCTCCTTGACCGGATGACGGGAAAGAACCCTTCAGTCTCCAGCAGGTCGGCGATCTCGTCGGAGAGGAGAAACTCCACGTAGGGCGTCAGGAGTCTCTGCTGGCTACGGGGAACGCATACGTAGTAGGGGAGGGTGAGCGGATAGTCGCCGTAGTTGACGTTCTCCATCGTCGGGCCGAAGGAGATCCCGTCATCGCTCGAAGCAATCCGAATCGTCTTTAGATCGGGCCCCAGGGGGAGGCCTCCGAGCAAACCGATCGAGTTGTCGTTGTTACTCACGTAGGACTCCAGGCGAAAGGATGTTTCGTAATTGGGAATCGCCGCCCGGATCGGCTCGTTATCCAGGAAATAGGCGGAAAACATAGCCACGACGGGATTTTTCGGCGGATCCGCGTAGCCCGCCTGAATGATTCTGCGCTCCCAGGCCCCTCCGAGTCCCAATTCCGACCATTGGGTGATGGTGTTTTCAGTCGGAGCACCGAAGATGCCTCCGAGCTGGGGTTTCGTGATCTCATCGATCGGGTTTTTGCGGTTCACCACGAGAGTGCCGATTTGAAAGCCGAGGGGCACCACCGGGAACCCGAAGTCTTCGGCGGATCGGTCGGGGATCGCCACGAGGATCAGATCCGCCTCGCCGCGGTTGAAATCCCGAAAAGCCAGCAGGCTGCCGTTCATTCCGACTTCAAGCGTGTCGTCCCGCGACTCGGCAAAGGCCGCGAGGGCTTCGACGAGGGAATCGGGCAGGAAGTCCGAACCGGCGACGGTAACGGTCCTGGCGGAGACGGAGCCCGCCTGAGCCAAAAACAGGGAGGTGAGAAAGAGAGAGAGAATTCGCATGGTTTTGTCAGGAATCTGATAAATCCGGCCATCGCGCAAGCTTTCGATGAAGTGTGCGGCGGCTCATTCCGAGAAGTTCGGCGGCTTTGGATTTGTTCCCGCCGGTTTGGGAGAGGGCGTTTCTGAGAAGTCGTTTTTCGTTTTCCTCTATCGATAAGGGATTGGAGACCAGAGTGTTGGAAGGGGCGGGGCTCCCTTGCGACCTTTCGTCGAAGAACTTTCCGTCGAGATCGTATTGGGTCACCCGGCTTCCCTGTTTGAGGATGACCGTGTTTTCGCAAAAATTGCGGAGTTCGCGGATGTTTCCCGGCCAGGAGTATTCCTTGAGAGCGGTGAGTGCCTCCTCGCTGAATTCAACCGGAGGGAAATTGTTTTCCCGGCTGAAATGTTGTACATAATGGGAAAGCAGGAGGGGGATGTCCTCTTTCCTCTCGCGAAGCGGAGGGAGCGCAACGGTGACCACGTTCAGCCGGTAGAGCAGGTCTTCTCGGAATTTCCCTTCCTTCACCATTTTCTGCAGGTCCCGGTTGGTGGCGCAGACCAGGCGAACGTCGACGTTGACCGGTTTGACGCTGCCCAGTCTCTCGAAAGATCGCGTTTCGAGGAAACGCAGCAGCTTGATTTGGGTGGAGGCGTCGATCTCTCCGATTTCGTCGAGAAAAAGCGTTCCGGAGTCCGCCGCTTCAAACCGCCCGATCCGCCGTTCCGTCGCTCCCGTAAAAGCTCCCTTCTCGTGCCCGAAGAGTTCGCTCTCCAGGAGATTCGCCGCCAGGGCCGCACAGTGAACCGGGACGAACGGCCGTCGGGCCCGGTCGCTGTTCTGGTGGATGGACTGGGCGATCAGTTCTTTCCCGGTACCGGTTTCCCCCTCGATCAGCACGGTTGCTTTGGACGGTGCCACCAGACGGACCTTTTCCAGCACTCTCTCGAGACCGCTGGAGTTCCCGAGGATATCGTTGAATTTGAATTTCTGATCGAGGCGCTGGTGGAGTTGGCGGTTTTCCTCCTTGAGTTTTTCGGTCTTGAGAGCGCGCTCGACCAGCATTTCCAGTTTCTCGAGGCTGACGGGTTTGGTCAGGAAGTCGTAGGCGCCCCGCTTCATCGCTTCGACCGCCGTCTCGACGTTGCCGTAGGCGGTCATCATGATGCAGACCGGTCGGGGCGAGAGCTGGAGGGTTTTGTCGATCACGGACATGCCCGATTTGCCGGCCATCCGGAGATCCGTCAGAACGACGTCGAAGGCGTCGTTTTCCAGGTGGTTGAAGGCCTGCTGGGCGCTGCGGGCCGTGGTAATCTCGTAGCGGTCCTCGAGGGCGGCCTCCAGCCCTTCGAGGGTGTGGGGTTCGTCGTCGACGATAAGAATCGAGGCAGGCATCTTCTCAAGCAGGATGGTTCGGGCGGGCCGCAGGGCAAGGATTTCCTCGGGTCAGGCCTCGGGATTGGGGCTCTCCGCTTCCTCGAGGAGCGGGCGCTCCGGGTGGTGGGCCGCGAATTGCAGGGTGATCACGGTGCCCTCGCCGGGACGGCTGTCCAGAGCGATGCTCCCGTGATGATCCCGCATGATGCGCTGGACTACCATCATTCCGAGCCCGTTCCCGGAATCCTTGGTCGTGAAGTAGGGCTGGAAAACCCGCGGGATATCGTCCGGTTCGATTCCTTCGCCCGTGTCCGCAAAGAGCAGAAAGACGTGGTTCGAGTCTTTGCGCCAACGCACCCGGATCGATCCGCCGCCGGGCATGGCCTCGACCGCGTTCTTCAGTACGTTCAAAAAGACCTGTTTGATCTGGTCGGGGTCGGCGAGGACGGGCGGGGGAAGCGAGTCCAGATCGACGAGTACTTCGACGTTCCGCTCCTGGAAAAGGTTCTCCTCCACCTCGAGGACGTCGTTCAGGACCCCGATCAAATCGATCTTGCGAAGATCCGGGGGCTGCGGACGAATCGCCGCCAGGAAGTGCGTGATGATTCCGTCCAGCCGGTCCACCTCCCGTGAGCAGATGTCGAGACTCTTCATCATGCGTTCGTCGGGCTCTCCCTTCTCCGCGTCTTTTTCGAGACGCCTCCGCATGAGCTGCAAGTGGATGGTGAGCGAGTTGAGGGGGTTCCCGAGTTCGTGGGCGACTCCGGCCGCGAGCATCATGATGGAGGCGATCTTCTCGTTCTCGATCATCTCCTCGGTGGTGTGCTTGATCTCCGTCACATCGGAGAGCACCGCGACCGTGCCCTCTCCGATATCGTGGTCGCTCGCCTCGCGCAGGGGGACGAGATAGATGCGAAGGGTCCGCGTCTCCGGATAGTGAATCTCGATCTCGCAGGATGCGGAGAACCGTTCCGGGTTGTCCTCCTCCGGATCGATTTGAAGCGCTTGGGACATCTCGGGAATTCTCCGCCAGACGTTGGTGCGCCCGATCTCGTTTTTCCGGAGCCCGAGAAGCCGGAAGGCGGCCTCGTTCGCGTATTGGATCAGGCTGGCGCCGTCCAGGACCAGGATGCCGTCCCGGATGATGTCGAAAACACTTTCCAGCAAGTGACGATCCCGGACCAGTCGATTGACCAGGATGGCCAGATTCTCTTCGTCGAGATCCTCCAGTCGCCCGAGAATCCGCTCGAGGCCCTGACTCCGATGCCGGCCCGACATGGCTGTCACGCTCCCCCGCTTCCGACGGGCACCGCCGCCCGCCGCCGTGCGATGACATCGATCAGCTTCCGGCCCAATTCCTCCTTGGAGCCCGGTGCCCAGTCCAGCCGGAATCCGTCCGGACCGAAGAGGGTCAGGCGGTTCGTATGCAACCCGAAGCCGGATCCGGGCTCGTCGATACGGTTGGCGGCGATCAGATCGAGATTCTTGGATCGCAGTTTTTCGAGAGCGTAGTTTTCCAGGTCGTGGGTCTCCGCCGCGAATCCGACCACAAACTGATTCCGTTTTCTTTTGGTCACGGTTTGTAGAATGTCGACGACCGGTTCCATTTCGAGATTCAGGCGCGCATCGGCCTTCTTCTCCTTGCGTTCCAACGGATGCACCGGACGGAAATCGACCACTGCGGCGGTCATGATCAATACATCGCAGGGATCGAACAAGGCGTCGAGTTGATGAAACATTTCCTCGCCGGTCGTCACCGGATAGAGGATCACGTCATCGGGTTCCTCCAGTTGGGTGGGACCGCTGACCAGGTCGACGGTCCACCCGGCGGCCACGGCAGCCTCCGCCACGGCGTATCCCATTTTCCCCGTCGATGCATTGCTGATGTAGCGCACCGGGTCGATGGGCTCCCGCGTGGGTCCTGCGGTGATGACGCAACGGATTGGATTTGAATCGGTCACAAAGAAAAGTCGCAAATTACCTTTACCCCGGAACGGTGTCACGGTTTTTTCCCGGCAGTGTCCACGAAGAAGCAGTCTCCCGAAAATCCCTGGTTGAACCTCGGATTCAACATCATCGTCCCTTCCCTCATTCTGATAAAAGGGGACGACTGGTTCGCCTCCCGAGTGGAAGGGCTGCCGGTGGAACCGGCCACCTTCTTCTTTGTCGCGGCTCTGGCGTTTCCGCTGGGTTACGGGATCTACGATTTCGTCCGGCGCCGCACCTTTAATTTTTTCTCTATTCTCGGGATGATCGGAGTACTCCTGACCGGCGGGATCGGGCTCCTCAAACTTCCTCCCGGCTGGGTGGCGGTCAAGGAGGCGGCGATTCCCGGTATCCTCGGGATTGCTACATTGATTTCCGCTTTTACGAAGGCTCCTCTGGTGCGGGTGTTTTTGTACCGTCCGGAGATCTTCCGCGTGGAACGGATTCAGAAGCGGCTGGATCAGAAGGGGACCCAATCCGGTTTCGAGAGGCTTATGCGTCAGACGACTTACCTGTTGGCCGCATCCTTTTTCCTCAGTGCGGTTCTCAACTACGCCCTGGCGAAATGGATCGTCGTGAGTCCGGCCGGTACGGATGCGTTTAACGACGAATTGGGAAAGATGATGGCCTGGAGTTTTCCGGTTATCATGGTTCCGACCCTGGGCATGACGGTCGTGGCACTCTGGTTGTGTTTTCGCGGACTAAAGGAGCTGACCGGCCTGACCCTGGAGGATTTGCTGGAAGATCCAAAAGAGAGCAAGGGGGATACGGTCGATAAATAGGTATCCTTTCGAAAGTGGTAAGCTTTCATCGATTCAGCCCAGCCTGTTCTCTTGCGAGAACCCGCGTCTTTTTCTGCTTATTGGGTGTCGGTGGCGGGGGAGTGATAAGTGAGTGATAACGGGAAAATCCGCGAAGGAAAAAGTCTTTAAATAATTGCTTGCCTGCGTGTACTTTTTCGTCAAACTTGTAACTTATGGATTCAAACATTCCTGAACTTCTCTCTAAAATGGAACAGGGCAAAAAGACGGCCCAAAAGCTCGCCGACAAGCGCGACAAACTGCTGGCAGAGCTGAAAGAGCATGGCTTCGCCAACTTCGAAGAATTGAATCAATTCTTGAAAGCGGCCGAAGCGATGACGGGTCCCGGCAAGCCGAAAAAGGTCGCCGCGCGTCCGGCAGCCCGTTCCGGGAGGAATACCAGGACCTCCGAGGCAGACCGTCAGAAAGCCATCGAGCTGATCAAAGCAGGCAAGACGTCCAAGGAAGTCGGGCGGATTATCGGTAAGTCGGTTCCGACGATCCAGAACATCAAGAGAGACGCCGGGCTGGTGAAAAAGGTTGCGAAGAAGGCAGCGAGAAAAATTTCGAAGAAAGCGGCCAGAAAGGCAGTCAAGAAGGCAACGAAAAAGACCGTGAAGAAGGCAGCTACGAAGGCCGTAAAGAAGACGGCCAAAGAAGCGGCGAAGTAATCATTGGCCTGTCGCCCCT
>CAZBLJ010000120.1:0-8689 GCA_964492605.1 uncultured Puniceicoccaceae bacterium
GGTCCGGGCCGTGGCGCAGTTTGGTAGCGCACTACACTGGGGGTGTAGGGGTCGCTGGTTCAAATCCAGTCGGCCCGACCATTTTCACAACGCACCATACACCGGAAGATTCATAGGGTCGGAGTTCTTTATCCTTCCTCCGGGGAATCCGTCCGACGGCTGTTCAGGGGCCTTTCATCTGGCAGAAAACAGGAGTTTGTTCAGGAATTTTGTCCTACTTCGGGCTTATTCTCCGCCTGAAGGCGGAGTTCCTTTTGGGAATTCGACCCACTGCGAGCCAGATGAAAGGCCCCTGGACGGCTGTTTCCTCTTCGGTGAAGGTTCTTGCATCGGGTGCTCCACCGTTTTTTTCTGAGGGACATGGATGCCGAAAGTCTAGCACGAAACGCGACGGAGAACACGGAGGAACCGGTCGGCCTGAATGACACGGAGAGGGCTCTTTGGCTTGCCAAAGCCGGTCGTTGGCACGAGGCGCATGACCTGTGTCAGAAGCTGCCGGATCCGGCGGGATCCTGGATTCACGCCTGGCTCCACCGGGAGGAAGGGGATTACGGCAACGCGTGCCACTGGTATTCGAGGGCGGGAAAACCGGCTGTTCCGGAAGGGGCCTCATTGGAAGACGAGTGGTTCGAGATTGCGCGGACTGTTTTGGGATGACCGTTCTGGTTCAAACCGGTTGATCGGCGTCTTCGGTTTTTTACCGGAGTCCGGATTTCTGGGCGGTGGCTCGCACCCGCTGGGACGAATATTTCTGCAATTCCTGGGCAATTTGGGTCAGCATCTCGGAGACCGCCGGCTACATGTTGCTGGGCCTCTGGTTCACCCGCCGAAATTTGTTTCAGCCGAGCCACGGGAACGGGCGTCGATTCTTTCGAAAACTTCTGCCGTGGATGGTGGCCACTGCGATGGTGGGGAAGGCTTTTTATCTCTTCGGTCTCCACGGCGGATACTCGGTGACCGAAACCCTGTCGTTCGTTGTCGGTTCGGCAGTCGGCGGACCGGCGCTCGGGCTGGCCTACCTATGCGGTTTGCGGTGGTTTTTCTGCCGGGAATCGGGCGAAAGCGTCTCCCACAAGACAGAACAATCCGAAATTTTCCACGTTACAATACACTAAGACTTTTTCAGAAAATCCAAAGGAGTGACTGCCCATGAAACCGTCTTCTCTTTCTTCACGTTTATTTTCAGGTGCAACAGAGGTCGGCCGAAAACGAAGACAGGAATCGTTCCCCGGACGAACGAGGGAAAAGGGAGGGTGCCACGCGAGGGAATCTTCTTCCGAAGGGCCAGGAGCTTGAGGATGTTCTGTCCGCGGGGAACGTGGATCTCAAGGCGACCCTCGCGGCCGACCAGCTCCACCCGGTTTTCACCGGAATGGAGCGTGACCGTTCCGCTGAAGGAGAGCTGGGAAAGGTCGCGAATCAACCCTCGTCTTTGGTTCGGATTTTGAGGGTGCCGGACACCTTCCACTCTGCATGGGTGGCATCAGATCCCGTTCCGCTCGGAACAGAAACCTGCAGGTTGTCGAACTCGTAGGTAATCTCCGCGTTGCGACCGGTGAGTTTGTCATACAGCCCGATTGCAAGCTCGGGCCAGGTTTCGGTGTGTGTTTCTTTTTCTGCCATTCGACCCAAAGAAGAAAGGAGTGTTCGGGATGCAAACGCCAGCACGGGGTTGTCCTCGGTTGAGGGTCGACCTTTCTTCCGGCCATTTTCGGGAATGGCGGGCTCAGCGAGCCCACGTATGGGGCCCTGAAGGTGTTGCGAACCTTGTTTAGCCCGGTCTCGCTAAAGCCGGAGGAAAGCTGTTCGAGCTCAGGAAGCCTATTGGAAGCCGTTTACTTCAACGGCTTCCAGACATCGACACCGTCTGAACTCGAGGCGGAGGCCATTTGGTTGACGATCATTTCTTGACTCATCCCGGCGGGCAGGGACTCCATCATCATCTCCTCGGTGTCCTTGAGTTGCTGGGCCATGTCCACCTTCCAGCTGCCGTTTTCTTTGATAAACGAGAAGTTCATCGGGCTGGGATTTCCGTTTACCAGCATTACAGCGGACGCCTTGTCACCGTTCACGGTCACGTCTCCGATGTCGGCGATCGAGCTCGTCTTGGCGTAATCGGCCGACATGAGAATCAGGGTCTCGGGGCCGTTGGCAGGCGGATTTCCCTGCGCTTCCGTACGGATGCTGAAGACGCTGAGAATGATCGGTATCGGTTGCTGCATCAGCGTCGCCTTATCGGCGTTGATTGCGAGATCGCGGGTATTTTCGATGGTCTTCTGCGATTCGGTGCTGAGTAATGCGAAAGCCGCTTCGCCATCGCCCGCGAGTATGGCTTCGTCCAGGCTGTCGTAGGTGTTGCGAACGTCCGAAGAAGCGTCCGCCGCTGCGAGAAGGGGAAGCGAGAGGAGAGAGAAGAGAACGAGGTTGATTTGTTTCATGAGTGTGAGCCGTAGAGGTAGATCGCGGAAATTGCCAACCGAAATCCCGATTTCCGACGAGGCGGTAGATTTCCGGGAGGGGACCGTCTTCGGCCCAGCGTGCGGCGGGACACCAGCCTCCATGCGGAATTCCGCGGTCAATCGCGAAGTCGAGCGCCGCGCGGTCGGCGCCCGTTTGGCCGCCGGAGACGATTTTGCGGATGCTGGATCTGGAATCCGTCATGGAATCGGAATCAGTGAGGATTTGTTCGATATACGTGGCAACAATCTCATCGAAAATTTGGACAGAACCGCGAGTTCTCGCAGGTTCGAGTTATGAAAAGTTCTTACGAGCAGGCAATGAGGGGGGCTCTGGTGGCGGATGCGCTGGCGATGCCGGTGCATTGGTATTACGATACGGAGGCGTTGGACCGTGATTACGGGAAGGTCGACCGGTTCATGGAGCCCCGCAATCCGCATCCGGACAGTATTCTCTGGCGTTCCAAATACGTTGCACGGAACAAAAAGGGGGAGATTCTGCACGATCAGGCGCAGTATTGGGGCAAGCGCGGCGTCCATTACCACCAGTTCCTTCGGGCGGGGGAGAATACGGTCAATTTCCGGCTCGGATCGGATCTCTATCACCGGATCGTCGATGCTGGGTCTTACGATGCTGATGCCTGGTTGGACCGTTACATCGAGGTGATGCGAACCCCGGGATGGCATCGGGACACCTATCTGGAGGAGTATCATCGCGCGTTTTTCGATAATCTGGCCCGCGGCAAGCGGCCACGGGGGTGTGGAATCGACGACCTGCACATCGGCGGATTGACATCGGTGCCCTTTCTGCTGGCCGGTCTCGCGAAGATCGGCGAGACGGATCTCGGGAGTCAGGTAAGACTTGTTCGCGGGCACCTGGAATTGACCCATCGGAACGGAGAAGTCCTGCGTGCGGGGGAAACTTTGACCCGGATGCTTCACGCGATCGATGCAGGCCAGACGGCGAGGGAGGCCCTGGAGTCTCTTGGCGAATACTGGGTGCCGCGCCCCGGATGGTCGTCCCTCGAGGCGCGGCCCGACCGGGAGGTGGTTGGACGCCTCTTCAGTCCGGCCTGCTACCTTCCGGCGTCGTTTTCCGCCTCCCTGGCCTTGGTGTGGAAATACGGGGACGATTTCTCGGGTGGGGTGCGGGCGAATGCGGGGTGCGGCGGTGACAACTGCCACCGGGGTGCCGTGGTCGGGTCTCTACTGGGGGCCTCCTGCGGCGTGACGGAGTCTTTCAGTCTTTCGACAGAAGAGATTCCAGCGCATCCCAGTCCATGACGGTCTCGCTTTTCCCCTCGAAAAGGTTTCCAAGGAGGGCGCGTTTTTCTTCCTGAAGTTGGAGGACCTTTTCCTCCACGGTTCCCGTTCCGATTAGTTTGATGGACTGGACCCGCCGGGTTTGGCCGATCCGGTGGGCGCGGTCGGTCGCCTGCGCCTCCACGGCCGGATTCCACCAGGGATCGTAGTGGACAACCGTGTCGGCCCCGGTGAGATTGAGTCCGGTGCCGCCGGCTTTGAGGGAAAGAAGGAAAACCGGGATGCCCGCGTCGCGGTTGAACCGGTCGACGAGCGCCTGTCGGTTGCGGGTGCCGCCGTCGAGGTAGCAATAGGGCACCTTTTCCTCTTCCAAGTCCGATCTTAACCACTTCAGCGTCTGTGTGAATTGGGAGAAAACCAGCATTCGACCGCCGCTTCCCGTCACCTCCTCAACAAGCTCGATCAGGCCTTCGGCTTTGGATGAACTCGTCCGCGGCAGTTCCGGATCGAGAATGCGGGGTTCGGCGGTGACTTGGCGGAGTCTCAGAAGCTCCGTCCACAGCTCGGCGGTCACCTTCTTTGCGGTTCCGCTGGACGAGCGGATCCGGAAAAGTCGCTGTTCGGTCCGGACGCGAATTTCGTCGTAGGTTCGTCTCTGGTCGGACGAAAGAGCGACATACCGGCGGCTTTCCCATTTTTCGGGTAGGTCTCGCAAAACCTCGCTCTTCGTTCGCCGGAGCAGGTAGGGACGGGTTTTGGCGAGAACAGTTTCAACGGAGGTGGCGTCCGGGGATGGGTCGGATTGAGGAAACACCGCGGAAAGGGCGAACCGTCCAATCCCCACCAAGTCGGAGAGGGAATTCTCGATGGGGGTTCCCGTGAGGGCGAAGCGGGATTGTCCCTGTAGACGATGCATCACGCGGGCGGTCTCGGAGGAGGGGTTTTTGAAATGCTGTGCTTCGTCCGCGATGATGGTGGCGAACTCCGTCTTGAGGAAAAGGGCCCGGTCCGCCCGAAGGGTGCCGTAGGAGGTGATCACCAGATCCCGCCCCGACAATTCGGCAAACTCGAGGGAACGACTGCCGCCGTGGTAGGCGTGGGCGTTCAGCGAAGGGGCGAATTCGCGGGCTTCCCGTGTCCAGTTCTCCACGAGGGACGCCGGACAAACCACGAGCGAGGGAAAATCCTGCCGTCCGAGACTTGCCGCGAGAGCGAGACTTTGGATCGTTTTTCCGAGCCCCATTTCATCCGCAAGGATGCCGCCGAGACCGCCCTGGTGGAGATTCCAGAACCATCCTGCTCCGAGGCGTTGGTATCCCCGGAGGCGTCCTTCTAAATCGCCGGGTAGATCGGGGAGCTCCACCGCATCCGGGTCGCGAAGACGGCGTACATTCTCCTTCCACTCAGAGGGGGAGACGGTCCTCTCCGGCCATTCCGCCAGCCAGTCGTCGACGGTTGTCACGGCCTCGGGTCGCAGGCGGATCCGACCCTCTTCCACAGCGGTTCCGCAGGAACGGAGGCGGTCCCGGAGAACCGAAACCCGTTTCAATTGTTCCGTCCCGATCAGGAAAAGCGTTCCGTCCCTTTCGATTTTCCTCGCGCCGCGGTCGGCGGCAGATCGGACTTCCTCGTCGCCGACACCTTCCCAGTCAACGCGAACCGCGAAATCTTTTCCGGACGGCCCGGCTTTCTCCACCCGGATGGATGGCGAGAGAAAGCGGATGCCAGCGGTCCGTTTTCGAAAGTTTTGGGTCGCTTGAAGTCCCCATTCCGATTCGAGGACCGATCCGTAGTCGGCGAGGAACTCGAGCACCCGTTCCCGGTCCCGCAGCCACCACTTCCGGTTCGAGGGCTCTATTTTGAAGCGATCTGCCTGCACTCGCTCGCGAACGACGGCATAGGCGGGATGATCCTTTGAGGGGAGTTGAATCGCCAGGAAATGTTCGGACCCGTCGATGGTTCCCGGGATTCCCTCCGGCGGATTCTTCTCTTTTGGGTCGGAAGGAGGAGCCGGGGCTTTCCGCGCCGTCGGTTCAGGCTCCGGGCTTCCCTTGGTTTCCCGTTCCGCGAATCGATCGAGGAGGCGGAGTTCTTCGGCCGATGCTGGAAGCGGTTCCGATTCGCCGTGGCGGTGGAAGAGGGTATCCCCGTTTGCCGCCTGTCGAAGGGTGTTTAGTTGTTCGGCGGAAAGTTGCAGAATGCTTCCCGGCCACTTGCCGCACCAGGATTGAACGAGCCAGAGAACCCGGACGGCGGCGTCGGTCGCGCGATAGGGAGCCGTGCGATCCAGTTTCTCCGGAGGCAGGGCCTGTCCGCCGGTCCGAATCTCGAGTTTCACCATGGCCTTGCCGCTGCGCTCGATAGCTGGGGCGAAATTCGGCGGTAAAATCAATACCGGTGCCAAGGCGGCGTCGGCGTTTGGATCGATTTGCAGTGAATTGGATTCGGACAAGATCTTATGGGTTTTGGCGAGCTTCCGGGATTTTCGCCCCGGATGGCAAAACTAATACCGGGGCTTTCGGGGTCGTTCGATCCGCCTCGGTTGCCCTTCCGGTTCTTTCGGTTTCCGGTATGCGTGGATGCCCATTCGTTTTCAGATTCTTCCGCTAGTCTCCTTGATTCTGCTCGTCGGCTGCGGACTGTCTCCCAAGTCCCGGGACCGCGAACCGGTTCTGACGATTGAGCAAGGGGAATGGCGGGCCGGAGACGGATATCCGGGGACCTTCCTTCTCTGGGAGGGACCGGGAGAACCGGCGGCGGTCTGGATCCTGATCCACGGATTCGGCGGTGCGGCGTCGGATTTGGAATCTCTCGCCGAGTCGGTTGTGACCTGGGGCGATTCCGCTTATGCCCTGGATCTGCGGGGGATGGGACCAAAGGTAAAGGGTGAGCAAAAGGGAGACGTTCAATCGCCCTGGGAATGGCCGACCGATTTTCGGGAGTTTGCGGCCCTGGTGTCCGCAAACCATCCGGGGCAGCCGGTTTATCTGGTTGGAGAGAGCCTCGGCGTATCGATTCTGGTTTCCGGATTGGCGTCCGGCCTTCCCGATGCGGTGTCGGCGGAGGGGGTGGTTCTCTTGTCCCCTGTGGTCGAGTTCGGTCTGGAATCCACTTGGTTTCAGCGGGTGATGGGGCAGATATTTTTAACCATCACCCCGCAGAGGCGAATCGATTTGGGCGATCTGGAAGCGGATCTGGATTCAGCTTCGGATCGTCCTCCGATGACTCCGATTCCCGAAGAGCAGGCCCGCTTGAAGTCCGCGCCGCATCGATTGGATTCGGTGACCCTGAGATTCCTGGTTTCCTCGATCGAGCTCGTAAACCAGACCGAACGTTTTGCCGGTTCTCTCTCCGGCCTCCCCCGGTTTCTGGCCTACGGCGGCAAGGACGCCTTCATTCCCGCGAAGAGAGTGGAAGAATTCGCGGAGAAACTGGACTCATTGGAAGGTTCGACCGAGGTCGTCTACTATCCGGAAGGTCACCACCTTCTGCTGCGGGACCGGATGGAGGAGGACCTCCTGGAAAAGATCCGGGCTTGGCGATTCGCCGGGGGGGATTGAGCAGGGACGGCTGGGCGAACGGGCCTTACGGCATGACGAAATTCGCCTGCGACGAGTTTCCGAAGCGGAGGGAATGCAGGGGCATCGTTTTTCCGGTCTCGGTGTCCAGGATGTGCACACGGGTGTCGCCGCCGTTGCGGACGGTAAAAAGCAGGTGTCGACCGTCGTTCAGCCAGGCGGGTTCGATCCCGTCGCCACGGACGCTGGTAACGAAGCGACTGGTTCCGGAGCCGTTGTCGTAGACTGCAATCTGGAATCCGTCGGTTTCGGCGGCGGTAAAGGCGATCAAATCGGAGTTGCGCGGGTTCCAGGCAGGTTCCGAGCAGTAACGACTGATGTTCGTGGGAACGCGGGAAACGGACCCTCCCGTGGAAAGCATTCCGTAGAGTTGGGGTTTTCCGAGCTGGTCGGAGGTGAACACGATTTTCCGCCCATCCGGCGACCACGAAGGGCTGGCCTCCAGACTGCGGTTATTCGTAAGACGTTTGGGGTATCGTCCGTCGGCCCCCGAGACGTAAAGCTCCGCGTTGCCGCTGGAAGAAAGAATCATGGCCACCTTCGAGCCGTCCGGGCTGTAAACGGCCCCCGTGTTCGTCCCCTTGTAGGTGGCGAAGGGCCGGCTACGACCGGAAGCGATCTCCAGTTCGTAAATATCGGGGAAACCGCTCGGAGCATAGGTCGTGTACAGCAGTTTCGAGGCGTTGGGGGACATCTTCGGCCCGATCGAATCTCCCGTGCCGCGCGTGACCTGTCGCATCTTTTGGAAGAAAAGGTCACCGACAAAGATTTCCTTGCGTCCGTCGCGCTCCCCGACCAGGGCCAGCGTTCCCGCGAAAAAACCGGGGATGCCGAGGATCCGTTCGACTACATCGTCACAAGCCATCGCCGCCGCTTGCAGCTTATCCGTTCCGGTGGCCGTGCCGTTGAAAGTGGTCCGCCCCGTTTCGGCGCCGTACAGGACCGTATCGTCTCCCGAGGTCCGGAGTTTCAGGGCTACGTCCGCCTCGCCCGAGACCACCCGAAACCCTCCGTGGAGTTGAAAGGCCCGCTTGGCGAGCGCCTCGACCATCGGGTCGGTCCCCTGAATCGCGATGGTCAGCTCCTTCTTTTCGCCGGTTCTGACAATTTCGGGAAGCGTTGCCGGGTTTTGGGCCGCAAGAGGAACCCAAATGAAAGCGGAAAAGAGAAGAAGACAAAAGGCGCGCATGATAGGAATTTGGATCTGCGCTTTCGGGGAGGTCAACGCTTTTCGGCGTCGTCGCACAGGTTCGCCAGGGGCCTTTCATCTGACTGAAAATGGTTCATTGCGTAGGAATACTGTCCTACTTCGGACCTCTCTCCGGCTGAAGCCGGAGTTCCCGTGTAACGGACCGGCGGCTTCAGCCGCCCACGCGGCCGTCTCCGGCTGAA
>CAZBLJ010000121.1:0-8503 GCA_964492605.1 uncultured Puniceicoccaceae bacterium
GGTGGGAGCCGTCCAGCAAAAGACCACTCCGGTTCCGATTATCGGGGACAAATCCCAAGAGTGGTTTCAGGCTCTTTGAAGAATTCGAGACCCTTAGCCCTCCGCTATTCAGCCGCGACCGCGGCGGGCTCGATTTTCCGCAACCGCTCGCAAACCGCGTCGATGATGAAGTCCGGCGTCGAAGCCCCGGCCGTTACCCCCACCACTTCGAATTGCCTCATTTCCTCTTCGTCGATCTGCTTGGCGGTCTCAATGTGATAGGTGAGCCGGTTGTGCTCACGGGCCAGCCGGGCCAGCTTTTTCGTGTTCGCGGAGTGATGCCCTCCGATCACCACGATCGCCTCAGCCCCCTGCTGCACGAGTTTTCTCAGGTCCGTCTGCCTTTCCTTGGTCGCCCCGCAAATCGTATCGTATATCTCGGCATCCGGATATTTTTCCCGGAGAATTCCGGCGAGACGCTGAAATTCGTGAACGAACATGGTCGACTGGGAAACCATGGCCACCCCGCCTTGCAGCTCGGGAAGATTCGCAATGTCCTCCTCATTTTGCACGACATGCCCACGATCCGCAGCGTACCCCATGAGGCCAATCACCTCCGGATGCTTGGGATCGCCGAAAATCACCGTACTTTTTCCTTTCCGCGCACCGGCTTTGATTCTTCCCGCAATCACCCCCACGTCCGGACAAGTCGCGTCTTTAAACTCCATTCCCAGATCCTTCAAATATTTCCGCCGTTCCGGAGAGATGCCGTGGGCACGGACGACCAGAACAGATCCGTTCTTCTCCTCCTCCGAGAGAGAAAGCTCGCTTTTGCTGGTGTAGTCGCCGACCTCGTGGATCCCTTCTCTCTCCAGACGCTCCATCATCTGGCTGTTGTGAATCAGGGGACCGTCCGTCAGCACTTTGTTGCAGCCTTGTGACGCATAACCCTCCGCAATTTTGATTGCGCGCTCGACACCCCAACAGAACCCCGCACTCTTTGCCCGAATCACTTTCATACTTTTTAACAAAGGTCAGAGTTTCGCTTCGGTCAACCGCAGACAAATTTCTACGCTACACCCATGTTTTTCCGCCGCACAGCGCTTTCCCTTCTTCTCTTTCTCTCCGCAACCAGCCTCACACCGGCCCATTCCCGGGAATTCTCCGTTCTCGTTTTTAACGTGGAAAACCTTTTCGACATCGACGGGGAAGCTCTGTTCAGCGACTACCAAATGGAAAAGGACGAGGGAGAGGTGCCCTATTCCGCCGACCTACTCCTCAAGAAACTTCATTTCACCGCCGACACCGTGGCCTCGATCGACCGCGGAGAAGGGCCGGACATCATCCTCTTCCAGGAATTCGAGCGGGACCGGACGCCGAATCGAAACCTTGGCAGCACCGAAGCCTTTTTGGCAAAATACTCGGACCTGACCGTCGACGAAATGTTGACCGAACCAGTCTCACGGGAAATCTCCGACCTTCCTTCTTTCGCCTTTCTACTGAAAGCTCTGGCGGACCGCGGCTTGGTTTATCCCTATTTGGCCACCCCGCCCCTCGAAATCACCGAGGACACAAAGCCCCATATCAATGGCGTTTTCAGCAGATTCCCGATCACCGATGTCCTGTCCTTTCCGACACCGGATGCACGGGAGATCCTCGCCGTCCGGCTCGATGTCTACGGCCACCCGTTGACTGTCATTAACAACCACTGGAAATCCGGCGCCTCCCGCCCGGAAACCGAACCGAGCCGGATCGAGAACGCACGAACCACCCGCCGCGCTCTCGAAAACATCCTCGCGGCGGATCCGAACGCCGACGTCGTCATCGGCGGCGACCTGAATTCCTACTACAATCAAAGTCTCGCCTTCCCCGAAATGGAACGAACGGGGATCAACGACGTTCTTGGTTCCCAAGGTGACGAGGCAGCCGTTGCAGCCGGTCGAAAGGATCTCTACAATCTCTGGTTCGAACTTCCGATTATCGAGCGCTACACCGAGACCTGGCGCGATATGAAGGGAACCCTGATGCACATCATCGTCACTCCGGGCCTCTACGACGACCGCGGTATCCAGTATATCGACAACTCCTTCGAGCGAGTGGTGATCCCCGGGTTGAACGTCGACGAGTGGGGTCGGCCCAGACGCTTTTCCTTCGACGGAGGAGGCCGCGGCGGAAGCGACCACCTCCCTCTCCTGGCCCGGTTCAAAACGGTTGACGAAGAAAACCCGGAGCCCGTGATTCCACAAAATCCGGGGCGGAACGAAAGCCAGCCGTCCCGCGTGATGCTGGTCGACTACGACCTTCGCAACGGCGGGCCCGAAGCGCTCGACCCCGATATCCTCAAAGGCCTCGACGAAAACGAACTGAATGCCTACCGCGACGAATTCTTTCTCGTCCGCGGCGAGTGGATATCCTGGAATCCTCCGGCCGTCCGGGCCGCCGGTCACGACTGGGAAGTCTACAGTTCCCGCGATACCGTCTGGGCCCGCATGGACCGGTTCGAACTGGGCGATCCGGTCGAATTCTACGCCGAGCTGGGCAAGTGGGACGAAAAGTTCCAATGGGTCATCCGCGACCCCTCCTGGCTCGAAGTGGTAGGCCGTCGGGGACTCGAACCCCGAACCAATTGATTAAAAGTCAACTGCTCTACCGATTGAGCTAACGGCCCCTATCACAGACAGGATCATGAAAAGGATGGGCTTGGGGTCAAGCCGAAGGTAACCCCATACGGGTTGTTTCTCAGAGGCCTTCCACAGGGGCCTTCCATCTGGATTACGGTGGGTCAATGCCCCGAAGCTCCACCTCGTAACGGTCGTAACCCCGAAGGTCGCAATCGGCCCCGGTGGTGATTATTTTAGTCCTGTTCTATTTTAGTTGACATACGGTGGGTCGAATGCCCCCCGAAGAAATAACCCACGTAACGGTCGCAGCCAGGAGGTCGCAGGCGGTCCAAGGGGTGCTGATTATAGGCCCGTTCTATTTTAATTGACAGATGAAAAGACACTGCCCGGTCGCCCTATTCTCCCCATTTCCAAGTTGCCGCGTCGAAGCGGAATGGTAGCGTGATCGCTTATGCCCTGGTATTTCCATGCGGCCCGGAAGCAGATCTTTCCCTCCGGAAGGGTTATCTCTTTCTTCGCCCTCGTTTCCATCGTCGGAGTCGCTCTCGGAGTCGGCGTCCTGCTGATCGTTCAAAGCGTCATGAACGGCTTCGTGAATGATATTCGTTCCAGCCTCGCAAACACGAACGGAGATATCCGGATCTTTGGAAACGGCTTGATCGACGACTGGGAGGGGGTCGTTTCCTATATCGAAGAACGACCCGATGTCGCCGCAGCCACACCGTTTTCGCAGGGCGTTGTCATGGTTCAGGCCGCCAACCGCCCCCTGTTTCCTTTCGTCTGGGGCCTGGACCTGGAGCGGGGGCCCAAGGTTCTGCCGGTTGAAGAGTTCATGGTGGTCGGTAGCCTGGACGAACTCGACGACCGCTCCGTTTTGCTCAGCACGGGCGTTGCCCGCCAACTGGGAGTTCACCTGGGCTCGCACATCGATATCTACACTCCCTTGATGCTCGACCGGATGAAAAACAACGAAGTGATTCTTCCGATCAATCTCAACGTTGCCGGGGTATTCGAATCCGGGTGGAACGAGGTCGACGCAAACACCATCATCGTCACCCTGCGAACGATGCAGGAGCTTTACGGTCTCGGGAACCGGGTTCACGGGATCTCGCTGAAACTCGAGCCGGGAGTGGATGCAACCGCAGCCGCTACGGCTCTCGACGCAGCCTTGCCCGAACCTCTTTTCGCCCGGACCTGGCTCGAGATGAACGAAGACTTTCTTTTCATTCTGAACCTTGAGAAGACCGTCCTCTTCTTCATCATGATTTTCATCGTGCTGGTGGCCTCCTTCTCTATTGCGATCTCCTTGATGATGGCGGTGATCCGCAAGACCCGGGAGATCGGCCTTCTTTCCGCCATGGGTGCCACCCGCGGCGCCATCGCGGCCTGCTTTTGTCTCCAGGGATTTTTGATCGGCCTCGTCGGAACCGCATTCGGCGTCGGCGGAGCCCTCCTGGCCCTGCGCTTTCGGACGCAGATCATCGAATGGTTCACCGAAATCACCGGCCGGGGTGACGCTATGGTGGACGCCTACGGTTTCGCCTACCTTCCGGTTCACTATATTCCCTCCGATTTCGTGATCGTCATCGTGTTCTCCATCGTCGTT
Source organism: uncultured Puniceicoccaceae bacterium (assembly GCA_964492605.1). Lineage (GTDB taxonomy): Bacteria > Verrucomicrobiota > Verrucomicrobiia > Opitutales > Puniceicoccaceae > Puniceicoccus. The sequence continues at coordinate 4,207 of CAZBLJ010000121.1, forward strand.
TCCACTCTTGCCGGTCTGATTCCGGCCTGGCGAGCCGCACGGCTGCAACCTGCGGAGGCCCTGCGGGGTGAATAGGATGCCACCCATCCTCTCAGCCAAAGACCTGAGCAAGTCCTTCTCCATTCCCGGCGGAAAACTCGACGTGCTTCGCGGTCTCGATTTTTCCATTTCCCCGGGCACTTCCGCGAGCATTCGGGGCGAATCGGGAAGCGGGAAGTCGACCCTCCTCAATCTGTTCGGCGGCCTCGAAAAGCCGGATTCCGGAGAGGTGTGCTGGATGGACCAACCGATTCGAAAGTTCTCGAACAAGCGACTGGCAACGGACCGGGGCTCCCTTCTCGGCATGGTCTTCCAGGCCTATCATTTGGTCGGGGAAATGACCGCCCTGGAGAATGTTCTGTTCGCCGCACGTATCGTTGGAAAGGTGGATTCCGATACCCGTTCCCGGGCGGCGAATCTGCTGGAGAGGGTCGGACTCGGCGATCGTCTCCATCAGCTTCCCGTAAAAATGTCCGGCGGCGAACGCCAGCGGGTCGCCATCGCGCGCGCCATCCTCAACCGCCCGAAAGCCCTTCTCGCCGACGAGCCTACCGGAAATCTGGACGAAAAGACCGGTCAGGCCACCATGGAGTTGCTGATGGGGCTGGTCCGGAGCGAGGGAATTTCTCTGGTTTTGGTGACGCACAACCCGAGCTTCGCGGCCCTTTGCGACGAGCGGTGGCATCTCCACTCGGGGCGCCTCGAAAAGGAGCAGAAGTGACCGATTTTTCTTGTCCGAATCGGTGAATCGGAAACCATCTCCTCCGGACATGCCTTCCCATCACAGAAAACGATCTCGAAAATCATCCGGTGATCGACGACGGATCCGTAGAAAGAAGCCGTCGCATCATTCGTCAACGGGAAGGGGGGCCTCCTCCCGGAGCGAGCCGCGCAAGTCGCAAAAAAAGCGGCAGCGGAATACTCCCGCAGACAAGCCTGCCGGATTTTTCAAGGCCATCTGGCTCGCCATTTGGGGAGATCCGAAACCCAAGTCAATTTCCAAGCAAGAACGCCACACCCGAAGCGAATCCACTTCGAAAGAGAAGACCTCCCGCCGAAGACACGACCGGTCGAGACACCGCGAGCGCCATGTCTCTTCCGCGAGTCCGAGACTCCATCCCATGATCGGGGAAGGCGTAACAGAAAAGCTGACGCCCGGGAGCCATCTGGCGCACCGGTATGCCAAACCATCGGCTCGGGAGGCGGCAAAAGTCCATCCAGAGCAAGACGGAAAGAGTTCGGTGGATCCCGAACCCCGTCCCGATCCCGAGCAGGCGGAAAACCGATCCGGGCATCGCGGTTCCCGTCGTTCATCATCGCGCCGACGGCGCTCCCGCAACCCTTCTTCAGCCAAACCTCTGAATCCGGCCATCGAGGAATCGGTCGATTCCAGGCCGGGTCCTTCTCCTGCGGGTCATCGTGGTCGGTATTCCCGCGGTTCCGTCCGCGGAAGCGGTAGTTCTTCGAGCGACGGAGGCTCCCGCAGGCATGGCAAACGTCGGCGCCGAAGAAACTCCAAAGACTAGGACGACTCCGAAGGATGGATGTCATTCGCATTTACGGCGGTCGTTCCCTCTCCGGAACCATTCGGGCAAGTGGAGCCAAAAATTCGGCCCTCCCGATCTTCGCGGCCTGTCTTCTGACCGATCAGGAGTGCGTCATCCGCAACGTTCCGGACCTGAGTGACGTACGGTTCATGGCCGACATCCTTTCCTATCTCGGAGCCGAGGTAAGTGAGGAGAAAGGAGGAACCTGGCGCATTCGGGCCGAGAAGATTCGCGCCGAGGCCCCCTACGAACTCGTTCGCAAGATGAGAGCCTCGATCTGCCTACTCGGCGCTTTGGTAGGTCGGCTCGCCCGCGCCCGGGTCTCCATGCCCGGCGGTTGCGTGATCGGACCCCGCCCCGTCGATCTCCATTTGAAGGGCTTGCGCAAGCTTTCCTGTTCCGTCGAGGTCACCGCCGGTTACCTGGAGGTAGACGGAGAGATGCGGCGCGGCGGAGAAGTCTTTCTCGGCGGGAGGCAAGGAAGCACCGTAACCGGAACCGCAAACCTGTTGATGGCGGCGGTCACCACCCCCGGAACCACGCGGATCGAATGTGCGGCCTGCGAACCGGAGATCGTCGATCTTTGCAACCTTCTGACGAAGATGGGGGCGAAAGTGTACGGAGCGGGTAGCCCAACCCTGATGGTGGAAGGGGTCGAGAGTCTTCAAGGTGCCGAACATTCCGTGATTCCCGACCGCATCGAGACGGGCACATACCTGGTAGCGGCAGCCTTGTGCGGTTCGGATCTGCAGATCTCCGGCGCCCCCCCTTCCATGCTGGGTGCTCTGGCGGACAAGCTGGAGGAAGCGGGGGCCGAAATCGGCTTTGCCGACGGATTGTGGAGCGTGCGGGCCGGTTCGACCCTGAGACCGGTCGATGTGGTGACCCACCCCCATCCCGGCTTCCCGACGGACCTGCAGGCGCAGATGTGTGCCCTCTTTGCCACCGTCCCGGGCATCAGCGTTCTAACGGAGCGAATTTACCCGAATCGGTTCATGCACGTTCCGGAGTTGCAGCGAATGGGAGCGGACCTTTCCATCGAGGGCTCGTCCTGCATCGTCAAAGGGGTTCGTTCCCTCTCGGGAGCACCCGTAATGGCCTCCGACCTGCGCGCGAGTGCGGCCCTGATCCTCGCCGGCCTTATCGCCGACGGTGAGACATGGGTGCAACGGGTCTATCACCTCGACCGGGGTTATGAAGGCCTCGACCGGAAACTCGCGAAGGTCGGCGCGGCGATCGAACGCCTTCCCGCGGCGGAGATGCCCAGCCATCTCCAGAGCGAAGATTAGGGTAATTCCCCGACAAACGGAGCACGAACGGACCCGTCCGTTTTTCCGCTCCGGCACACGGGTTGGAAGAAGCCCTACCCGAATCGAGATCCTACTTTGGAAATCAGGCCTGTCCGATTTCTTTCAGCAGTTGCCGGAACCAGTCCGTGTCGACGCTGAAGGGCTTGCCCCCTTTGATCCGGTCGAACTCGATCGCGCGCAGAACGCCGTCCCGTTCCTCGTCGTGCCCGATGACTCCTCCTTCACGACGGAATGCGCATTCCACGGCGAGATCCGCACAGCCCTTGATGAGCCGCAGGTCTTCCACGTTCGCGGCTGCGGCGCGGGAATAATAGCCGCTCTTTTGAACGAGGACTTTTTCGGCTCCCAATTCGTCCGCAAACTTTTCACCGAAATATTTTCCGGGGTTTACCGCGTCGAGTTTCACATGGCCGAACGCATCCCTCGGAACCTCTTCGCCGGCCGCTTCCATTTGCGAAACAATGCTCTCGACCCCGGCACCTTCGCTGATGAACAAATTCACGCAGTCCTGTTCGTCCATCACCTTGTGCAGGCGCCTGGCTTCCGCCTCGAGATCCAACTCCATCTCGGGGATAAAAACCCCGTGCACTTCGTGGCGCTCCCGGCTCAATCCGAGACCCGGCACCCACTGCTTCCCGTCCAGAATCTTGCGATATTCCCGGGCGGTCGCGGCCGTCAGCCAACCGCAGTTGCGGCCCATCACCTCGTGAATGATCAGCATCCGCGGATTCGCGTTATGCTCGGCGACCACGTTCTCGAAAAAGCGCGCACCCTCTTCAGCGGCCGTCCATGCGCCGAGGCTCTGGGCGATCGGGATCACGTCGTTGTCGATCGTCTTGGGCAGACCGATCACCGTGAGATTGTAGTCGTTCCCAGCGAGAAATGCGGCCAGATCGGCGGCTGCCGTATTGGTGTCGTCCCCGCCGATCGTGTGGAGAACATCCACTCCATCGGCAATGAGTTGGTCGGCCGCCTTTTTTTGAGGATCCTCCCCCTCGGCGACGAGTCCCCGCTTCACGCAATCCTTTACGTTGGTCAGCTTGACCCGGCTATTGCCGATCGGGCTACCTCCGAATTTGTGCAGAATCCCCGCATTCCGGCGCATCTCCGCATCGACCGTGATCGAGTCTCCCAAGAGGAGCCCCTTGTAACCGCTGCGGTAACAAATCAACTCGATGGACGGGTCCATCTCCGTGTAACGCTCGATCAAAGCGCCGACGGCGGAGGACAGACAGGGGGCAAGCCCCCCGGCGGTGAGAAAGGCAACTTTTTCAGGCTTCATGCCATCGGCTTACCGGGACTTTTCCCTTCTGTCCAGACCAAGGAAGCATCCCGCCAACGTTTTTCCAGGGGCCTTTCATCTGGCAGAAAACAGGAGTTTGTTCAGGAATTTTGCCCCAC
>CAZBLJ010000122.1:0-8434 GCA_964492605.1 uncultured Puniceicoccaceae bacterium
CGCCGACGGCACCCGACCTCCCTTCCCCGCTCGGATGGCCGTTTTCCGTATCGGATGGTGATTCCGAACACACGGCGGCTGGGGACAGCCGCCCTCCCACGCCGAACCCATCCGGGAGGGCGATTGTCCCAATCGCCGTTACCACCGACGGCAACCGACCTCCCTTCCCCGCTCGGATGGCCGTTTCCGTATCCGAAGGTGATTCCGAACACACGGCGGCTGGGGACAGCCGCCCTCCCACGCCAACCCACCAGGGAGGGCGATTGTCCCAATCGCCGTTACCACCGACGGCACCCGACCTCCCTTCCCCGCTCGGATGGCCGTTTTCCGTATCGGAAGGTGATTCCGAACCCACTGCGGCTGGGACAGCCGCCCTCCCATGCCGAACCCACCAGGGAGGGCGATTGTCCCAATCGCCGTTACCACCAACAGCACCCGACCTCCCTTCCCCGCCCGGATGGCTGTTTTCCGTATCGGAAGGTGATTCCGAACCCACGGCGGCTGGGACAGCCGCCCTCCCAGGCCAACCCACCCGGACGGGCTCATTTCGAATCGGGATTGAACAAACGTCCCAAAAGCTCTTTAGTTACCGCTTTTCCCATGAGAATTCTAGTAACAGGCGGGGCCGGTTTCCTCGGAAGCCATTTGTGCGAGCGATTGATTGATCGCGGCGACGAGGTCATCTGCCTCGACAATTACTTTACGGGCCGGAAACGAAACCTTGCGAAACTCAGGGACAATCCGCGCTTCGAGATGGTGCGGCACGATGTGGTCGATCCCTTCAAGTTCGAAGTCGACCGGATCTTCAATCTGGCCTGCCCGGCCTCTCCGGTCCACTACCAGCACAACCCCATTAAAACGGTAAAAACCTCCGTTATGGGTGCCATCAACTCTCTCGGCCTGGCGAAACGGGTCAACGCACGCATCCTCCAGGCCTCCACCTCCGAAGTGTACGGGGACCCGGACATCCACCCGCAGCCGGAAAGCTATCGGGGCAATGTCAACCCGATCGGCCCGCGCGCCTGTTACGACGAGGGGAAACGCTGCGCCGAAACCCTCTTTTTCGACTATCACCGCCAAAACGGTGTCGAGATACGGGTCGTCCGGATTTTCAACACCTACGGCCCGCGGATGCTTCCCGACGACGGGAGGGTGGTCTCCAACTTCATCGTCCAGGCGCTGAAAGGAGAGGACATCACGCTCTACGGCGACGGAGCCCAGACCCGCTCTTTCTGCTACGTCGACGACCTCATCGAAGCCATCCTCCGCACGATGGATCAGGACGAGACCACCGGCCCCATCAACATCGGCAACCCCACCGAGTTTACCATCCGCGAATTGGCGGAAACGGTCATCGAATTAACCGACAGTTCTTCAAACCTGATCGAAAAACCGCTTCCCGTAGACGATCCCATGCAGCGCCAGCCGATCATCGACCAGGCGAAGCAGGTCCTCGGATGGGAACCCGAAGTCGACCTCCGAACCGGTCTGGGCAGGACCATCGAATACTTTCGCGAATTGCTCGCAGCAGAGAAGCCGTAACTCGCACCGGAAACCATCATGATTTCAAGCGTCTTTAAAACCCTCGCCGGACGGCACTACCGAAAATTCCGGAAGAAGAGCCAACCGATCATCGAACGCATCAACTCTCTCGAAGAGGAATACCAAGCCCTCGACGACGCGACTCTCTCGGCGAAGACTACGGAATTCCGGGAACGGATTCAAAACGGAGAAACCCTTGATGAAATTCTTCCCGAGGCTTTCGCGGTCGTTAAGAACGCCGCCCGCCGACTCTGCGGAAAAACCTTCGATGTTTGCGGAAACGAAACACCCTGGGAAATGGTACATTTCGACGTGCAGTTGCTCGGTGGAATCGCCATGCACCGCGGCTACATCTGTGAGATGGCCACCGGCGAGGGGAAGACGCTGACCGCAACGCTTCCGCTCTACCTGAATGCCCTGTCTGGTCGGAATTGCCAGCTCGCCACGGTCAACGACTACCTCGCCCGCCGTGACTCGGAGTGGATGGGCCATCTTTACTCCTTTTTGGGAATCACGGTCGGCTGCCTGCAAAACGGCATGGATCCGGCCTCACGGAAAACCGCCTACCAGAGCGATATTACCTACGGCACCGCCTCCGAATTCGGCTTCGACTATCTCCGCGACAACGGTATGGCCACCCGCGGGGAGGATCAAGTGCAGCGCGACCACTACTTCTGCATCATCGACGAGGCGGATTCCATCCTGGTCGACGAAGCCCGCACCCCCCTGATCATTTCCGGCCCGGCACCGGAGGAGCGGCAGATGCCGTTCAACGAGCTGAAACCAGGCATCCAGAAGCTCGTCCGGGAGCAGAATCGATTCTGCAACCAGCTCATGTCGGAAGGCAAAAAGGAGCTGGACGCCGGAGACGCGACGGAGGAGCCGATCTCCAAATTGTATCTGGTTCACGAAGGGATGCCGAAAAACAAACAATTTCTCCGGCTCATGGAGGACCCCGGCATCCGGAAACGGTTCGAGAAATTCGATCTCGAGATGAACAACGACATGAACCGTACCCGACGTTTTCATCTCAAGGAGAAACTATTCTTTCTGATCGACGAGAAGCAGCACCAGGCCGACCTGACCGAAAAGGGCCGGAATCTGCTTCACCCCGACAACCCGGACGCGTTCGTCTTGCCGGACCTTCCAACCACCTTCATGGAGATCGAGGCCAACAAGGAACTCGATGTCGCCGGGAAACGGCAGGCCAAGGAGGAAGCGCAGGCGAAATTCGAGAAAACCAGCGAAGAAATGCACTGCATCAGCCAGCTGCTCCGCGCCTACAGCCTCTACGAGAAGGACACGGAATACGTGGTCCAGGAGGGGAAGGTCATGATCGTCGACGAAAACACCGGTCGACTCATGCCGGGAAGGCGGTGGAGCGACGGCCTCCATCAGGCCGTGGAGTCCAAGGAAGGCGTCAAAATCGAGAAGGAGACCAAGACCTATGCCTCCGTCACCCTGCAGAACTTTTTCCGCCTCTACGAAAAACTCAGCGGGATGACCGGAACCGCGGAAACCGAGGCCAGCGAGTTCAACGAGATCTACCGGGCGGATGTCATGGTCATTCCGACCCACCTTCCCAATCAGCGAACGGACATCAACGACGTGGTCTACAAGACCCGGCGCGCCAAATACAACGCGGTCGTCAAGGACATCGAACAAGCCCATAAGAAAGGCCAGCCCGTCCTGGTCGGCACCGCCTCGGTCGAAGCATCGGAGGTCCTCAGCCGCATGTTGAAACGTTCCACCATTCCCCACAACGTGCTCAACGCCAAATTCCACGAAAAGGAAGCCGAAATCGTTTCCCGCGCCGGTGCGCCGGGAGCGGTCACCATCGCCACGAACATGGCCGGACGCGGCACCGACATCAAACTCGGCGAAGGCGTGAAGGAAAAGGGAGGCCTCTACGTGATCGGGACCGAACGCCACGAATCGCGCCGGATCGACCGTCAGCTGCGCGGACGTAGCGCCCGCCAGGGCGACCCCGGGATGTCCAAATTCTACGTCTCGCTGGAAGACGACCTGATGCGCCTGTTCGCCAACCAGGGACCCCTCTCGAAGATCCTCGAAAAATCCTTCAGCGACGACGAGGAACTCTCGCACCCCACCCTCAACTGGTCGATCGAGAACGCCCAGAAAAAGATCGAGCAACGCAACTATTCGATCCGAAAGCGCCGCCTCCAGTTCGACGATGTTCTCAACAAGCAACGGGAGATCATCTACGAACTGCGGAACGGTGCCATCCACTCCGACGATCCGGCATCCATCGCCTTCGAAATGATCGAGGAGGAAATCGAAAGCCGACTCGAAACGGTGGCCGAGCCGACCGGTAAATCGGACATCGACACCGGCGAGGCCGAGACCTTCGTCAATTGGATCAACTCCCACTTCCCCCTCGGATTAAAGGGCGACGATCTGGATTTCTCCGACCCGGGGAAACTCACCGGGGAGCTGATGACCAGGATCAAGGATGCCTTCGAGCAGCGGGCGGGCATGGAGGACCCGGAGGAACTCAAACGGCTCGCCCGTTATGTCGTGATCCGGTCCATCGACCGTCTTTGGCAGAGCCACCTCACCGAGATGGAGGAACTGAACAAGAGCGTCGGTCTCCGCAGTTACGGTCAGAAAGATCCGCTGAACGAGTACAAGAGCGAGGCCTTCGTCTATTTCGAAGAGCTGATGAACAACCTCCGGAATGAAATCAGCTCCGGCATCTTCCGCACGGCCACCAACATGCAAGCCTTTCAGGACATGCTCTCGCGCCTTCAGCGGAACGCCCGGGCGCAGGGACCGTCGGACAGCGACGAATCCACCCTGGCCCAGGCGGCCCGAGCCGCAAGCGGGGGACGAACGCCCCACACCCGGAAACAGGCACCCCCTCTGCCCAAGGTCACCATCAAGCGGGACATGCCCAAGATCGGTCGCAACGACATGGTCAAGATCCGCAAAGCCGGCGAGGAGAAGGAAATGAAGTTCAAGAAAGCCGAACCCCTTATCCGCGACGAAGGCTGGGAACTGATCACCGGCGAAGCCGCTAAAAAGTAACAACCCTCGAGGATCGGCTCCTACGTCGGTCGTCCCGGAAACGGCAAAAACTAAAACCGCGGCGGCCAGTAGTGAATCAGAACCAATACCCACGCAAGGATCGCGAAACACATGCTCAGGAAAACGGCCGCACTTCCGATATCCTTGGCCCGTTTGGCAAACGGATGCTTTTCGAACGAAATGTAATCGATGCAGTTTTCCACCGCGGTATTCAGCAGCTCGACGATCAAAACCAGAACCACCGAGCCGATCAGAACGAGGCGCGCGTAAAGGGGAATATCCAGCAGTAGCGCCACGGGAACAAGAAACAACGCCGCAAAGCACTCCTGGCGGAAAGCCGCCTCGTGTTTAAAGGCCGCACCCAGTCCCTCGAGCGAGTGGAGGAAGGCGAGAAACAATCGCCGCAGCCCACCTACCCGCCAGGGATTCGCAGGATCCGGAATTTTGACCGGATCGTCCCGAGATTCCGAACAATCAGGATCCATACTCCTCCGCCACGAATTCCGCGAGCCGTTCGATTCCCCGATCGATCACATCATCGGAGGTTGCGTAACTGAGGCGAATCCCCGTCTCGCTCCCAAAGGCCTCGCCCGGCACCACGGCGACCAACTTCTTGTCGAGAAGCTTTTCCACGAAAACCCTCGGAGGATCGGGAAACCCGCCGATGTCGGGAAACAAGTAGAACGCACCGGTCGAGCGAAAACATTCGACCCCCTCGATGGATCTCATCCCCTCCAGCATCTTCAGACGCCGCCGGTCGAACACCTCCAGCATCCGCGCGACCTCGCTCATCGCGAGATTCCAGTTTCTCATGGCGGCCAGAGCCCCGTATTGGGCGAAGGTCGTCGCATTGGAGGTGGTCTGGCTCTGCAATTTCGTCACCGCTTTGGCGATCTCGACCGGCGCTACCAGCGTTCCGAGCCGCCATCCGGTCATGGAAAAGGTCTTGCTGAATCCCGCCACCGTGATAACCCTCTCCGCCGCTTCGTCGGACAGAGCCGCAGGAGAACGGTGGGTCGCGCCGTCATAAAGTAGATATTCGTAGATCTCGTCCGAGAGAATCAGGATCCCGTGCTCGATACACGTCTCGACGATTTGACGGATCGATTCCGGCGGAAGAACCGCCCCCGTCGGATTCGAGGGACTATTGAGAATAAGCAGCTTGGTTCTCTCCGATACGGCCTCCCGCAAGCGTTCCGGATCCAGTTGAAAACCGTCGACCGGGGATGTGTTGACGAACTTCGGCTCGCCCCCGGCCAACCGCACCATCTCGGGGTAGCTGACCCAATAAGGGGTTGGCACGATCACCTCGTCGCCCGGATCTATAACGGCTTGAATGGCCAGATAACAGCTATACTTCCCTCCGGGGCTGACCACAACCTGCGAGGGATCGCATTTCGGGAAACCGTTGTCCCGGACATATTTTTCCGCGACCGCCTCGCGCAGTTCGGGAAGCCCCGGAGCGGGCGCATACTTGGTCTTGCCGTCGTGAAGGGCCTGTATGGCACCTTCTTTTATAAACTCCGGGGTATCGAAGTCCGGCTCCCCCGCACCAAACCCGCAGATATCCTTCCCTTCGGCCCTCAGCGATTTCGCTTTCGCGTCAACTGCGAGAGTAGGGGAAGGCTGAATCGCAGCCGCACGGGACGATAGATACTTGGAAAGCGGTTCCATTCTACTCTTCAAACAGCTCTCCACACGGATGACAAGTCCGACCCGATCCACCGCGCGTTTTTCAGGCACACGGCAACCAGACCGAAGAGCCAATCCGGAAACTGCGCCGCCCGGAGCATTACCTGCCTGGCGGCCTCTCCTGCCGGAAGTTTACCGCCGCTTTCTGGCCGCTTTCTTCGCTACCTTCTTAGCCGCTTTTTTCGCAACCTTCTTGGCAGCCTTTTTCTTCGTGGGTGCCTTTTTCGCTGCTTTCTTGGTCGCCTTCTTTGCGGCTTTCTTAGTCGCCTTTTTGGCAGCCTTCTTCGTTGCCTTCTTCGCAACCTTCCTGGTTGCTTTCTTCGCAGCTTTCTTGGTTGCCTTCTTCGCTGCGACTTTCTTCGCAGCTTTCTTGGCTACCTTTTTCGTTGCGGCTTTCCTGGCAGCCTTCTTAGCGGCCTTTTTCGGCGCGGCTTTCTTCGCGGCTTTCTTTGTAACTTTCTTCGCGGCTTTCTTGGCGGTCTTCTTCACCGCAGCTTTTCTGGATGGTTTTTTGGGCATGTTTGTGCTTTGCGTTTCACGAACCACTTCACGAAGCGGTTTATCGGAGAGCGCGCCAAGGGCGGCGCGCAAGACTTCTCCGAAACTTGCGTTCTTTTCGGACGTCACCCGGGTCAGGCGGGCCCGAAGATCGTCATCCAACCGCACCGACAATTGCCTGGTGTGGGAGACTTCTTTCTCGAACTTCGAAAAATCAAACGAGTCCAAAGCCACACGAATCACCTGGCTGATGCTCCGCGCGCCGGACCGACGAACTATGTCTTCCAATTTTTGATACGAATTTTCGTCGACCTCGAAAGTGAGAGGAGAGGAATACTTAGTGGGCATGTTTGAGAAGAGATTGCGTAAATAAAAATTTTCATGAGGTTATTGTCAATCCCCATAAAGAGCAAACTTCCTATTTTTATTCCGGCGAATTCGACCCCCTTCCAAAGACCCGAAACCGGATCAGGCAAACCCCGGGTATCAATATTTTCATTTCGCAGTTCGTTCCCGAAACGCTCACCCGGTTCGCCGGAAAAGCTCCTCCACCAGGTTGTCCAGTCCGGCGCCCGTTTCGGCGCTAACGGGATAAACTGCGATATCCGCTTTCTCCCGAAACTCCTCCAACCGCTCGTCGGCCCCGTCCAGATCAATTTTGTTCGCCGCAACGAGGCGCGGCTTTTCCACCAGCTCGGAGGAGTAGCCGGACAACTCGCTCAGAAGCGTGTCGTAATCGCCCTTCGGGTCGCGTCCGTCCATGGGCTCCAGATCCAGGACGACCAGAAGCAACGCGCAGCGCTCGACGTGACGGAGAAAGCGGTGACCGAGTCCCTTGTTTTCGGAGGCACCCTCGATCAATCCCGGGATATCGGCAATGGTGATCCTCCGGTAGTCGAAATCCTCGTTCTCGGCGGTCACTCCGACGAAAGGATCGATTGTCGTGAAAGGATAGGAGGCACGTTTCGGGGTCGCATTCGTCAGGGCGGCCAGAAGCGACGACTTTCCGGCGTTGGGAAAACCGATCAACCCGACATCGGCGATCGTGCGGAGGGAGAAAGAGTAGGTTCCCGCCTGGCCGGGCCGGCCTTCGGTGTATTCACGGGGAGCCTGGTTCGTAGCCGATTTGAAATGGAGGTTCCCCAGCCCGCCTTTTCCTCCGCGCAGGAACAATCTTTCCTCCCCGTCCCGCAAAAGCTCGCAGACCGTCCGTCCCCTTTCGTCCACTACCGACGTACCGACCGGCACTTTCAGGCGGACGTCCTCGCCGTTCCTTCCGTTCTTCTGGCTGCCTTTCCCCGGTTCTCCGTTTTTGGCTTTCCACTGCGGTTGGTAGTGGTAGGTCCGGAGGTCGCCGGTATTCCGGTCCGCCTCCAGCCAAAGATCGCCTCCCTTTCCTCCGTCGCCGCCGTCCGGCCCCCCTTTCGGGACATATCGCGCCCGTCGGAAACTCGCACAACCGTCCCCCCCTTTACCCGCCGCAAGAATTACCCTTGTCTCGTCATAAAACATAGTGGGAACGATCATGCCCGACCCGCCTCGAAAGACTCCAGTCTTAAAGGGTGCGATCCAACAGGCACGGGCAGGGGCCTTTCATCCGGCTCGCAGTGGGTCGAATTCCCAAAAGGAACTCCGGCTTCAGCCGGAGACGGCC
>CAZBLJ010000123.1:0-8276 GCA_964492605.1 uncultured Puniceicoccaceae bacterium
GATTTCGAAGATGGAGTCGGGTGATGGGAATACGCCGATCTGCAAGGGCGGATCGTCTCAATGATGCCCGCCGTCGGCGGCGGCCAGTTCGGCGGCTTTCTTCTTGTCCCACTTGAAGTGTTCGTCCGGCAGGGTTCCGCCCAGCTCGTAGAGCTTCTTCTTGTCATTGACCATCTCCTCGCGGCTGTAGCCGGACATCGAGTAGATGTCCTGCAGGAAGATCGCCTCTTCCGGGCAGACCTCCTCGCAAAGTCCGCAGTAGATGCAGCGGAGCATATTGATCTCGAACTCTTCCGGCGCCTTTTCCACGTGTTCGTGTTCGTCGCCCTCGGCGATTTCTCCCGGGGTAATGCGAATCGCGCGGGGCGGGCAGACGAATTCGCACAGCTGGCACGAAACGCACTTTTCCCGGCCATTGGGATCTTTCACCAGAGTCGGCACCCCCCGATAATGCTCGGGGATCGGCGGTCGCTCCTCGGGATACTGGAGCGTAACCTTCGGCTGGAACATGTGGGAGATGGTCGTCTTCAGCCCGGACGCAATCTGCGGGAGATAACTCCGTTCGGAAAGGCTGAGCGGTTTGCGTTCGATAACTTTGGTCTGCGCCATGGTGGATTCCCTGGATTCGGATTCGGATGTAGCGTGATCTCAGCCGTCGATGAAGGCGATGATGATGGCGTTGAGGATCAGATTGGCGATGGCCAGAGGGAGGAGAACCGTCCAACCGAGCTTCATCACCTGGTCGTAACGGAAACGCGGCAGGGTCCAGCGGATCAGGACGAAGAAGACGATCAACAGCAACGTCTTGAGCAGGAACCAGATCGTCGACAGGACGGCCCCGACCCACCCCGCAGGCCACGGATCCGCCAGCCACGGAAGGAAGTTCCAGCCACCGAGGAAGAGTGCCACGAAGACCGCCGAGCCGATCACGATGTGGGCGTACTCGGCCACGAAAAAGATACCGAATTTGAAGCAACCGTACTCGGTGTGGAAGCCTCCGACCAGATCGGTCTCCGACTCGGCCATGTCGAACGGAAGCCGGTTGGTCTCGGCAAACAGCGCGACCAGAAAAAGCACGGCGCTTACGGGCTGGATGAAGATAAACCACGCCCCCGATTGAAAAAACACCATGTGGCTCAATCCCAATCCCCCTTCGGAACCGGGAGCGTTCAACCACAGAAAGAGCGGAAAAATCGAAAGCCCCAGCGACAATTCATAGGAAATCATCTGGGCGGAGCTGCGAATCCCTCCGAGAAAGGAGTATTTGCTGTTCGAGGACCACCCCGCGAGCACGACTCCGTAAACGCCAAGGGACGACACCGCAAAGATGAAGAGGATCCCGATGTCGAGAGGGGCCAGCATGAGGGGGTTGGTCGCACCGGTCGCCGGGTCCGTGTACTGGCCGAACGGGATCACCACCATGGTCGTCAACGCCGGCACCAGTGCGATGACCGGGGCCAGGTAGTAGTACACCTTGTTCACGTGTCCCGGGGTGATCTCCTCCTTGAAGAGGAACTTGAGCCCGTCCGCCAGCGGCTGGAAGATTCCCAGCTTCGTGAGAAAGGGTCCGATTACCGGTATGGCGTGAATCCAGGGAATCGTCGTACGGTTGGGACCCACGCGCCCCTGCACCCAGCTCGACACCTTGCGTTCGATCAGGACGGAATATCCCGCCAGCGTCATGACGACCACGATCATCAGCACGGCAAAAAGGACTTTTAAGAGGAGGGTCGAAAATTCCATGGTCCGGAGAAATTAAAGTTCCAAAGCAAAGACAAACGTACCTATTCCGCGGTTGCGACTCCCGAAGCTTCCCGCACGAATTCCCGCGCTTCATACTTCAGCGTCTTTTTCTCGGGAAACGGAAGCTCGATCCAATCGCCCGGCTTCAGCGCAACGCCTTCGTCCGGGATGGAGGAGAAGGAATGACCCGCCAGTCCGGGACATTCCGAGTCGATCCGCTTCCAGATATCGTTCAGGCGAACGGCAATCTGCGGGTCGCCCTTCAGGGTCGATTCGATGCTCGCAAACACCTGAAGGTCGCTCAACAGACCCGACGGACCCGGCACGACCGCGTGGAACTTCTGCAGTCGAAACTGCTGGTTCACAAAAGCTCCGGAACGCTCGAACACGGTCAGGGACGGAATCAGAACGTCCGCCCTGGCGGTCGATCCATTCCGATGGGTCGCGACCTGGACCAGCTTTACCTTGTCCAATTGCTCTTCTGAAAGACCGGCTGCGACCAGATCTTCGTGCACGGCGAGGACGGTATCCACCTCGCCCCCGTCGATGGCCTTCGACAATTCCGAAAGGTCTTCCGACGGTAGTTCTCCTTTCAACCCCGTAAGAAGCGCCCCCCTCGTATTCGGGGTCCGGTCCGCCGAAATCAACAATCCGTCCTCTTCGCCCCAATGCCGGACGAGGTGAACGGAAGCGGACCGCTCCGCGGCAATTCTCGAAAGGAGGAATTGTTCCTCGACCGACGAGTGGGTCGACCCCACTACGGCAACCTTCCCTTTGGTGAGTAGATCGGCCGCAACCCGGACCGCCTCGGTAGCGGTCACCTCCCGGCCGTCCGCCTCCGGCTTCGTCAAGCGGTCTTCCGACTCCACTTGCTTGTAAAGCGCCCGACCGCTGTCGGCCATCCAGGTATCGTTCACGGCGTCGTTGCGCCGCGGAGTGATGCGGTAGACTTTCCCTTCCCGTTGCCAGACTTCGGTATTCGCCCCGACGCTGCTTTCGGTGCAGATACTTTTCACCGGTTTCAAGAACCAGACCCGCATTTTAAAGCGAAAATCCCGACTGGTAAGAGCGCCCACCGGGCAGATGTCGACCGTATTCAACGAATAGTTACTATCGAGCTTCTTACCGGGGTAGCAGGTCAAAGTGGAATAGCTTCCTCTCTCGATAAAACCGAGAACATCGTCGTCGGCCACTTCCTGCATGAAGCGGATGCAGCGGGAGCACAGGATGCAGCGCTCGTCGTCGAGCATGACCCGCGGACCGAGGACCGTTCTTTTCGGCTTCACGTTCTTCTCCTCGATAAACCGCGAGTAACCGCGCCCGTACTCGGTCGCAAACTCCTGCAACCGGCATTCGCCCGCCTGATCGCAAATCGGACAGTCGAGCGGGTGATTCACCAGGAGAAATTCCATGACCCCGTTGCGGCAATCCTTCACGAGTTTGGAATCCGTCTTGATGTGCAGCCCCGGCGACACCTTCGAATTACAGGCGATCGCCGGCTTGGGCATCCAGCCGATCTTTTGATTCCCGGCGTCGTCCAAAACAGGTTCGCCCGTCTGACGATCCTTCATCGGCATTCCCATCTCGACCAGACACATCCGGCAGTTCCCGGAAATGCTCAGCTTCGGGTGGTAGCAGTAGTGGGGAATCTCCTTCCCGGCGATTTCGGCGGCCTCGATCATCGTGATGCCGGTCGGCACCTCGATATCCTGTCCGTCGATGTTGACGGTGACCGTCTCCGTTTTCCCGTTTTCGCTCATGATACTTACACTATAAACCTCAGGCGACGACGGCGGGCCGGGCCTCTTTCCGCGCCCGTTCGTGCGCCTGCTTTCGGGCGTATTCGATGAATTCGTCGCGGAACTTCAGCACGAAGCTCTGCACCGGCCAGGCGGTGGCTTCCCCGTGGGCGCAAATCGTCCGCCCCTCGATCTGATCCGCGATGGACTTCAAGAGGTCGGCATCCTCCTCGCGGGCCTCGCCGTTGATCATCCTCGCAGTCACCTTCTTCAACCACAGGGATCCTTCCCGGCAGGGCGTGCATTGACCGCAACTCTCGTGGGCGTAAAAGGCATTGATGTTGGCCAGGGCCTCCACGATATCGGTCGAATCGTCCATGACGATGATCGCACCGGAACCGGACATCGACCCAGCCGCCATCAGGCCGTCGAAATCGAGCGGAATATCCTCCAGCGCCCAGTCGAACTCGGTGCCGTCCTTCAGTTTCCCCTGATAGCGTTCCCCGGCCTTCAAAACCTTGGAGGAGGAACCGCCGGGGATGACGGCCTTCAACTCGCGCCCCGGCTTCAACCCGCCGCAAAGATCGAAAATCAGCTCGCCGAACGTCATCGCGCCGCAGGGAATCTCGTAGTAACCGGGCTTTTGCACATGCCCCGAGACCGACCAGATCCGCGTGCCGGTATTTCCGGGCGTGCCGATTTTCGCGTATTCCTTTCCTCCCCGCTCGATGACGTGCTTCACGTGACAGAGGGTCTCGACATTGTTGACGATGGTCGGACACATGTAGAGGCCGAGAACGGCGGGGAAATAGGGAGGCTTGATCCGCGGATAGGGCCGCTTCCCCTCCAGGGACTCGATCAACCCGGTCTCCTCCCCGCAGATGTAGGCACCCGCACCACGGTGGACGATCATATCGCAGGAGTAACCGGAGCCGAGAATGTTATCCCCGAGCAAATTCTTCGCGCGGGCCTCCTCGATCGCCTCCTCGAGAATCCGCGCCCCGTCGTACATCTCTCCCCGGATGTAGATGAACGAGAGAGCCGCCTGGATCCCGTAGGCCGAGATCATCATTCCCTCGATCAACTGGTGCGGGTCCTTGTAGATCAACTGGCGGTCCTTGAAGGTGCCGGGCTCGGATTCGTCGGCGTTGCAGACGAGGTAGATCGGTTTGCCGGATTTCCGGTCGAGGAATTTCCATTTCATCCCGGCCGGAAAGCCCGCTCCGCCGCGGCCCCGAATGCCGGAGTCCATCACCTCGGAACAAATTTCCTCCGGCTTCATCCCCAGCGCTTTTTTCAGCCCTTCGTAACCGTCGGCTTCCATGTAGGATTCGATGCCGCCGTCATAGCCGGGACGATCCGCATTCTTCAGAAGGATTCGTGTCTCTTCCGCGGCCATGATCAGATCTTGCCTCCCTTCGCGTTGGCCTTGATCTCGGCAATGAGTTCGTCGGTGCGTTCCGGAGTCACGTTCTCGTGGAGGGTCTCGTCGATCTGCACGACCGGGGCCGTGCCGCAACTGGCGATGCATTCGACGTATTCGACCGTCACCTCCCCGTCCGCCGAAACTTCGTCCAGTTCCACGTCAAAGGCCTGCTTGAACTTCTCGCACACCTCGTATCCGCCGTTCAACGCACAGGAAAGCGTGCGGCAAACCTTGATGTGGCGACGGCCGATGGGCTCCTGCCGGAACATCGGGTAAAAGGTGACCAATTCGTAAACGTGGATGGGCTCGATCCCGAGTCGCGAGGCAATCCACTCGATCGCTCCGTTCGAAATGTAGCCCTTTTCGTCCTGAACCAGGTGGAGAAGAGGAAGAGTCGCGCTCCGAGTCGTCGGATAGCGCGGCACGAGCTTGTCGATTTTTTCAAGCGTCTCCGACGAGAGCGAGAAATCCTCTTCAGTGGCTGTGGTCGTTGGATCCATAAATCGTTTCAATCCTTTTTCGGAGCCGCATCCTCAACGGTCGCACTCTCCCATGACGAAATCAAGGCTGCCCAGGAGAACGGTGATGTCCGTCAGATAAAGGCCGGGCACCACTTTCGGCAGGATGCTCAAATTGCAAAAAGAGGGGGAACGGATCTTCAACCGGTAAGGCACCCCTCCCCCTTTCGATACGATGAAGAATCCGAGAATCCCTTTCGGGTTCTCGGCCTCGAAGTACACCTCTCCCGCAGGCATCCGCGGACCTTCGGTCACGAGCATGAAGTTCTGGATCAGCTCCTCCATGCTGGTGAGGATCTTTCCCTTGGGCGGCACGAAGATCTTCTTCGCGTCTTCCGCATACCAGGGACCGTCGGGGAAATTCTTGATGATCTGGCGGATGATACGGACGCTCTGCCGCACCTCCTCCAACCGGACGAGGTAGCGGTCGTAGCAATCCCCGGTCGTCCCGACCGGAACGTCGAAATCATACTGGTCGTAACCGAGGTAGGGCTTGTCTTTCCGGAGGTCCAGATCCACCCCGGATGCCCGAAGGTTCGGACCGGTGATCCCGTAGGCCAGCGCATCCTCCTTCGTGATCACTCCGACTCCCTCGGTCCGGTCCATGAAGATGCGGTTCCGAGTCAGCAAGCGGGCGGTTTCCTCGAGAATCGGGAGAAACTGGTCGCAAAAATCGCCCACCCGACCGAGCCAACCCTCCGGCACGTCCCGCGCCACGCCGCCGATCCGCGTGTAGGAGGTGGTAAACCGTGCACCGGTCAGCTCCTCGAAGAGCGTGTAGAGCTTTTCCCGCTCGGTAAACGTGTACATGAACGGCGTCCACGCTCCTGCGTCCATTCCGTACACACCTAAGCCCAGCAGGTGGGACGAAATCCTCGCCATTTCCGTCACCAATACCCGGATGGCCGCACAACGCGGGGGAACCTCCAGACCGGCGAGTTGTTCTACCGCCAGGGCGTACGTCACGTTGTTCGCCAGCGGGGCGATGTAATCGAGCCGGTCCGTGTAGGGGACGAACTGATTGTAGGTCATGTTCTCGGCAATTTTTTCGTCGCCGCGATGCAGATAGCCGACCACCGGTTCGCACCGTTTGATGATATCGCCGTCGAGCTGCATCAACAGGCGCAGCACTCCGTGGGTGGTGGGATGCGATGGCCCGACGTTGAGGGCCATTTCCTCGCCCTGCAATTCGTCCTGATAGGCCGAGGCACGCGTGCCCATATCCCCGATCGAAATTTCTTTGGTCTTACTCTCGGCCATCCTTCAGTCTTCCAATTCCTTGTTCGGCTTGTCGCGTCGTTCCGTCCAGCTCTGGTCTTTGGCCCGGGGCTCGGACTTGCTCATCGGTTCCCCGTCGGAGGCCACGAAGGGTCCCCCCATCATCGGTGCGGCAATCACCTTCGCCTTCGTTTCTTCGGAAATTTCGGCATCGGGAAGATCGGTTTCGATCCCGGCCAGAGGAAATTCCTTTCGAAGCGGGTAATACGGATAGTCGTCCCACATGAGAATCCGGCGCAGGTCGGGATGCCCCTCGAAACGGATCCCGAACATGTCGAAGGCTTCCCGCTCGTGCCAGTTGGCGCCGGGATACAGGTCGACCAGAGACGGAGCCATCGGGTTCTCGCTGTCCGGACAATCCACCACGATCCGCACATACCGGGCGTTCGTCGGATTGAGGAGGTGAATGACCACGGAAAAACGCGGGTCTTCCTCGTTCCAGTCCACGCCGGTCAGATCCGTCAGCATGGAAAACCCGAATTCGTCCCGCAGACACTTCACCAGCCCCGTGTAGAGATCCGGGCGGCACTGGATGGCCGGATGGTCGCTCGTCGGGCGCGGTTCGATCCCCTCGAAGCGGGGAAGAAGTTCGTCGATGATTCCGCTCATGCCCAGATCCGCTTCTCCTCGGCTTCCTTGCCCAGCGCCTTGAACGAGGATTCCCCCCCGATCTTTTCCTGGAGTTTCATCATCCCGTCCAACAGAGCTTCCGGGCGGGGCGGGCAGCCGCTCACGTAGACGTCGACGGGCAGGATCCGGTCGACCCCCTGCATGGTCGCGTAGGAGCGATACATGCCGCCGGTGGAAGCGCAGGCCCCCATTGCCACCACCCATTTGGGGTCGGCCATCTGATCGTAAATCCGCCGCACGACCGGCGCCATTTTGTAGGTGACGGTGCCGGCCACGATCATGCAATCCGACTGCCGCGGCGAAAACCGCATGACTTCCATCCCGAAACGGCTGATGTCGAAACGCGAAGCCGCAACCCCCATCATCTCGATCGCGCAGCAGGCAAGTCCCATGGGCATCGGCCAAACCGAGTGTTTCCGCACCCAATTGATGACCGCGTCGGCCCGGGTGACGATAACGTCCCCTTCGACCTTCGAGTTGTAACCGATTTCGCTGTTCTGGGTCTTCATGACTGGATTCACTGCATTCAAAAGCATGGGCGGCGGATGGAAAGGATAAAACCCGCCAAAATCCCCTCAATTCCGAGGATTGGCCATTTGCGGCCACTCGCAAGCGACCGGACCCGAAAATTTTCCGAATTTTCTCCATCTCCCCCCCGCCCGCCGGTCTCCGTCAGACATCTCCGCATCCAGACATACATTTGTAGGATGGCGGAAACCCCTCTTTTCCTTTACAAAACTTCTCTCAGTTCTAGAACAAATCGACCTTCGACACCGTTTTTCAACCCAGGAACCCTTACCGATGACACACCTCCAACGCCTTCCCCTCGCCTTTCGTTCTCTCTCCGCTGTTGCAACGGCCCTTCTCCTGAGCGCCGCAGGGTTGCTCGCCCAGGAATTCGTGTGGGAGGAGGAATACGCCCGGTTCGTTCCGCCGAACGAC
>CAZBLJ010000124.1:0-8237 GCA_964492605.1 uncultured Puniceicoccaceae bacterium
ACCCTTCGCAGGCCGCTCGCATGACGCTTGCGTCTACCGATTCTCCGGTCCAGATCTCCAGGGAGCGCACTCCTTGGTGGACCAGCATTCCCAGGCCGTTCGACACCGGATACCCGCGTAAGCGTCCGGCCGACAGGAAGGCGGTCTCCGCTGGATTGTAGATCATGTCGAAGAGTTGGCACTGCTCCGGCAAGTCTTCAACGGCGATCGGCACCGGATCTTCCTGCTTCAGGCCCAGGGAGGTCGCGTTGATGACCAGCGTTCCCGCCGGCACACGCGATGTTGCCTCGGCGACGGTCACGGCCTGGGCCGGCCCCCCGGCGAGTCGCTGCACGATCCCCTCCGCCTTCTCCACCGTCCGGTTGGCGATCCAGAGGTGCTCCACCCCGCTTTCGAGGCACTGGACGGCGGCCGCACGGGCCGCCCCACCCGCCCCGACAATGAGAACGGAGCGGGATGCGAGTCCCTTCCCGAAGGCCTCCAGCAGCGCATTCTCCAAACCGTATCCGTCCGTATTGAAGCCGCAGAGGGTGCCGTCCTCGAAGCTCAGGGTATTGACCGCGCCCATGCGCTCGGCGACCGGATGGATCTCGTCGACCAGCGGAAGCACTTCGACTTTATGGGGAACGGTGAGGTTGATTCCGCGGAATCCCTTTTCCCGGAACAGGCGGACCGCCTCGGAAAGGTCTTCGGCCCGGAGTTCGAAGGCCGCATAACTCCACGACCGGTACTCCGGATTCCGCGCCGCTAGCGCATGAAGCGCGGCGGTGTGCATGGGAGGACTCAGGGAATGCCGCACCGGCCAGCCCACGACGCCAAGGCATACCCCCGAGGGCTTCAGGCGCCGGAGGCCGTCCAGATCGTGCACCGGGTGCCTAGGAGGACTCCCGCTCATAGGCGTCCTCGAATTCCTGGATAAAACTTGCGAATAATCGAGCCCGACCGAGTTCGTTCCGGATGGTGTATTGGTGAACCAGGTTCCGACAGAAGCGGCAAAGGACCTCTCCGACCGGAGACGGGAACAGGTACTCCGCTCCATCTTCGATGTGGCGGGTCAGCAGGATCTGACGGATCTCTTCTTCGGTCCGGAACCGTCCCCGGTCGAACGCGTCGATGTAAAACGGATCGCGCCCCTCGAGATGCCCGAGAAGAAAACGACCGGGGGCGCCGATCGGATCCAGGGCGACCCCGCAACGCTCGGCGACCAGGAGGTAGATCACGCTGAGCGAGATCGGAATGCCTTTTCTGCGCCGGATGACGGACCCCAGAAAATTATTATCCGGGTCGTGAAAGTGGTCGAGATCCCCCTGAAAACCGTATTCGTGATAAATTACGCGGTTGATCTGCTTGCAGCTTTCGAACACCGGCGCATTCGGATCGACGAACTCGAGGCAGCGCTCCGCCATGGCGTCGAGGAACCGGGCGATCACCGACCATTCCAGGTCCGGATGGACGGTGCGTTCCAGAAGGTAGCAACCGGTTTCCAGTTCGTAGTGAAACGAGCGAATGAACGCACGGAAATCCCCCACCGGATCATCCGCCCCCAGCTCGGCCAGGAAACTGCGGGCGTGGCGCACCATTCCCGATTCCCCGTCACTGGCAATTTCCTTGAGAAACGACACGCCCTCCTCGTCGCGGTCCCGCAACTCCTGCAGGACCGCACCGCGAACCGTCGGATTCTCGTCGTCGAGAAGCCGTCTGAGTGCGTCTTTGGTTGATTCGGAAATCAAGGACGATCCGGAATCAGCCTTTGGACTTCAGCATATCCTCCAGCTCGCTGAGGACCAGCTGGGGGGCCTTCCAGCTTTCACCCGGTGCCTTCCCGAGGAGTTGGTTGCCCTCGGCATCAAGCACGACCAGGTAAGGAATTCCACGGGCGGAGAGCTTGTCCAGGCCGGATTCATCCCGTTCGGAATACTTCACGGCCGGAAACTTCATTTTCCCCCATTCCATATATTCCTTCATGGCATCGGCGCTGCGGTCGCTGCTCACGAACACCAGCTGAAAATTCGGATACTTCTCCGACGCTTCATCGTAGAAATCCGAAAGTTTCGGAGTGAACGCACGACAGGGCGGGCACCAGTGAGCCGAATAGTAAACGGCGATGACGTCCTTGCCCTCGAGGGCGTCGGTGGCGGGCACCAGTTCTTTCCCGGATAAACGAACCAAATCTCCCGAGATTTTCTCATTCATCGATTCGGCATGAAGTGAGAAAGCCATCAGGAGCGAGATGGAGAGGGTGATGATGTATTTCATAAGGCTGCAATGCTTACCGCAATTCGGCACCCGATTCCAGAACGAAATTACACGTCGTTCCTCCAGCCGACCTTCTTTCCGCAATTTTCCCTTTGCGATTTCCGATTGATCGCAAAGTCTCGAGGGCTTGCATCCAACGCAAGCCTTCCGAAATCCACTCTCCCTTCCATGGCCGCCAAAAAAGATACGCCGATGATGAAGCAATACCGGGAAATCCGGGAAGGGCTTCCGGGCGGCTGCCTGTTGTTGTTCCGGCTCGGAGACTTCTACGAGATGTTCGAGGAGGATGCCGAGAGAGGCGCGTCGATTCTCGGAATCACTCTCACGAAACGGCACGACATGCCGATGGCCGGCATCCCGTTCCATGCAGCCGACGCCTACATCCAGAAGATTCTCGATGCGGGGGTGAAGGTCGCCATCTGCGACCAGACCGAGGTTCCGAAACCCGGAAAATTGGTCGAACGGTCTCTCAGCCGGATCCTGACGCCGGGAACCGTCCTCGAGGACGACCAGCTCGACCCCCGCTCGGGCTCCTGGCTCGCCGCGCTCGACTGGGACCGGCACGGCCTCCACGCGGCCTGGATCGATTTGTCCGCAGGTCTCTTCGAAATCGCTTCCGAACCCGAGGCCGCCGATCTGGTGAGTTGCCTCGATGCGCTCTCGCCGACCGAGATCGTCGTCTCCGAGCGACTGTTCGAGAAAAAGCTTCCGGAGGAA
This sequence comes from uncultured Puniceicoccaceae bacterium, assembly GCA_964492605.1. Taxonomy (GTDB): domain Bacteria; phylum Verrucomicrobiota; class Verrucomicrobiia; order Opitutales; family Puniceicoccaceae; genus Puniceicoccus. Next base: position 2,974 of record CAZBLJ010000124.1, read on the forward strand.
CTCGACTGGCTTCTCCGCCGGATCACCGTCACCCGCCTCGAACGGGAGGAAACGGAAAGCCGGGATCCCGCCTCCGAAGTCGCCGGTTGCCTCAAGGTCCTGTCGCTCGACGGATTCGGCATCCCTCCCGATCATCGGGCGATTCCGTCCGCCGCCACCCTCCTCCGCTACGCATCCGAGATGCTGCGAGCCCGACCCGGGAATCTGGAAACGATTTCCTGGCGTCGCCTGGACCAGACCGTCAAACTCGACTCGGCGACTCTTCGGAACCTGGAGATCTTCGAGACGGTTCAGGGCGACCGGGGAGGATCGCTGATCGAATGCATGGACGGTTGCGTAACCGTCGCCGGTTCGCGCCTCCTCGAGCGCTGGTTTGCGGGCCCCATTCACGACCGCGGCGAATTGGAACGCAGGCAGGGATTGGTCGGCATTTTCCACGAGCGCACCATCGAGGCCGCCGACCTCCGGGACGAACTCAAGCAAACCCGGGATTTATCCCGCATCCTCAGTCGGCTGCAAAACCGAATCCGGAATCCGAGGGAGATCGGCGGCATCCGGGATACCTTGCGGCGGCTCCCGGCGCTTTCCGGCATCCTCGCGTCGCTGAGGCTGGGCGAGACGGACGATCTCGCCGCGCGGCTCGGCACCTTCGAGGAGCTGCAAAGCGAGCTGGAGGCCGTTCTGGCCGAAGAATTGCCCGGGCAACTCAAAGAAGGAGGTGTCATCCGCGACGGATACGACGAAGAGTTGGACCGCCTGCGCTCCCTCGCCCGGGGCGCGCGGACCTGGGTCGCCGACCTGGAGCAACAGGAGCGCGAGGAAACGGGCATCAAGAACCTGCGCATCAAATACAACGGGAGCTTCGGCTACTTCATCGAGGTCACGAAGGCGAACCTCTCCCTGGTCCCGGATCATTACCGTCGCAAGCAAACCATGACCAATGCGGAGCGTTACTACACGGATGCATTGAAAGAGAAGGAAAAGGAGATTCTGAGCGCCGACGAGAAAGCGATCACTCTGGAGGAAGACTTATTCCAGCGGGTGGTCGACCGCGTTCTCGGTGACGCGGAAGACTTGCGGAAAACGGCCGAGGCGCTGGCCGAAATCGATCTCCTCGGGGGATGGGCCGAACTGGCGCGGGCCCGCGGTTATGTGCGACCGGTCGTGGACGACTCGTTGGAAATCGAGATCGAGAACGGACGCCACCCGGTCATCGAGGAATCTCTCCGCCGGTCTCCCGAAGGAATCGCCGGGACGGGCACCTTCGTGCCGAACAGCTGCTCCCTCGCTTCTTCCGATGCCCAGATCGCCGTGCTGACCGGGCCGAACATGGCGGGAAAATCCACCTTTATCCGGCAGGTCGCGCTCATCGCCTTTCTCGCCCATACCGGCTCCTGGGTCCCGGCCGACGACTGCCGCATCGGCAGGGTAGACCGCATCTTTTCGCGGGTCGGTGCCAGCGACGAACTGGCCCGGGGACACAGTACCTTCATGGTCGAGATGAACGAAACGGCCAACATCCTGAACAATGCGGGAGAGCGGTCTCTGATCATTCTCGACGAGATCGGTCGTGGAACCAGCACCTACGACGGCCTCTCCATCGCCTGGGCGGTCATCGAAAACCTCCACGGGGAAGGTTCGAAGGGTCCCCGCACCCTCTTCGCCACGCATTACCACGAGCTGACGAAACTGGCCCACCATCTGCCGCGGCTGAGAAACTTCTCGGTAGCGGTGAAGGAATGGAACGACGAGATCGTGTTCATGCGTCAGGTGGTTCCCGGAGCCGCCGACCGCTCCTACGGCATCCAGGTCGCCCGCCTCGCCGGCATTCCCCAGTCCGTGGTGGACCGGGCGAAGGAGATTCTCGCGACCCTGGAGGGCCGACCCGATCCATCCCCCGGAGAGCCGAAGCCGAAACGGTCGTCCCGGAAAACGGCTTCCGACGATCAGCTGAGCCTTTTTTCCGGGGCTTGATCCGAAAATTTCGTTCCGGGATCCCGGTTTCACTTTTTCCGTTGCCGACGGGGATGCGAATTCCCAGATTCATATTCCGTGGAAGGTGGTTATCAAGTTATTGCCCGTCGGTGGAGGCCCAAACGGTTCGACGAACTGGTGGGACAGGAGCATATCGTCCGTACGCTTTCCAACGCGATCTCCAAAGGGCGCCTCGCCCACGCTTACCTGTTCATCGGCCCCCGGGGGACGGGGAAGACCAGCACCGCCCGTCTTTTGGCCTGCGCCCTCAACGGCTCGGACGAGCCGACCGTCGATTTCGACCCGGATTCGCCTTTGGTGCAGTCGATCATGACCGGCAGTTGCATGGACGTGATCGAAATCGACGGTGCCTCGAACAACTCCGTCGAACAGGTTCGCGATCTTCGGGAGGACTGCCAGTACAGTCCGACCCAGTGCGCCTATAAAATCTACATCATCGACGAGGTGCACATGCTTTCGCAGGCGGCCTTCAACGCCCTGCTGAAAACCCTCGAAGAGCCTCCGTCGCACGTAAAATTTATCTTTGCGACCACCGAAAGCCAGAAAGTCCTGCCCACGATCGTTTCCCGTTGCCAGAGGCTCGAGTTCAGGCCCATCGACGACGATGAAATCACGACCCGCCTGCAGGAGATCGCCCGAAGCGAGGAGATCGAGGTGGAATCGTCCGCCCTTCGAGCGGTCGCCAAGCTGGCCAATGGCGGCATGCGGGACGCCCAGTCCATTCTGGACCAGTTGATCTCGTTCTGCGGAACGAGCATTGCCGAGAGCGACGTGTTGTCCGTTTTCGGTATGGCGGGCGAGGAGGATCTCTCGCAGCTCGGCGTCGCCCTGGCCGACGCGGATTACGGCACACTGGTGGAACTCGCGGATCGCTTCGCCGCCGAGGGCAAGGATCTCTCCCGTATCCTGACGGATCTTTCGGGTCTCGTGCGCGAAACCCTTCTCGATGCGATCCGTTCCGGCGGATCGAGCAGCCGGCTCGGTCCGGAGCTGAAGATCGAGCCGCTTTTGAGGATGCTGGACGCCCTGCGGACGGGGAGCCGGTCCGTGCAGCGCGGGCTTTCGGAAAAGGTAAATTTCGAAGTAACCCTTTTACGGGCGGTCGACCATGCCCGAACCCGGCCGATCGACACGCTGATCCACCGGATTTCCGGACTCGCCGACTCCGAACCGGCGGGGCAAAAAAAAAATTGAACCTCTTCCCGCCGCTTCCGAACCGGTGCCGGAGAGCGGCCCGAAGCCAAGCAATCCGAAAGACGAAAAGACGGCTCTCCGCAACCATGGGGTGCCCGACCGGACCTCTCCCGACGACTCCGTCGATGAATCCGGCGAAGCGGATGAACCGTCCCCTTTCGACCTCGCGAAAGAGGTCGATCGAGTGGCCGGGCTCCCGTCTTCGACCAACGAACTGGACGATCTCCTGTCCCGAACGCCGGAAGAACTGAAACGGGTTCTGAAAGAGGAGTTCCGTGCCGAATTTTTGGGACCCGTCGTGGTCAATCCCGATCAACTCGACTAATCCGAAGCCCATGTCCGAAACATCCCAACCTACCCGCAAACTGGCTCCATCGGTCCTTGCCGCCGACCATTCCATCCTCCGAGAGGCGGTCCGGGACATCCGGAAGCTTCCCATCGAATGGATCCACCTGGATATCATGGACGGTCATTTCGTTCCCAATCTCAGTTTCGGTCCCAAAACGGTGGCGGACCTCCGGGAGGAAGGGGCCGGCCTGTGTTTCGACACCCACCTCATGCTCTCCCGCCCCGACCGGATGATCGATGCTTTCGCGGACTCCGGATCGGATCTCATCACCGTTCACGTGGAGCCCTATTATCCCATCGCGGACACGCTGAAGGCGATCCGGGACAAGGGCGTCAAAACCGGCCTGGCCTTGAACCCCGGGACCCCGCTTCATCGAGCCGAGCCGTTTCTGGAACAAATCGACCTGCTGCTGTTGATGACGGTCCAGCCCGGTTTCGGCGGGCAATCGTTCAGGCGGGAGGTTCTGGAAAAGATCGAAGCGGCTGCCGCACTTCGGCGGGAGAATGGCCTGTCCTTCCGCATCGAAGTCGATGGAGGTGTCGATGCGGAGACGGGCCCGATGTGCGCGAAAGCGGGCGCCGACACCTTCGTTTGCGGCACCGCTTTCTTTCGCGCGGACGACCGCGAGGATTTCCGGCTGATCCTCGAAGGTGACAATTCTTCCGCATCCTGAAGTTTTTCTTTCCGTAGCGCGAAAATTATCTTTTTCTGACGGTTATGGTCCGCATGCGTCGCAGAAAAGTGGAGCCGGAGGAATTCCAGATGGCCCCCATGATCGACATGGTTTTCCTCCTTCTCGTTTTTTTCATGACGGTGAGCAATCTGGCCCAGGCGCAAAAACAAATCCGGTTGGATCTACCGGAAAGCCACCAGGCGGATATACCGGAAGATCTTTCGGACCGGACCGCGGTTTCCATCAAGGAGGATGGCACGGTTTTCTGGGGTGCCCGTGAAATCTCCCTCGACGAATTGACCGGGAGACTGGAAAGCCTCGTCGCCGAGGAACCCGAACTGCGGGTCCAGGTCAGAGCCGACAAGTCGACCCCGTTCGAAGAAGTCCGCAAAGTGCTGAAAGCCTGCGCATCGGCCGGTGCGAACGACGTCATCTACGCCACTTACGAAGCCGGAAATTGAAGGGTCATGGCACGTCTCAAAAAAAAGCCGCAACCGAAGCCGCAGATCCAGATCGCGCCGATGATCGATTGCGTGTTCCTGTTGCTCATCTACTTCATGGTCTCGGCTACGTTGGAGAAGCAGGAGGCCGACCTCTCTTTCGAGCTGCCGGGAACGGTCGAACAATCCGAACCGGTCGAAATGCCGGACGAGCAGATCATCGAAATCCGGGACGACGGCCAGGTCATCGTGAACGAATACGCCTACGACTCGCCCAACGCGCAGCGTTTCCTCGAACTTGCAGCCATGCTGAGCCGTTTCAGGGAGGCCTCCGAGGCGAATCGGGCCGAGGCCATCGTAACGATCTCCCCATCGAGCCTCGCGCTCCACGAATCCATCGTCAAGGTGATGGACGCCTGCTCCGTCGCCGACATCGAATCGATCAACTTCGCCCTGGGAGAGACCGAGGGGTAACGTTGCCCGACCGGCGCACGGTTTTTTGTTCGGCCTGATTTGCCGGAATGCCGCGTCATGAATCGGCGCAGCTCATACGCCGAAACGGATACCGCGGGAGTCTCCGGCCAACCCGACTTCGCCCACCAGGGGCCTCTCA
>CAZBLJ010000125.1:0-8236 GCA_964492605.1 uncultured Puniceicoccaceae bacterium
TTTCTTCACCGCCCGGAAGCTGTAGCATCTGCTGTAGCATCTGATGTAGCATCTGATGTAGCATCTGCTGTTTTTTCGCATCGCCTATAACCTCTCCCCCCGCAGGAGGGCCGGATGGCGCGGGGAGAATCGGCCCGCCGCGGCCCGCCGCGCCGCAAGCGGCGTAATCAGCCCGCTCATTTCTTCACCGCTTCCCGTCCTCTCGACTCTACGATTCGATTCAACCCATTCATTTCCATGCCAATATATTTCCCCATATAACACACGATCCGGTTAATTTCCTAATCCCCACCGGAAATTAAATTGTTTTTCTTCGTTCTCACCCCTCAAATTAAAAGGGGGAAGTGACTGCCGTCACTTCCCCCTTTGCTTCACGGCCTCGTGTCACGCTTTCAAAGCGGGAACAACTCCCCGCGAGATTCGCCCAGACCTTCAAGCCCCCTCCTGGCCGACTCCAACCCCAACGAGCGAATGTAGCGATTCGTCGTTGTCGCGGCCTTATGCCGCAACACGGATTGAATCGTATCCAGTGTCTCCCCGTTTTGCCAAAGCATAGATGCCGTCAAGTGACGGATGGCGTGATAGCCGAACGGCTTCACCTTCGCGCGTTTACAAAGCGATTCCAAAAATTTTTGGCGTGAGACAAACGGTTGCCCGATCCGGCTCTTTTCCCGTGGAATCGTGCGAAGGGCCTTCGTGACAACGAACACGTACGGCTGATTCGGGAAAGCCCTGTTTTCCCAATGCGCAAGCAACTCTCTCTTCAGTTCCCCGACAAGGGGAAGAAGATCGTATTCTCGACCGCGGTCCCGTTTCCGGGTCCACAAACGGATCATATTTCGCCGAAAATCGATATCTTCCCATTGCAATCCGAAAATCTCTCCCCGCCGTCCCGCCGTGAAAAGAAACGTCAGAAGCAAAACCCGGTCTTGAAAATCATCGGCGGCATTAACGACACGCCAAAAGTCAGATACTCCCGGTACATACCGAAGTTGTTGCTCGGTCTTGTAGTGGGGGATATTGGCAAAAGGGTTTCCGATATCCTTCGGGAAGTATTCTATATATTGGCAGCCATACTTCCACGCGGTGTGAAGGCTTTTGCGGGTGCGATTGGATACCCCGCTTCCCTTCTCCCTCGCGATGTCGTCGAGAAGGCGTTTCGCCGCAGGTTCATCGATAGCCCGTACTTCCTTTGTCATGTCAAGATATTCGGAAGCATATCGAAACGACCTCCGGTGCCCGTCGAAATGTTTTGAAACATGCTCCGCTTCGGAATGCCTGAGATAAAGATCCTCCCACTCACACAATTTCAAGCCCGTAGGCCCGAACTGTTGCAATTTTTTTTTGTTCTCGTTCTCCCAACTTACGGCATCCCGCCACGCCTGTCTTCCGTGACCGGGAAACGTTTTTTGGTAGACCTTTCGGTCGATCTGGACCCTGGCAAGAGTCACCTCCCTTTTTCGCCGAATAACTTTTGTCGGCATATCCCACCCCCCACGATATCAAGGTTATTGGCCCGCCACCATGCTTGAGGCTTTTATCCATCACGACGCGCCGCAAGTCAAGTCTTTTATTGCAAACCCAAGTTCTCTATACAGCTTCAGCCTTGACTTCAAAGAGTTCATAAGGATTACGGTTTTCGTATCCGCAAACTCATAGATACTCGGAGATGCCCCCCCGAGCGCATCGATAGCGACGGTCAGGAGATGATCGGCCGCTTTTATCGGGGTCGCAACAAATACGGAATCAAACTCCGCTGCTTGGACCGCGGCGCGAATACTCTTCGTCGTCGAAAGAACAATCTTCATCCGGCCTCTTTTAATCTGCTTTTGGAACTCATCCACCGAAGCAGCCGGCGTATCTCCGTCGATTATCCCCGGTTCGAAGTGAGCCGCGCGAAGAGCGGCGTCAAGTGCTTCGAGATGTTCCTTCCGCTCGGAGACAGCCAGCACCGCGCCGGCGCTTGACGCGGCGGCCAAAACGATTTCGTCCACTATCCGCTTGTTTCGATCCGCGTCCCTGACCAGCGCGGTCACGAGGGCCTTGTAATCATCCCGGAACGCATAATCGAATTCCGTGTCGATTTGAACGACGGTCACCCGCACCCCTTCCCCCCAAAAATTAATTTTTTTTCTCCATTCAAAAAGAACGGGACCCGCGAAAGCGCGGGCAAGGCCGGTCAACCCTTTTCCGTGACGCCACTGATTTTCGAAGTGTTCGGGATCGCGGCTTCGATACCCGGAAATCCCGAGAATGTATCGCGATCGGATTTTCCCGACGATCTCGTAGAATATTTTCGCGGTTGCGATGTCCACCAGATCGACGATAACAACGCCGAAAGAATCCTGGAAATCCTCGTCGATCATACGGTAAAGAGACCGGTCGATTCCGATTGTAATCCGGGCTTCCGGGTTCCAGGCATGCCCGTCTCCGACCAAGGCGATGTCCGTCGTAGACGACAAGCCCAAGTCCCTTGCCAGCGCTCGCTCCCACTCATAAAGCTGCGTTTTTTCCCGGACCACGACAAGAGCGGTTACATTTTTTTCCGAAAGCCACGCCGAAGCGAACGCAACCCGTCCGCTCCCCGGATCGCCGGTTACGATTCCGAACCGGCGGTTTCGGATATCATGCAAACATCTCTTGTGCTCGGAATCAACTTTGCGTTTCAGTTGATACGGCGGATCAAGAGGAGGATGCGCCGGCAGGTTTTCCGTGATCTCCGGATTGACGCCGTTTTTTTGAAGGGTCCGGATCAAATACCGCATATCCCCGCGAGGCACGAACACGCCGACATCGGGATCATCGACAAGAATCGCGGAAAGTGTCTCCGGCCTGTTGGAAAAACCCCGCCGCTTTTTTTCCGCCTTATGAAGAGGATTCGGAAACGTGTATGCCGCCCGGATTTCTTCAAGCGCCGCCGTTGTTTCGGACCGTATCGGAATCCAAAATTGATGGGTGAGTTCCATCGGGATAGAAACCAATCCGGGTTTTGCGGCATGCGTAGCAGCATGCTGCTCCGATGTAGCAGCACGAAAAGCAGCAAGCCTGCTTTCTTCCGAACTGCTACAAGATTCTTCGCCGACTGCTTCATCGGGTTTGCCGCTACGCACCTCATTGATGCGCCGTTGGATTTCTTTTCTTTTGTTTTCAAGGTCTTGCATCATTTTTTCGTAAGGGTTCATCGTTTTGTCCTGCTAAAAAAGGAACAAATAGTTACGGATATATCACGCAATGGTTATGCGCTAAGTCCCCGAAATAACTATGCATTTATCAAAAAAGCGGGCGTGTAACTTTTCACCGGCGAATACAAACAAAAAATAAATGCTGCTACGCTGCTACAAAAACCCCTGTAGCACACACAAAAAAATTCTTAAGGATGCACGAAAAAATAAAGTAACAAGCATACATATAAGGCGGCTACAGGTATTCTTTATATATATATATATAATAATATCATATATATATATACATAGAGGGGGTGTTACTTTCATGCAATTTTCCCGTTACTTTCCCGTTGCTTTCCCGTTACTTTTCAACCCTCGGTTAAAAAATTCCGTTCGAGATACGCCATCGGAATCGAAACCACATGGGAAACGGAACCGGACATCCGCTGTCTTTCGACCGTCGCCCCCTCGATCCTCTTTAAAATGGCGGATATGTTTCGTCCGGAATAGAGGACTCGCCCCTTTAAAAGTTCCGCCTCGACGGCGGTCGGGTTTACATAGAGTCTTTCTTGATTCGGAGAAAGGCGAATCCCGTTCGCTTGCAAAACGAGATCCGTCAAACGATCCGGAACCTCCCCTCCGAACAACAGTTGCGATACGCTGATGTCCACGTTGTATGACCTGGGGGTATCGCCGGCGGCGTCATCGTCCGGGAACGGGATGCGGATCTTGCATGCCAAGATGGTTTCGACCAATAGTTCTTCGTCGGATTTGATGTTGTTTTCTTCCAAGACCGACTGTTCATACAGATACGAATCCACGTAGCTGCGAAGCGCTTTTCTCCGCTGTTCCGTCGGGAGATGAGCACAGAGCATGGAAAGCGGGATTGCGACGCTTTCGATTCGTCGCCTCGGCTCATCGTTTCTGTATTCGAAGTCATCTATGGACGCCTTCGCTTTTTCCGCCGCCCACAAAACATACGCGATGGTTCGTATCCGGATTCCGGAGAGTTCCCCTTCCAGCGGAAGTCCGGGTTGCGGAATCTCTTTCCGTTTCCTTTGCATCTCGACGGACAGGAATCGATTGGCGTCCGCTTCGTGAGTGGCGGCCCTATCTATGCTAAAGACCATGAACATGTGCCGAAGCGTGTACGTGTACCCCGATTGATCCGTCGATCCGATTACGATCTTGGCGCCCCGGCCGGACGCACGAAGCATCTTGAGTATCTGGTCTCGGTGTTTGGTCGCTTCGAATTCGTCGATAGTCGTCACGCAGGCGTCGTGTCGTATGGATTGCCGAAGGGCGGCGGGAGAGAGGGTTTGGCCTTCAAGGTTTTGGCAAATAACGTCGTTTCCGGCGATCTCCGAAATCGCTTGGCAAAGAAGGGTCTTCCCCGTGGATGATCCGCCGGAGACCCATAGATTCGGGCGCCATGTCCACATGGTTTGCACGAAGTTTGCGAGGAAAAAGCCCGTAATGAGATCGGCGTCATGCGTCCCCGTGTAACTCCACTGGCTGAAGATGTTTTTGATTTGTTCTATCAGCGTCATCGCACGTTCCGGTGTCATTTTTTTATACTCTTCCATGACGGCCGGCATGTCTATCCACGTTCGGCTTTCCTTCCACGCAAGGTACCGTCTTTCAAATATTGGTTTTTTGTGCTCCTTGAATTTTCCGTCGCGTAAAACCCACGACTGGTTTCCGTTAACGATCAAAAGACCTCCGGTTTTCGTCGGCCAAATACCCTGACCGAAAACCTTGTTGTCCGAAAATATCCGTTTTCCCGCTTCTTCCGCGATGGCCGCGCGTAATGCCGGGAAATAGACAAGCCCGTTTTCTTGCGCGGCCTTCTCGCTTTTTGCCACCATGTTTCGGATTTCTCCGGTTCCGACGATGCACATGAATTCATAGGTAATCCTTGCGATATCCTTTTCGAAGACATGCCTGTCATGATTCCGAATAAGGATGACCAGCGGGTCGGCATCGCTGGCCTCATGGCGAAGCCCGAGGATCGAAAAGGATTTAAACCGTTCAAGGAGCGGGTCGTAGATTCCGGGTGTCTTCGGCGGCGGCGACATGGCCTCGTTTTGTTTCTCGGATTTCCCGGGGTTTTTTTTAAGGCTCTCCGGAGAATGCTTCGCAAGAAATTCTCCGCCCGGAATCGCCGCATCTATATACGCCTGGATCGCTGCCTTCGGGTCAGATGCTTCTTTTACGATGTCGTCCGGGTCTTTCCCCCGGGGGAATTCACATACAAGCGGCCTTCCGCCGCCTTCGGTGATGGCGCGGATGAACTTGATCGTATACAAGATGCCTGCGTGATCGCTGTCGAACATCAAATAATAAATCCGATCCCGCTGCGTCTTTCTGGCGAGAACCTCCAAAATCTTGTATGTATACGAATTCCCGCAGGTGCAAAAGATATTTCTAAATCCCGTTTTGTCTACGAGCGACAGGAGGTCGTCCTCGCCCTCTACGATCCATACGGGTTGTTTATTTTCAAGACCGGGGAGTATCGCGTCCTGATTATACCCGATCCAGCCGACCTGGGCGAAGGTGCGCGGAACGTTATAGTTTCGGGCTTTTGGCCCGCCTTCCTTTGCCCGCTGAAGAAGATACCGGGGTTTGAGTTCATCGCGGTTCGAATCCTTTAAAGTGAAGTGAAGCGTCCCGAAGTTTGCTTCCCCGTGTCTTGCCATGTGCGGATACACGAACATCCCGGCGCCAACGAAGTTCCCGTAGGATTCGTCTTTCCTTTGCTTTTTGCTGAGCATCCCGATTTCAAACAGGTTGTCCAAGGAAACCCCGCGCTTCTCGCATTCTTTTTGTAGATTCAAGTTGTGAGCGGCATACCCGATCCTATAGGCCCGAAGGATCTCCGGGGAGTGTTTTCGGATTTCCGTTTGGTACGTAAGCGCTTTGGTATCCGCCATAAGCGCATCGTGATATATCTCCGATACGATTCTGCGGGTATCGCAAGCTCTTTCCGATGTTACGGCGGGATTGTTTTCGTGCTTCGATGTCGATTCCGAAGGCTTCGCCGGGGTTGGCTTGGCGTCGCTACCGTTTCCGCTTAACCCGAAATCGGCGGCGATGCGGCGGGCCGCTTCGATGTTGGTTTGACCCGTCAATTTTGCGACGAAAGAAATTACATCTCCGGCGGCTTCGCATGCATAACAGTAGAAAGTCTCATTCGGGTATATCGTGAACGAGTCGTTTCCGCCTCGCCCTCCGCCCTTGTTCCCCCCGCAGAACGGACAAGGGTTGACGCGCAGTCTATTATTGAGTCGTTCGATACTTCCGCCGGGTGAATAGTGCCCCAGCGCCGACAAGAACGTCACCTCTCTTTTTACTGTGTCGAATAGGTCCATATGGATCAGGCCGGTTCTATGGCCGTGGACCGTTCATCCGGACAATCTTGACATTCGTCATCGGTGCCATCCTCCTCATCTGTTTTGGTGAAAAAGACCCCCGGCGCGACGTCGAGGTAGTTTGCGATCTTCGCCAAGGTAACGGAACGAGGGTCTACAACATGCCCAGTTCGAATGTAATGGGCGGTTCGCCGGAGCGAATCCGGCATCTCTTTGAACTTGTCCGCGGATTCATCAAGCATCGCGGAAAGTTTTGCATGATCGAAACGGTACAATGATGGTCTCCTTTTGATTCAGAACAATGTTGTTGTTTTCAGTCTGTGGAACCGACCTTTTGTTTTTTGTATAGTACTATACAGCAATGCCATTTTATACCGAGCCTTCCATCCGCCGGTCGCAGTCGCCGCAGATTAAATATAACCCGGGTTTTCCCCAGGCATTAGAATTGCATTCGTCGCAAGAGTACTTTACCTTGTCCCGCTTCGTTGTCGCAGATCTCAACATTACAAACGCCTCCCATTTCAGCCGGTAGTTCTTTGTGTTTAGCAGTTCGTCAAGCGCCTTCCGAAACAGTCCGCCGGGAGTCTCTTTTCCAGTCGTTACCCGTTGTCCCTTGCCTTCCGGCTCGATGCCGATTTCATGCATCTTGGCGAACCATTCCTTGTTATGATATCCGAATCGAGACGGCGTCCCGTGTGCTGCCTGCCATAGGTGGCACATTTCGTGCACAAGAGTTTCCATTATTTCCCGGTCGTTTCGTTCTTCGAAGAGGTCTACATTCAAAGAGATTTCATCGACAACGTTTTTCCCGCCACGTTCCCGAAACCGATCTTTATGATGGAACCCCAGGCACCGCTTGCCGTGGGAGAGCGTAATCATACATTGCGGCAACGAACCGCTGAAGAGCGCCTGGTTAAAGTGTTCGAAAGCCATCTGCAATCCGCCGTATTCCGTCGCTGTGATCATGACATTCCTTTCCGTTGTTTGCTGCGGCGTTTGTGGTTTATTCGTCCGGCTATTCACCGGGAATCCTCCGTTCAAACAATTCGAAAAATATTTCATATTTGCCCTTTCGTGTCAAGAACTTTTTTTCATGGATCATAGGAAGGGAGGCCGTGTGGTTCGAAACCCTTTACCCCGAAAACGAACACCTTTTTTCCACACAAAGAAAAAAAATGAAGGCAAAAAAATAAAAGCGAAAAAATGAAAAGTCGGCGAACGAACAGGATAAAGAGGGGGGGGAGGGGCCCCGGGCGGGGGCATCCGACATTTTTGCCCGGTATACTCCCGACCCCGTCGCCCCGAAACCGTGACACAAAGCCGTGACACATCCGCCGCGGGAACCATAACCCCCCGATATTATTGCAAATCCCGCCATAGGTGGCCAGCCAACCCCGCTACCGGCGCGGGCTGACCCGCTGCCCCCGACCCCGGCAACCACTCCCAAAAAACGCCGTCCGCCCCCGCCGTAATCCGGCGAAAACCGGCGATTCCGCGGCCTGATCGGCTTTCGTCGGCCGGAAAGCGATAATCGGCAATTGCGGGGACCGGTCGTATCTATTTGTGGGCGTCGTTTTTTTTGGTAGCAAAAACAATAGCTTACAGACAATAGGGTAAAGGGGTGACCACCCGGGCGCGGTGCCCAACCGGGCGCTGGTGCCCAACCGGGCGCTGGTGCCCAACCGGGCGCTGGTGCCCAAC
>CAZBLJ010000126.1:0-8178 GCA_964492605.1 uncultured Puniceicoccaceae bacterium
TGGACACGGTTCGGACCGGCGGCCGCGTTCGCTACGCGGATGTGGTGCCTTTGGGCCGGGGAGATCTGCGGCTGACCTATCGGATCCCGGAGGCGCTTTCGTCGGTCGGCCCGGGGAGCCTGGTGGTCGTCCCGCTGATCGGCAAGCGGGAGAAGGCGCTCGTTACCGCGGTGAGGGATGTCTGCGATCTGCCGGAGAAGAAGATCCGGAATCTTTCGGGCATCCTGACCGAGGGGGCGGTGCTTCCTCCGGATCTCCTGGAACTCGCCCAATGGATGGCGGATTATTACCTCGCACCCCTGCGGGTGGTGTTCGAGACGATGGTGCCGGCACCGGTCCGGGACGGGCGGAAGAGCAAGCGCGAGACGATGCTGGAGGCGGTGCGCCCGGTCGAAGACGCCAAACGCGAGGCCTTGGAAAAGTCGGCCCCCCGCCAGGCGCAACTGCTGCGGTTCCTTCTCGATCAGGGCGGGGCGGTTCCGCGGGCCCCCGTGCTCAAACGGATGAACCTGTCGGCCAGCGTCGCCGAGGGGTTGGTGCAGAAGGGGCTGGCCAAGGTGACCAGCGAGGTGCGGGTGCGGGAGTCCTATGTCGACGGCCTGGATGCCGAGGCCGTAGTCGAGAGCGGTCCCCCGACCCTCACCGAAGAACAGGAGGCAGCCTTTGCCGAACTGGAAAAGGTCCGCCGCGCCGGAGGTTTTGCCTGCTGGCTGCTGCACGGGGTGACCGGTTCCGGGAAAACGGAGGTCTATCTCCGTCTGATGGAGAACGTTATCGCCGAGGGGGGGCAGATTCTCTTTTTGGTGCCGGAGATCGCCCTCGCTCCGCAGACGGTCGCCCGGGTGCGGGCCCGGTTGGTGTCGCTCGGCGCGAACGTGGTGGTCTGGCACAGCAATCTTTCCTCGGGCGAGCGGGCGGATGCGTTTCGCGAGGTGGCGGCGGGACGGGCCAATGTGGTGGTGGGGGCGCGGTCGGCCGTGTTCGCGCCGTTCCGGGATTTGCGGTTGCTGCTCGTCGACGAGGAACACGAGCCCGCCTACAAGCAGGAGGAGGCCCCGCGCTACCACGGGCGGGATGTCGCCATCCTGCGGGCCCACCAGGTAAAGGCGCTCTGCGTCCTGGGGTCGGCGACGCCCTCGCTGGAAACCCTCTTCAACGTGGAGCGGGAGAAATACGGCATCGTCCGCCTGACCAGGCGGGTCGACGAACGGCAGTTGCCTCTCCTCCACGTGGTGGATCTCCGGCGGGCCCGCTCGGCGGGAAAGGGTTCGGGTCTGTTCTCTCCGCTCCTGCGCGACAAAATGATCGAGCGTTTCGAGAACGGAGAGCAAACCATCCTCTTCCTCAACCGTCGCGGCTATTCCACGACGGCGATTTGCCCGGAATGCGGGCACGTGGCGGAGTGTCCGCACTGTTCCGTCTCCCTGACCCTCCATAAGACCGATAACCGCATCCGCTGTCATCTATGCGGATACGAGGACGCCGCTCCGGACAAGTGCCCGGCCTGCCGGTCGGTGAATTTCGGCTGGAAAGGGTCCGGCACCCAGAAGGTGGAGGCGGCCGCCGGGGCCCTGTTGCCGCGGGCGAAGGTGGTCCGCCTGGATGCGGATACCGCGCACCGGCGGAACCATTTTCGCAAGGTGCTGGACGATTTCCGCAAGGGTCGGATCCATGTCCTCGTCGGCACCCAGATGATCGCAAAGGGCCTGGATTTCCCGAACGTGACCCTGGTCGGTCTCGTGGACGCGGACCTGTCCCTTCACCAGGAGGACTTCCGCGCGGCGGAGCGGACCTTCCAGTTGATCGTCCAGGTATCGGGCCGGGCCGGGCGCGGCGACCGGGCCGGAGAGGTGGTCGTGCAGACGTTGACCCCGCATGCCGCACCGATCCAGTTCGCGCGGAGGCAGGATTTCGACGGATTCCTGGAGGAGGAGCTGCGCTTGCGGGAGGAATTTCGTTATCCGCCGTTCCGGCACCTCGTCCGGCAGGTCTTTCAGGGGCGGAACGAGGATAAAGTCTGGTTTGTCGCGGAAAAATGGGCACAAAAGGCGGAGGAGATTCTCGGGGAGGGGGCGGAGATCCGGGGTCCCGCACCGACCCCGATCGAGAAAATGGCCGACGAGTACCGCGTGCAGCTGTGGTATTTTACGAAGGCGGTCCGGTCGACGACAAGGCGGCTCGCGGCGATCGACCGGGATCTCGAACCGGTCGACGGGGTGCGGATGTCGTTCGACGTGGATGCGTTCGGCTTGCGGTAACGGGGTGTTCCCCGGGCCTGTTGCGGGAATCCGTTCGTGTTCCTCATGGCCCGGAGGACGGCAGGGCTCCGGCTTCCTGTTAAAACCGTGCGAAACGGCGTCGGGAAGCTGCCAATCAAGATCCTGGAAGCGATGTCGGTGGCCCCGGTGGTTGCAACTTCGGCAAGTCCTTTCACACTCCGCTTTATGGAGAAAGCCGATGTAAGCCGAATCGATGTGGCTCAGGGCCGGGAAAAACTGCGGAAGCTCGCGTCCAACATCGGGTCTGTGATCCGCGGAAAGGAGTCGGTCATCGAACAGGTCCTGGTCTGTGTCGTGGGAGCGGGCCACCTTTTGGTCGAGGACCGGCCCGGGGTCGGCAAAACCACTCTGGCTTATTGCCTTTCCCGGTCCGTCGACGGCGAGTTCTCCCGCATCCAGTTCACCAGCGATCTTTTACCGTCCGACGTTCTGGGCGTCTCCGTATTCGACGAAAGGACCCGCGAGTTCGTTTTCCGCAAGGGTCCGATCTTTGCAAACATCGTATTGGCGGACGAGATCAACCGGACAACGCCGAAGACCCAATCCAGTTTGCTCGAGGTGATGGACCGGTCTCGGGTTTCGATCGACGGGGGGACCTACGAGGTCGGAAAACCGTTTCTGGTGTTTGCGACGCAGAACCCCGTCGATTTCGAGGGCACGTTTCCGCTTCCGGAAAGCCAGATGGACCGGTTTCTCATGCGGATCTCGATGGGTTATGTCGATTACGATTCCGAATTGGAAATTCTGAGAGATCCGAACCTCGCTTACGACGATCTGCGTATCGAACCTGTTCTGACGACGGAGGAATTGTTGGAAATTCAGAAACTTGCCGCGACCGTTTTTCTGGAGGATTCCATCCAGCACTATCTCCTGCGGATCATCCAGGCCACTCGTACCGAGAACGAGTTTCGTGCCGGAGTGAGTACCCGCGGATTGCTCGCCCTGAAGCGGGCGGTGCAGGCCAGGGCTTTGTGCGAAGGGCGCGATTTCGTCATCCCGGAAGATGTCTTTCAAACGGCTCTTCCGGTGCTCGTGCACCGGCTGGTCCCGCGGCAGGCTACTTCCGACGCGATCGAAGAGCGGAAAACCGTCCAGGCGATCCTGCGCAACATCATTGAAGAGATTCCCGCGCCCTGAGCCGGACGGAGAGTGATCGTGACGAATGGTGATGGCGAAGGATCATGGAGTGACGGCTTCCTCCCCGGCGCGGCGCGGCGCGCGGTCTTCGGGCCATGAGCGGTTTTCGGCTCCGCGCTCCGGCGGCGAAACAGTGGAGGAGGTCAAGACCGCGGCCGTTCGGAGAAAGGGTGGTTGGGTGCGGAAGGTTCTCTCCCTTCTCATTCCGCCGAAGGGCCAGAGAAACCGACCGACCACTTCCGGCTGGCTCCTGATCCTGATTGCGATCGGGATCGGGGTGGCCGCCTACAACACCGCGAGCAACATCCTCTTCCTCGTCCTGGCTTTCGTCTTCGCGTTGCTGATCGTGAACGGGGTCCTGTCGGTTTTGAACTTCCGTAAGATCGACTGGGAGTTGCGTTTGCCGGCGGAGTGCCGGGCCGGGGATGCCCTGGCCGGCACCCTGGTCGTTCAAAACCGGAAAAAAGTTTTCTCCACCCGGGCTGTCTGGTTCGTGGTTCGCGTGGGGCGGGGCGACCGGCAACGGGTGTACCTGCGGGAGCGAATCGGACCCGGCGAAAGGAGGCTGCTTCCGCTGGCGGTGGATCTGCCGCGAAGAGGGCGGGAGACGATCCGGGTCGAGGGCCCGGAATCCACCTATCCCTTCGGGTTTCTCCGGAAGCAGACCGGCTCCCTGGTCGAGCGGGAGTTCATTGTCTGGCCCGCATCGGATCAGCGAACCCCGCGTCCGCCGGAACCGCGCAGGACCGTGCGCAGCGGGGGGATGCGTCAGAAGATCGGTTCGGGTACCGACCTGGTCCAGCTGCGCGATTACCGGAAAGGGGACCCGCTCCGGAGTATTCACTGGAAGGCGACCGCCCGGACCGGCCAGTTGATGGTCCGGCAACTGGCCGACGACGGGACCGGGGCGCTTGGGCTACGGATTGATGGCTCGGAAACGCTGTGGCCCTCGCCGGATCTCTTCGAGCGGTTTCTCAGCCGGGTTTCGGCGGTTGCGGAAACCCTCTTCCGGCAGGACCGGTTGATGGGCTACAAGTTGAACGAAGGGGAATTCAAGCCGGTCCGGCATCTCTCCGACCTCAAGGCGCTAAACGACCGGCTCGCTCTGTTGGAACCTTCGGAGGGCCGGATGTCGGCGACGCTTCCGGCCGGGAGCTGGATCCGTTTCGAGCCGACGTCGGACGGCGGAATCCACATGGAGGAAGTCCGATGATCGATTCGAGGATCGAACTCGCCCGGTTGAAATGGTTTCTCGGCCAGGTCCTGGCCCTACTTTCCCTGTGGACCGTGAGTGCCCTGGACATGGCGCAAGGCCCGGTGCTTTCGGTGGTACTCATTCTCTGTCTGGTCGTGACGGCTTTTCCCCGCCTCGCGGCTGCGTTTTCCGGTTCCTGGCAGCGTTTCGGGGTGCCGCTATTGATCCTTTTCTTCATCGGCGACGTGGTTCTCAGTGCGCCCGAGGTATTGGTGCCGATGGTCCGGCTGCTATTGATTTTGCTGTTGATCCGGGCCGCCAACCACCGCGGCAACCGGGAGGATCTCCAGTTGATGCTGCTGGGAATGTTTCTCTCGGTGGTTTCCGGGGTCTTTACGCTCTCCATGCTTTTCGCGGTTCAGGCGTTGTTTTTCGCATTCGTCTCGATCGGGCTGCTCTATCTCGTGAATCTTCTGGATACCGGGGATGCGGGGGATCGGAACGAAGGAAAATGGGAGGAATTCCGATGGAAGGAGTTTCTGGCTTGGCTGTGGTTCTCCTTTGACCGGAGAGTGATCCGTTCTTTGGCGGGGCTTCTCGTGCTGCTAACGGCGACGACCGTGATCCTCTTCGTAGCGATCCCGCGAGTCTATCTGGATCAGGCAATCCCCTTCCTCCGTTTGCCGACCAGCGGAGTCACCGGATTCAGTGATACGGTGCGCCTCGGCGACGTAACCGCCATTCAAGAGAACGACGGGATCGCCATGCGGGTCGATGTGCCGGGGATGGATTCCGTCCCGGAGAATCCATACTGGAGAATGGTCGTGCTGGACCTCTACCAAAACGGAGTTTTCCAGAGCACCCTCTTCGACAACAACCGGAGCGGGTCCCGCTCGCCGCAGGTCCACTCCTTTTCGCCGTATCCGTCCCGTTGGTTCGGGGAGGACGTTCGGGGAGCGGGCACCTGGACCTTTTACATGGAGGGGGGAGTGAGTAACTATCTGCCGGTGCTCGGACCCTTTCGGGAGATGCGTTTCCAGGGACGGCAACCGCTCAAGGCGAACACGATGCTGGCGGTCTTCCGGATTCCCGAAACGACCAGCTCCGTCTTCTCCTACCAAGTGGAGGATTTTCGGGTTGGCCCCTCCATTTCCGGAAGCTCCATGGACGGCCCGCTTTTGGATGAAAACATCGGGGAGATAGTCTCCGTAAACGACGAATTGTCCGGCCGCTATCCGTATTCGACCCTGGCCCTTCCGATCGAGCCCGGGGAGCGGGAATTTCTCGATTCAATTCTTGCGGAGATCCTGCCGGAGGAGGGGGCGACCCCTATCGATAAAGCGACGGCGATCGGCCGTTATTTGCGGTCGGTTCACGACTACAGCCTTTCTCCCGGAAAATCCGGGGGCGGGGACCCCGTTGTCGGTTGGCTTCGGGAAGGCCGCGACGGTCACTGCGAATACTTTGCCGGTGCGTTCACCCTGTTGGCGAGGGCCGCTGGCGTGCCGACCCGGATGGTCGCCGGATTCAGCGGGGGTTCCTGGAACTCTTATGAAGACTACTTCGTCGTGCGGAACCGCAATGCGCATGCCTGGTGTGAGGTTTTCGACGGGGAGGAATGGGTCCGTTTTGATCCGGTTCCAGGCGCGAATGCCCCAGGTTCGGGGGGAACGGGTGCGGTGGCCGGCTTGCTGGAGGAGAACGACTTCCGGGCATGGGTGGATAGCCTCCGGGTGATGTGGTATCGGAGGGTGATCAACTTCGACGATTCCTCGCAGCAGGAAATCGTGAAAGGCCTCACGGGCAAGGCGCGGGAAATCGGAGGCGAGATCAAGGACGCCGTGGTGGGATTCGCGAAGGACGCCTGGACTTCCTTTGTTTCCTTCGTGGAAGACCTGAAACGCGGCGGCGCGGCCTGGCTGGTTTTGGCTGTCTTTGCCGCTTCCAGCTTCCTGTTGAGCTGGCTGGCGATCCGTGCGATTCGATTGCTGTGGCCGGGTTCCGGCGTCGATCTCGTCAGTCCCTTGCGCCGGAAAGCGGCGCGGGAGCTGGACCGGCTGGACCGGCGCGCGAACGCGCTGCCGGAGAAAGACTGGAAGCCGGTGCGGGAGGATCTGTTGGCGGTGCGGTTCGGACGGGATCCGAATCCGGACGCCGCCCGCGAAATCTTTACCCGCACCCGATCCCTCCTTCGGCTGGCGGGCAAGAAGACGACGTAGTGCCGGACGTGAGGACGGCCTCCGACGGGCCTCTTCATGTCGAATTCAACGCAAAAACTTCCGGTAGTGCCGGACGTAAGGACGGCCCCGATGTCGACCTCTACGAGAAAGATAAAGGTAGTGCCGGACGTAAGGACGGCCCCGGCGAATCATGTCGAATTCAACGGAAAAGGTTGCGGTAGTGCCGGACGTAAGGACGGCCCCGGCGGGTCCTCCCGCGTCGACCTTCAATGGGTAGAACGGCTGTAGCGGATAGGTGGCGGGAGACGGATTGTATTCTTGGAAACGGCACCGCTTTGCGGTTGGATGGAGATATGTCTGCCGAAGAAAAAGTATATCGTTCCGTCTCCGAAATGGAGGATCTTTTCGATGAAATCCGTCAAGGAGTGGAGAACCGGTCTGGCGGGAGCCTTCCGGGCATGGTCGGTTTCGACGGGTTTATCGACACCTTTATCGAGCTGGAAAGCACGGACCGGATGGAGCATTTCGGGCCGAAGGTCGCCGATGCGGCGGGAATCGCGACCTCGTTTACGGCGCGGCACAAAGGGGACCGGTTCGGGGGAAACGGTCCGCTATTCGCCTCGGCCTTGAACGAGTTTTTCGCCGGGGACGCCGGAGTGGCCTACTTTGGTGCCCTGGGGGATCCCGATCCCCTGCCGATTTTCCGGGAGGCTCTGGAAGACCGGACCCGCCGATTGGTAACGCTGGCCGACCCGGCCCACAGCGACTGTCTCGAATTCAAGGACGGAAAGGTGATGTTGAGTGATCTCCGGACCTGTGCCGACATTCACTGGGACCGCTTGACCGAACGAATCGATGCCGGGGATTTGGAGGAAGAATTTCGCAACTGCCGCTACATTGGTGCCGTGAACTGGGGAAAGCTGGTCAACGTCGGCAGCATTTGGAAAGGGATTGTGCAAGGGCTGGCCTCGGTGGGCCGGAACCCGAAGGAAGTGCCGTTTTTCATGGACCTCGCCGAATTCGAGCAGCGCCCGCTGGAGGACCAGAGGGAACTGGTGGATCTGGTCGGAGAAATTACGGGGCAGTGCGAAACGATTCTCAGCTTCAACCTCAAGGAAGCCTGGCAGATGGCGGAAGTCTTCGGCGGTGAGTTCAAAGGGGAAAAAGATCCCGCCAAAATCGCCGAGCTGGCCGGTTTTCTGAAGGACAACATCACGGTCGACCGGATTGTCATCCATCCAAATGATGGAGCCGCCTGCGCCGGGCCCGACGGACCCGTTTATGTGCCGGGACCGTTCTGCGAATCGCCGCTGATTTCCACCGGGGCCGGTGATACCTTTGGAGCGGGGGTCCTTGCATCCCGCCTTCTCGGCTTGTCCGATGCGGC
>CAZBLJ010000127.1:0-8165 GCA_964492605.1 uncultured Puniceicoccaceae bacterium
TGGGGCAAAATCCCTGAACAAACTCCTGTTTTCTGCCAGATGAAAGGCCCCTGACTGATTCCGACGGGTTCCGAGAATTCGGATGGACGCCCGGTCCGGCGGGCTAGTAGAACGGAGGTTCATGAAGGATCCTTTGAAAGATCTCGATACGCGCGCGGTTCACGCGGGTGTTTATACCGACAAGGATTTCGGCTCCGTTACGACGCCGATTTATCCGGCCTCGACCTTCGCTTTCCCGCAGCCCGGGGAACCGCCGCGTTTCAACTACGGCCGCTGCGACCATCCGACCCGGGCGGCCCTGCAGGAAAATCTCGCGGAACTGGAGGGCGGACACAGAGCCTGGGCGACGGTCAGCGGCATGGCCGCGGTTCAGGCGGTTCTTTTTCTGCTGAAAGCGGGAGACCACGTAATCTGCGGCAAAGATGCCTACGCCGGCAGTATCCGGCTGTTTCGTCGTTTGATGGAGCGGTTCGGAGTCTCCTTTTCCCTGGTCGAGATGGAAGATGCGGAGGCGGTCCGACAAGCGCTCCGGGCGGAAACCCGCATGCTGTGGATCGAAACGCCGACCAATCCGATGATGCGGGTCGTGGATATCGAAACCCTGTCGGCTCTGGCCCGGGAGAAGGGGCTGATTTCGGTCGTCGACAACACCTTTCTGACACCGGTACTGCAACGTCCCTTCCGACACGGGGCGGATATCGTCGTTCATTCGACGACCAAGTATCTCAACGGGCACAGCGACGTAGTGGGCGGTGCCGTGGTTTGCAGGGAAGAATGCCACGCGGAGGATCTCGAGTTTATCGTTTCCTCGGCCGGTCTCGGACAGGGCCCCTTCGACGCCTGGCTGGTCCTCCGGGGAATCAAGACCCTCGGCGCCCGGATCCGGGTACATCAGGAGAATGCCGTGCGACTCGCCGATTTCCTCAGGGGGCGGAAAGAAATCCGCAAAGTGAATTTCCCCGGCCTGCCGGACTTCCCGGGCCGGGCGGTGGTCGAGAAACAGCAGCTCGGACCCGGCGGAATGCTTTCGGTCGAGCTGGATCCCGAAACGGTCGACCCGGTGAAGTTCGTCCAATCCGTGAAGGTCTTCCAGCTGGCCGTCAGTCTGGGGGGCGTCGAATCCCTGATCGAGCTGCCCTATTCGATGAGTCACGCCTCGATGGACGAGGAGGAGAAAGCCGCGGCGGGATTGACGCCCGAACTCGTTCGTCTCTCACCCGGCATCGAGAATATCGACGACCTCGTGTCCGATCTGAGCCAGGCGTTGGACCGGGCGGCCCGATGAGCGGATCGAGGGATTTGGGTCGACCGGATGTCCGCAAGGAGGATCTGTTTTCCGTTTCGGACTACTTGGTCGAGGTGCGTTCTCTCGCAGCGGCGGCGGGATTCACCGAGACTGTGTTCGCCCGGGTCGGGGAATTCGAGTTGCCCGTGTTCCGGAAGGAGGGGACCGGGGGCGCAACGCTGTACGTCTCATCCGGAGTCCACGGGGACGAACCCGCCGGGCCGCTCGGCCTGCTGGACGCTTTTCGCAATCGCGAATTCGGAGAGTGGTTCGGCTGGATCGTGATTCCCGTATTGAATCCGACGGGGCTGACCCGGGGCACCCGGGAAACGGCGTCGAACATCGATCTGAACCGGGATTACAAGATCCTTGCAGCAGCGGAGTCGCGGGCCCACCGGGCGTATCTCGAATCCATCATGCCGGAGCTGGAGGCCGCACTGGGCCTCCACGAAGACTGGGAAGCGGACGGAGCCTATCTGTACGAGCATAATCCGACCGGGAAAGCCGACCCGTCCGTCGCCTTGCTGGAAGCGCTGGACGATGCGATCGGACTGCAGGAGGGCGAGGAGATCGACGGCTGGCCGACGGCTCGCAAAGGGCTCATCCATCCTCCGAGCGATCCCGACCTCCGGGAATACTGGCCCGAACAGATCTATCTTCTCCGCAACTTTACGAACATGAGCTACACCGTGGAAACGCCGAGCGACCGCCCGTTGGCGGACCGAAAGGAAGCGATCCGGAAGGCGCTCCGGGCCTTCGGGGACCCCGACTCCTGGAAGCGGGAATGAGGATTGCCTCGGAGGTTGACCTGAGACCCTGCGATTACGGTAATCGGAAACCATGAGCGAAACCGGACATGCGCATGAGCGGCGTTTCCACCCCGGGCAGTCGGTCCTGGTCACGGGAGCGACGGGTTTCGCCGGAGGGGTGTTGGCCCGTCGGTTGAGAACGGATGGCGCGCGGGTGCGGGTGTTGGTCCGTTCGAAGGCGAAGCTCCGGAACAAGAATCTGGGGGACGTGGAAGCGGTCGAGGGGTCCGTTGACGAGAGGAAGACCGTCGACGAGGCCATGAAAGGAGTGGAGGTCGTCTATCACCTCGCGGCCGCTTATCGCGAAGGAGGTCTCGGAGAAGCCGGATACCGGGCCGTCCACGTCGAGGGTACCCGCAATCTCTGCGAGGCGGCCCTGGAGGAAGGAGTGAAGCGTTTCGTGCACTGCAGCACCGTGGGCGTTCACGGCCATATCGAGAACCCGCCTGCGGATGAAGAATACCGCTTTGCGCCGGCGGATATTTACCAGGAGACCAAGCTGGAGGGAGAGCAATGCGCCCTGCGGTTTTTTCGGGAGAAGGGATTGCCGGTTAGCGTGGTCCGTCCGGCGGCGATCTTCGGTCCGGAAGACGAGCGTCTCCTGAAATTGTTCCGGTTGGCGAACCGGGATCGAATCGTTCTCCTGGGGTCGGGCAGGATTCATTATCATCTGGTTCATGTGGAGGACCTGGCGAGTGGTTTCCTGTTGGCGGGATCCGTTCCGGAAGCGGTCGGGCAATCGTTCATCATCGCCGGGGAGGCTTCCCTCGAACTCAATGATCTGGTGAAGAAGATTGCGGCCATCCTCGGGAAAAAGGGGCGGATCGTGCATCTACCGGTCAAGCCCTTCCAGTGGGCGGGAACGTTCTGCGAGAAGACCATGGTCCCGCTAGGACTCAATCCCCCGATTTACCGTCGCAGGGTGGATTTCTTTACAAAGAGTCGTTCCTTCACGATCCGGAAAGCCAAAGAGATACTGGGGTACACCCCGGCATTCTCGACGGAGGAAGGACTGCGCGAGACCGCCGAGGGCTACCGCACGGCGGGCTGGCTCCGTTGACGGCGGGGCCGTTTCTTCATCTGGATTCGGGTTGCATGAGCTTTTGAGAAAAGGACCGGCGACTTCAGTCGCCGAAAGCGAAGGACCTTTCGAAATGGTATTCGCCTGTCTAAAGCATCCATTTCTTTCTGGCATCGACTAGAATCACACCCGGCGCAACATCCGGTTGCATTTCGGGTTGGCCCTCGGGCTGATTTTTTGACCGAATCCGGGATCGCTCAGATCCGAACGCTTTCGAAATCGATGAACCCATACATCCGCATCGCACGACCAGACCACTGGTTTAAGAATGTATTCATGCTCCCCGGGACGGGGTTGGCTCTGATTTTGGCCGCTCCGAACGGCTGGTGGAGCGATCCGGACTTCGTTGTCGACTTCGCCTTTCAGTTCGTGCTGGGAGTCGTCGCGACTTGTCTGCTGGCTTCGGCGAACTACGTGATCAACGAGTATCTCGATGCGGAGTTCGACAAGTTTCACCCGGTCAAGAGCAAGCGTCCCAGCGTCCAGGGGAAAGTCCGCGGAAGCTGGGTGGTCGCCGAGTATCTGGCTCTGGGTCTGGTTGGTTTGGGGATCGCCTTTTCCCTGGGCAAGATGTTCTTCGCCGTTTCCCTCTTCTTCCTGTTTATGGGGTTCCTCTACAACGTGAGGCCCTTCCGGTTGAAGGAGCGGGTGGTCGTCGATGTTCTGTCCGAATCGGTCAACAATCCGATTCGACTGGTCCTGGGATGGGCGATCGTTTCCGAATTCATCCTCCCACCCTCCAGCGTCCTGCTCGCCTACTGGTTCGGCGGTGCCTTTCTCATGGCGGTGAAGCGGTATTCCGAATACTGCAGTATCGACGACCCCGAGCGGGCCGGACTTTATCGGCGTTCGTTCCAGAAATACACGAAGAACATCCTCCTCCTCTCGAGCTTCTTCTACGCGATGAACTCGTCCTTGTTCCTCGGGGTCTTCCTGATCAAATACCAGATCGACTTCATCCTCATCTTCCCCTTCCTGGCCGTTCTTTTCACTTGGTACCTGTGGTACGGACTCAAACAGGACGGGGTGGCCGAGAATCCGGAGGAGATGTATCGACGAAAATGGTTCGTACTCTACACCTGCCTCGTTTGCGTTCTGATTGTCCTGCTGTTCGTCTTCGATATTCCGGCCCTCAACGTTTTCCTGGACGAGCAGTTCATCCGATTGCCCTCCGCACCCTGAGGTCCGATCAGGTGCCCATTTTGCAATAAGGTCCGCCGCGTGCATCCATTCCGACGAGTCTCCGCATTCATCCGCTCCTCCGGATTGCAGCCGTTCCCGCTGGGAAAAACGCTGCGACACTATGGCTGGAAGAAGGCGCGGGCCGACGGCAAGTCCGCCGTGAACGTCGCTCTCCTGGACTTTCCCCAGGGGATGGCCTATGCCCTGATCGCCGGCCTCCCGGTGCAGATGGGGATATTCTGCTCGGCGCTCTCCTCGATCATCGGACCGTTTTTCGCCAGTTCCCGCTTCGTCATGCTGGGACCGACCAACGCCACTGCGGTGATGCTCCTCAGCGCGTTCCTGACGCTCGGCTACAGTCCGGAACAGGCGGTTACGGCCATGCCCGTTCTCCTGATCATGGTCGGGCTGTTCATGGTGGTCGGGGCGTTTCTGAGAGTGGCAGTCGTCACCCAGTTTATTTCGCGGGCCGTCATCACGGGCTACATCACCGCCGCCGCTTTTCTGATTATCGTCAATCAGTTGAAGACGGTCCTTGGTCTTCATGTTCCGCGGGCCGGCACTTTCATCGAATCACTCTGGAACCTGCTTTCGGGACTCGGCGAAACCCAGTGGGAATCGGCGCTCGTAGCCGTCATCACCTTCGCCGTTTACCTGCCGGTCAAACGCTATGCCAGGGGCCTGCCCACCGTCGCCATCTCCCTTTTTCTGGTCGGGGTCGTCATGGCCGCCCTCAAGCCTTTCGGGGTGCATCCCGAGATGCTCTCGCCCATCAACGCCTCCTCCTGGCCGCTCTCGCTGCCGTCGTTGAATTGGAGCGAACTCAACCAGCTCGCCGGGGCGGCCCTTGCGGTGGCGTTCCTCTCTCTCCTCGAAAGCTCGTCGATCGCAAAGACCCTGGCGGCCCAGGCCGGGGATCGGATCGATGTGAACCAGCAGATGCTCAGCATGGGTGCCGCCAATTTCGCCTGCGCTTTCGGTTCCGGCATGGCCGTCTCCGGTTCCCTCACCCGCTCCGCCCTGAATTTTCGCAGCGGTGCCAAGACGGCGGTTTCGAGTATCTTCAGCGGAATTCTTCTCGTCGGCGGGCTCTTCGCCTTCGGCGGTCTGATCGGCCATATCCCGAAGGCCAGCCTGGCCGCTCTCGTGATCCTCGTCGGCCTCTCCCTCGTAAATCGCGTGGAGATCGGGATCATCTCCCGCACGACGCGGGGTGATTTCGCCGTGTTTCTCGCAACTTTTCTCGGCGGGCTGCTCTTCCCTCTCGATGTCGCGATCGCTGCCGGGGCGATCACCTCGGTGATCCTGTTCGTCCACAAGGCCGCCCGGCCAGCCCTGAACGAAATCGCTCTCGACGAACAAGGGAACTTCCGCGAGGGGCGGATTCGCGAGGAACGTCCGGAAATCGCCATCGTCCACGTGGAGGGCGACTTGTTCTTTGCCTCCAGCGAGCTGTTCCTCGAGCAGATGCGCCGTCTCGTCGGCCACCCCAACCAGCGGGCCATCATCCTCCGCCTCCGCAACGCCCACCACCTCGACGCCACCGCTGCTCTGACGATCATCGACCTGATCCGTTTCGCCAGGAAGAACAACTGCGCCCTCCTGGTCAGCGGCGCCCATCGGGAGATCGACGAGATCTTCCAGCGCTCCGGTCTGATGGAGGAACTGGGCGAAGAGAACTTTTTCCGCTACAACACGGAGAACCCCAACGTCTCCACCCGCGACGCCCTCAAAAGGGCGCAGCAGATCACCGGCATCCAGTCCGCAGACATCACGATCTTCGCAGCCGACAAAAAGAATCGGGCCGCTTCCCCCGACGGTTAATATTTTATGGCCAAGCTCGCGGGACCATGTTACCGACAAACTCCTCCTATTATGCCAAAACAAGCCTTGCTTCTCTCCGGTGGTTGGGAAGGCCATCACCCTAAAGCCATTACCGAGCGCTACGTCGCCTCGTTGACCGAACGCGGTTACGAAATGATCGTCGGCGATTCCCTAGCTGTTCTCGATGACGCGGAGGCGCTCAAGCATTTCTCCCTCATCATCCCGAACTGGACGATGGGAGAACTCACCGGTGACCAGGAAAAGAATCTCTGCAACGCCGTGGATGCGGGTGCGGGTCTGGCCGGCGCTCACGGCGGAATGGGCGATGCCTTCCGTTCTTCGCTCACTTACAATTACATGGTGGGCGGTCACTTCGTTTCACACCCGTATATCGGGCCGTATGTAGTCTCGGTGACGCAGCCCGACCACCCGCTGACGCGCAATCTCCCGTCGCGCTTCGTCTACGACTCCGAACAGTATTATCTCCAGGTCGACCCTGGGATCAACGTGCTCATGACCACGGATTACGATGTCCATGGGCAGACCGTTAAGATGCCGGTTGCCTGGACGAAAAGGTGGGGCCGTGGTCGCGTGTTCTACTGCGCGTTGGGCCACGAGCCCTCCGAGTATGACGAACATCCCGAAGTCTGGGAGTTCATTGTCGAAGGCTGCACCTGGGCCTCCCGGTAACCCCGAAAATCTCTTCCAGTCATGAGCAACCATTCGAAAGCGAAAATCGGCCTGATCGGCTGCGGCAACATTGCGGAAAAAGCGTACCTTCCCTTTTCCCGCGACAGTCAGGATGTTTATGAGGTAACCGCCTGCTGCGACGTTCGTCCGGAGTTCGCCCGCAAGATGGCCGAGGACTTCCTTATTCCCAAGGTTTACGAGACGACCGAAGCGTTGCTGGCCGACCCCGGGATCGACATCGTTTTAAATCTTACCCACCCGGCCGGGCACGGGCCGGTCAACCTGGCAGCGTTAAAAGCGGGGAAGCACGTCTATTGTGAAAAGCCCTTCGCCGTTGATTTGGCGGAAGGCAAAGCGGTGCTCGAGGAGGCGGAACGCACCGGCCTCAAAGTAGGCTGCGCGCCGGATACGGTACTCGGCCCGGGCACGCAAGCGTGCCGCCAACTAGTCGCAGATGGCGCACTGGGCGAGATCCTCTCGGCACAACTGCAGATGACCGGTGCGGGTCACGAGCACTGGCACCCCAATCCGGAGTTCTACTACAAGATCGGCGGCGGCCCGCTCCTCGACATGGGCCCCTATTACCTATCGTTCCTGGTGCAGACGCTGGGACCGGTCAAGAGCGTGATGGGCCGAGCCGTCAAGGGCTTCCAGCAGCGCCCTTTCCGGACGGGCGAGCGCGAAGGAGAACTGATTACGGTCGATGCACCGACCTTTTACATAGGGTCGCTGGAGACGGAGAGCGGTGTCGTCGTCAGCGTAAAATTTTCATTCGACCATCCATTCGGTTGCAGTGGTTCCAATCTGCCGGAAATCTCGGGAACATCGGCGGGGATGATCGGTACCAATCCCAATGGGTTCGACGGGACTCCTCGGATCAACAAGATCTGGGCCGGAGGTCCCCACGAGGAGCAGGAGGTCGGATTCGACTACCCGGCGGGCCGGGGATTGGGCTTGGTCGATATGGTGCACGCCATCCGGGAGGGCCGCGATCCCCGCGCCAGCGGCAAACTCGGCTACCATGTGCTGGAAGTAATGCTGGCATTCGAGGAGTCGGAGCGTACCCGCTCCGCCGTCCCGATCGAGTCCACCTGCGACATCCCTCCCGCAATGCCCCCCTCGGGATTGTAGGATCGAAAAAGGCGGCTTCCCATCCGGTATGGTCGGGGCGGAGGGATTTGAACCCCCGACCCTCTGCTCCCAAAGCAGATGCGCTGCCAGACTGCGCTACGCCCCGTTCCAAAAAGCGGACGAAAATGCATCGCCCCTCTTTCCGCAAGCCCCATTTTTCGCT
>CAZBLJ010000128.1:0-2773 GCA_964492605.1 uncultured Puniceicoccaceae bacterium
TTCCCGTGTAACGGACCGGCGGCTTCAGCCGCCCACGCGGCCGTCTCCGGCTGAAGCCGGAGTTCCTTTTGGGACGCGGCCGTCTCCGGCTGAACCAACTTCGCCCTTCGGGCTACGACGGACACGAGCCGGAGTTCCTTTTGGGAATTCGACCCACTGCAAGCCAGATGAAAGGCCCCTGGGGGGGCGGCAGGGATGGGAATTCTCTCGTAGGTCCTGAAGTTTACCGAGGATCGGGTGGGTCCAAATGGGCGGATTTTTCCACCAGGAGGGCTACCTCGTCACCGGTTTTTCCGGCGAGCCAAATCGAGGTGAACCGGTCCTCCGTATCGAGAATGACGTAGACGCGCCAGCGGGGTTCGAGGGGGAATCGGTCCTTGATTCGGTCCCTTTCTTTTCGAGACAGCGGCTCGATCTGGATGTCTTTGAGGGGCCACAGGACCTCCTCGGCGAAGGCCATTTGAACGAAGCGTCGGAGGTCGGGCCGGTTTTCCGGCAATTCGACCAGATCGACGAGGGTCTGGACATCCCCGCTGTTGTGACTGGAAACGTAGGTCTGCACGAACGATTCCAATGCTCGTTGGTCGGGCCGGGAGCAGGCTCCGACCAGAAGGGCCAGGGCGATGAGGTAGAGAGCGCGGGATGTTGCCGCCCCAGGCGGACCGTCCCTAAATGACCTCGACATCGAAAGGCCGGAAAATGTCTTCGCCATTCGCCCGGATCTGGACCCAGATTCTGAAATTGCCGGGGCGGGTGGGGTGGAAGAGGAATTCCATCTCCGCAGTTTCCCCGATGACGGGGTCGACCGTCAGGGGATGCATGTGGGCGTACCCGGACAGCGAATCCTCGAAGCCGACGAGGTGGGCGTAAGCGTCCATGGTTTCCTCGATCGGCAGCGGTCCTTCCTCCTTGTGCCGCAATTTGAGCCGGAGGGTGTGGTCGCGGTTGGCCCGAAGGGGGGCTTGCACTCCGTCGAGTTCGAGTTGGACGGGAGGTTCGGGGACGGAGTCGATGATGTTATCGCCACCAACCTCGAGGTGTCCGTCGGCCACGGAGAGCATGCGGGTTTGCAGGGGGACGAATTCCGCGAAGTAGCGATACTGCTCCGCCCGGGGCTTGAACCGGACGCGGTAGTCCCCGCTATCGGCCAGCGGCTCCGGGTGGAGGTGGTGATAGGACCCCATGGAGGAATCGATCAGCATGAAGTGTATCCTCCTTGCGTGAGTGACGGCCAATTCGTGGGGCAGAAGAAGGCTTTTGTCGGGTCCGAGGATGGAAAACAGGATCTCCACCTGGCCGTCGTCCCTGTTGCGGACGGAGTGGATGTCGAGGGCTACCGGGAAGGGCGTTTTCTCCACATCGATAAAGGGGACCGGGGCCACGCTGCACAGCTCTTCTTCGCCGGTCTGGGCGGCGGCGGATTCTGCTGTCGGTTCGTAGTGGAGAAATTCGCATTGGGAAACGGGGATCAAGCGGAGGCCGAAAAAGACGCCCGTGAAGAGAAGGGTAAGGCCGACGACGCCGAGCCATTTTCTTTGAGTGGGTTTCATCCTTGTTCCGTAGTGAGCCGCTGGAAAATCGCATCCGCCGACCAGCGACTGCCGTCCTGGCGGAGAATGATCCGCCCGTGGTCGTCCGTGAGGAGCGTGACGAGGTTGTGCACGATCGTGCCATCTTCCCGGAGAGTCCGCACCCCGGTTAGCCGCAGGAGCGCCTTTATGGCCTCGTCGTCACCGGTCAGAAGCTCGAATTGCTCGGTGTCCATGCCGAGAGCGTCGGCATACTGGCGGAGGACGCCGGGCGTGTCGTAGTCCGGATCGAAAGACACCAGAACCAACCGGACGTCTTCCCTCCCGGCCTCGGCAAGGCGTTCTCCCAGTTCGGACATCCGGGCACTGGTCGCCGGACACATGGTGGGATCACCACAACGGGTAAAAATGAAACTGACGACCGTGGGTGCGGTCCGCAGGTCCCGTGCATAGACCGGCTGGCCGCGGTGATTGAACAGGGCGAAATCGGGCAGGTAATCACCGCGGGAGAGGCCATCGGCCCGGCCCATCGTGGCGGCCTTACGGATGATGGAGCGGTTCACTCCGGTCATGGCGTTGTTCGTGATGACCTCATCGGGCCAGACGGAGGAAAGGCGGGAGGTTCCGTTCCGTTCGCTCAGGACACCGGTAATGGACGAGCCCTCGTAGCCGATGGCGATGTCTCCGGGAGCGGCTTCGACGAAGACGGGTTCTTCCTCGCCGTCGAACCGAATCATGAGCCCGCCGCGCTCCTCATCGGTTTGAACGACCCGGCCTTTTCGGACTTCTTCTGCCGAAGCGGAAGCTGCGGCGACGACCGTTGCCGCCGTTAAAAAGATTCCCATGATGCGACGCATAAGAGGAATCATTGACACAAACAGGGTCGAATCGCAAGCGGATCGAAAGGCCAACGGGTTGGAAAACCCGTTCCCCCTTGAAACGGGGGAACGGACATTCCTGTCCGTTTGTGGTGAGGATCGAAAGGCCAACGGGTTGGAAAACCCGTTCCCCCTTGAAACGGGGGAACGGACATTCCTGTCCGTTTGTGGTGAGGATCGAAAGGCCAACGGGTTGGAAAACCCGTTCCCCCTTGAAACGGGGAACGGACATTCCTGTCCGTTTGCAGTGTGGCACGGCCAACCCGCCAGACGGGTTGGAAAACCCGTTCCCCCGTTGGGAGGCCAACGGGTTCGACGGTCTAGACACCTACGCTTTTCAGGGACTCGCCGAATTCCAGGACGGGT
>CAZBLJ010000128.1:2873-8137 GCA_964492605.1 uncultured Puniceicoccaceae bacterium
TTCGACGGTCTAGACACCTACGCTTTTCAGGGACTCGCCGAATTCCAGGACGGGTTCCGGCATGCCTTCGGCGCGGTGGGGGACCACTTTCCAGAAATGGGCCACGGTCTCCTGCCAGTCCCGGAGGAGTTTCGCCGCGAACGGACTGGTCGTCAGGTTCGCGTGCAGTTCCACCAGCTGGCGGAGTGATTTCATTTCGGCCTCGTTGTCCAACCGGGCCGGGGAAACCATCTCCGGGTTGTAGCGTGTCTCGAATTTCTCGTCCGGATCATAGACGAAGGCCAGCCCGCCGCTCATACCGGCACCGAAATTGGTTCCCGTATCACCGAGCACCACCACGGTGCCTCCGGTCATGTATTCGCAGGCGTGGTCGCCTACGCCCTCGATCACGGCGGTGCCGCCGCTGTTGCGGACGGCAAATCGTTCCCCGCCCTGGCCGGCGGCGACGAGTAGCCCTCCGGTGGCTCCGTACAGACAGGTGTTACCGACGATAATATTTTCGTTCCACGCGAAGGTCTCTTTCTCCCGCGGCCGGACAACGATCTCCCCGCCGTTCATTCCCTTGCCCACGTAATCGTTGGCCTCACCGAAGAGATGGAGGCGGACGCCCTGCACGAGAAAGGTTCCAAACCCCTGTCCGGCGCTGCCGTTCAGCCGGATGTTCATGGTTCCGGCGGGCATCCCGGTATTGCCGTGCATGTAGGCGATTTCTCCGGAAAGGTGGGTCCCGATGTTCCGGTGGATGTTGAGAACTTTGTAGGTCCTCTCGAACTTCGGAGACAGGTGGGTGACCGTTTCGATGCCGTCCTGGAGAATTTGGTCGTCGATGGAACCCTCGTTGCCGATTCGGTCGTTCCGCTCCCGGGTATGAATCCTGGAAAGAACGCCGCTCGGATCCGGATTGTGGAGGATGCCCGAGAAATTGATCGTGTCCGTCTTCGGGTTTTTCGCGTCCCGGATCTGCTCCAACAGGTCGGTGCGACCGACCAGTTCGTCGATCGTCGGAACGCCCAGATCGGCCATGATCCGGCGAACGTCTTCGGCCACGGCGTTGAAATAGTTGATGAGGTTCTCCGGCTTGCCCTTGAACTTCTTCCGCAGGTCTTCGCGCTGCGTGGCGACTCCGACCGGGCAGGTATTCTTATGGCAGACGCGGAACATCGCGCACCCGGCCGCAATCAGGGCGGCCGTCCCGAAATTGTACTCCTCCGCCCCGAGGATGGAAGCCACCACGATGTCGCGACCGGTCTTCATCCCTCCGTCCGTCCGGAGAACCACGCGGCTCCGCAGGTCGTTCATCAGGAGAACCTGGTGGGCTTCGGCGAGGCCGATCTCCCAGGCGGACCCGGCGTTCTTGATCGACGACAGCGGGGAGGCGCCCGTGCCGCCGTCGTGTCCCGAAATAAGGATGACATCGGCGTAGGCCTTGGCGACTCCGGCGGCAATCGTGCCGACCCCCGAGGAAGAAACGAGTTTCACGCAGACTCTGGCGCGGGGGTTGACCTGCTTGAGATCGAAAATGAGCTGCGCCAGATCCTCGATGGAATAGATGTCGTGGTGCGGGGGAGGGGAGATGAGAGTCACTCCGGGCACACTGAACCGCAACCTGGCGATCAAATCGGTCACCTTGTGCCCGGGCAACTGGCCGCCCTCGCCGGGCTTCGCGCCCTGGGCGATCTTGATCTCGATTTCCCGGGCGTTGGCCAGATACTCGGCGGTCACGCCGAAGCGACCGGAAGCCACCTGTTTGATGGCGCTGTTGGAGCTGGTGCCGTCCGGGCGGATCCGGAAGCGAGCACTGTCTTCGCCGCCCTCTCCGGAGTTCGACTTGCCGCCGATCGAGTTCATCGCGATGGCGAGCAGTTCATGGGTTTCGGGAGAAATCGCGCCGAGAGACATGCCCGCCGTCGTAAAGCGGCGCCGGATGTCCTCGATCGGCTCCACGTCCTCCAGGGAAATCGGTTTGGTGAGGTAGCGGAACTTCAGAAGATCCCGCACCGACAGCGGCTGGTGGTGTTCGCTGGCCTCCTTGAACGGAAGAAAACGGTCGAACTTTTTGGAATCGCCCCGGAAAATCTTGTTCATTCCGCCAACCACCCTGGAATTCCAGCCGTGGAATTCACCGGGGCCGCGCTTGACGACGCTGTAGTACCCTTCGTCCCTCGGTTCGACGGGTTCCTGGCCGAACGCGAGAGCGTGGCGGACGAGAGTTTCCTCGGCGATCTGCGGATAACCCAGGCCGCCGATCGGTGTCGAACACCCGCGGAAGCAGTCCCGAACCACAGGATAACTGATTCCGATCGCCTCGAAAACCTGGGCTGCCTGGTAACTGAAGAGGGTGCTGATCCCCATCTTCGACATGATCTTCAGAACGCCCTTGTCGAGGGCCTTCCGGTAATTCGACAGAACCGTTTCCGGGTCGATGGATTCTTCCGCCTCGTCGCCCAGGCGCAGAAGAAGAGCCTCGGCAAACCACGGGTGCACGGCGTTCGCGCCGAACCCCAGAAGACAGGCGGTTTGATGAACGTCGCGTGCCTCGGCGGTATCCGATACAAGGTCGCACCGCAGACGAAGACCGGCCCGCACGAGCCCCTGATGGACCGCGCCCACCGCGAGAAGGGAGGGGATCGGTGCTTTCCCGGCGGAAACGAGGCGGTCGCTCAGAACGAGCAGCTTCGTCCCGTTCCGCACCGCATCCACCGCATCCGAAACGAGCTTCTTCACCTCGCTTTCGAAATTCTCCGGAGAGCAGTCGGCGGGAAAGGTGCAATCGAATTCCTTCGTGGAATCCTTGAAGAGATCACTCTTCCGAACGGATTCCAGCTCGGAGGAAAACAGAAGCGGAGAGTCGAGGGTGAGGAAGGTCTGGTCGTTGGAGAGAGGTTCGAAGAGGCCCATTTTTCCGCCGAGATTTACGGTGAGAGACATCACCGAACGCTCGCGGAGGGAGTCGATCGCCGGGTTGGTTACCTGGGCGAACAATTGCTTGAAGTAATGGAAGAGCAGACGGTTCCGGTGGGACAAAACGGCCAGGGGCGTATCGTCGCCCATGGAACCGACCGCCTCCTGTCCGGTTTCCATCATCGGTTTCAAAACCATTTGCTCCTCGTCGGAGGTGTATCCGAAACACACTTGCAGGGAGGAAACGTCTTCCGAACGGACGGAAGATTTCAGATCTTCGCGGTTCTCCTTCAAAATCTCACCCGGGGTATGGAGCGATCTCTTGCACCAATCGAGGTAGTTCTCCCGGGAAGCGAGGAATTCTTTGACCGCTCCGTCGCGCAGAACCTTTTTCTTTTCAAGATCGACGGCAATGATCTTTCCGGGACCGAGGCGACCCGCCTCGACGACCGGAGATCCCCAGTCGCGGATCAGACCCGCCTCGGAACCCAGGACGATCGTATCGTCTTCATAGATCTTGTAGCGGCAGGGGCGAAGACCGTTCCGGTCGAGCGATCCGCCGATGAAGCGTCCGTCGGTAAACGCTACGGCGGCAGGTCCGTCCCAGGGTTCCATAATGGTGGAGTGGCACCGGTAAAAAGCGCGGACTTCCTCGGAAAGGTGGACGTCGTTCTCCCAGGCAGAGGGGATCATCATGCTGATTCCGTGCAAGGAGGACCTTCCGCCCACGGCGAGGAGTTGCAGCGTGTTGTCCAGGCTGGTCGAGTCCGACATATTGGGTTGGATCATCGGGCTCAGGTCTTTGTAGCGATCCCCCCATACCCCGTGCTTGTCGGAAAACTCGCGGGCGCGCATCAGGTTCCGGTTCCCCCGGATCGTGTTAATCTCCCCGTTGTGGGCGAGCATTCGGTACGGCTGCGCCTTGGTCCAGTCCGGCAAGGTATTGGTTGCGAAGCGCTGGTGAAAGATCGCCAGCGCCGTTTTATATTCCGTGGAGCGGAGGTCGGTGTAGAATTGACGCACCTGGGGCGCGTTGAGGAGTCCTTTGTAGGTAACGGTCCGATGGGAAAAACTCACGACATAGAAGTCGCTGAGGTTCTTCTCGCCCGCCTGCCGCATCGCGGAGCGCATCGCCAGAAAGAGCGCTCTCTCATACTCGTCGGCACCCATGTTCGACGGTTTGGCCACCAGGGCCTGAACGATCCCGGGCCGGGTCAGCTCCGCCTTCTTTCCGAGACATTTCGGATCGACCGGCACTTCCCGCCAGGCCAAAAATTCCATTCCTTCCCTCTTGGCCGCTTCCTCGACAATCTGTTTTGCGTGGTTCCGGGCATCTTCGTCATTTCGGGGCAGAAAGATCATCCCGACTCCCAGATCGGACCGGTCCGACAGTTTCTTCCCGTTCTCCTCCAGAAAGGTTTCCAGGATCTCGTAGGGGATCTGCGTCAACACCCCGGCCCCGTCGCCGGTCAACGCGTCGGCATCGACGGCACCGCGGTGGGCCAGATTCTTCAAGCCCTGCACGGCGCGGTCCAGAATATCGTGGGACCGCTCGCCGCGGATGTTGGCGATGAAGCCAACGCCGCAAGCGTCGTGTTCGTGGTCGACGGAATAGAGTGGGGAGGGATTCTCGAAATTCATGGTCTGGAAATTCAGGGTTGGTAGATGGCGGATCTCGATCCGTCGGAAAAATCATACCCCAGCAAGGACGAAAACCGGAGCTTGACCGAAGAGATTTCCGTGTTTTCGTCGTGAGACGGATCCGGTCGTCCGGATCGTTCGACTTCTTAAAAAAACCGGACGGTTTGCGGATCTTCGCGACGGTGCGAGGAACAGGACTGGTTGGTCGGGTATTCGGGAACCCGGCTGTTCCGCTCCACCAGGTTATTTGCGATCAGAAAATTTTCGACTTCCTCGCCGCTGACATCCGCCAGCATGACACCGTCGACCTCGACACAGGGGGAAAGTTGCTGGCCTGATTTTCGGACCATCTCGTCGTATAAATCGCGATTGCCCACGATATCCAGGTCTTCGTAATCAAGATCGTATTTCTGCATAATGGCGCGGACACCGCGACTCCATCCACAAGTCGGTTTCAAATAAGCACGTATCTTCATAGCAATCAATTTGTTGGGTTTCGGTTAGCAACTTCCTTCACCTAACAAGAGGCGATTTTTCCAAGGTGCAAGCACGGGCTTGATTCATTGGGAAATTTTTCCGGTAGCAACCGAACTCTTCGATCCCCGAAGAACTGGATCCCCCGCCCAAGCGGCTTCCCCGAACGCACCAGGAAAGGTGTGGATTCGTTGGGCCGAGGGTGAAGGAATCGGACGGTTGGGTTTGTTATTCCGCCGGAATTATGT
>CAZBLJ010000129.1:0-7977 GCA_964492605.1 uncultured Puniceicoccaceae bacterium
CATCGATTTCCACCTGGCGGGGACCGATACCGCGGACGTGCCCTCGTAATTCCGTGGCTACCAAGGCACCCGCCTCGTTCCCGTAGACGGTGACTGCGTCGCCAATTTCGACTACATCGGCAAGCTCTTCGGCGACGGTGAGGAATTCGCCGTCGTCCTCCACCGGAATCAGAGCCAGGTCGCGGTCTCCGGCCAGGAAACAGTAATTGGGAATCTCGATAGGTCGGCCAGCCGCACTCTGGCAGGAAATATTCCGAGCATCGGATACCACATGGGCATTGGTCACCAAAAACGTCCGTTCGTTGATTTTGGCCAGAAAACCGGACCCGGTCGAATTGGCGCTGTTGATGATCAAGAGAGATTCGAGCGGAACGTTCCGACCGTGAATCGGAGG
This sequence comes from uncultured Puniceicoccaceae bacterium, assembly GCA_964492605.1. Lineage (GTDB taxonomy): Bacteria > Verrucomicrobiota > Verrucomicrobiia > Opitutales > Puniceicoccaceae > Puniceicoccus. Next base: position 395 of record CAZBLJ010000129.1, read on the forward strand.
TTCATCCGCTTGAGGACTCGGGCTGTCCGCCGGATTGGATGGACTTCGGGGTACCGACACCTCCTCGCCGACGAATTCCGCGAGAGTCTGAGCGGCAACGGGCGACTCGACAAAGGATCCAACGATCTCTTCCTCCAAGAGGAGATTTACTTCGAGAAAAACCTTCGTCAGGCGTTCCGGAGGCTCCAGGAGGGGAGACTCTCCTTCTGCAAGGCTGGACCAATCCAATCCACGACCGACCTTACCGAAGCGAACGGAATCCTGCTTGAAGACCTCTGTTTCACCGCTGGGAATTCCTTCAAACGGGATTTCCGTTTTCTCGACACGGGTATCAACCGGTTGATAGGCGGCTTGTCCATCGACACCCCAGAAAAGGTCAAAATCCACGAACCGGAGCGCAAACTGAAGGTGCAGATCCGGCGGAATATTCATAAGGGAACGATTCTCCAGAATAACCTCGAAGACGCCGGTGGATTCCTCGCCCTCCGATAGCTGGAATTTTCGAAAAATCTCGACCGGAAAGGCTTTGGAATTGGAGAGGATCAAGGGGAGTGCCCACGCGAGAACCTTCCGGCGGGATTCCTCGGTAAATTCATCGAGAGGAACGGTGATTTCTTCCCCCTCCGAAGTCGAAAGTACCGCCTCAGAACCGACCACATTCTCCAAGGTGCTCTCCAATACGGTTCCATCACTTTTCTCAAGCCCGGCGGGAGCCTCCGAAGCTGCCGCCGAGGCCGCCCCCATTCCCAGGGTCAATGCCAGAAACCACAGAACAAGACGAAGTCTGCCGTAAAGCGGAAGAATGGTTTTCATCTCTCTTCCTTCTGTTCGCTATCGCCTTTCCTGCTTTCGATCCGTTTCTCCGCCTCCACCAGGATCTCTTCGCATCCGGCGAATTTGTGGTCGTCGAGGCAAAGACGTTTCCGCTGTCCGTCCTCCTCGTAGATGGCGTATGCAATGCCCTTTTTCTTCCATTTTTTGCGATCCGTCGCGATGATGGAGTCGAGATGCACGCGCTGGCCCGAGGCACCGATAATCATGTCGCCGTCGGCCCGAACGGAGAGGCGATGGTTCCAGGCGATCCACGCCGCGAAGGCGAGCGCTCCCAGGGTCAGCGTCCAACCGATCACCCGCTGTTCGGTAATTGCGCTGTCGGTGCGTTCTTTGGGAGCTTTCGGAGGATAACCGGCCTCTTCGGCATAGGACTTCCACGCCATGAGCACCTTCGAGCTTTCTTCGTCTTCCGCCTCGCCGGATTCGATCAGCTCGTCGCGGATTTCGGCGTAAGCCTCGTAGCGCTCGGCCTCTTTGGGCCAGTAGATGTAGCCGTCCGTCAGGAACCAGACCCCGACTCCGAAGACCATGAGAAAAAGGAAGAGCATCCTGCGACGCCATTCGCCTGAGATTCGTGCGTTTACATTCACGCCAACACGCTAGGAGAAAACGGGCGGGTGAGAAACCGAAAACGTTTGTTCCGGAAAAAAAAACGAAAAAATTTCATTTTTTTCTGTTCAAGCCCCCCGAAAACCTTCAGTCTCACCGCTTTTCTTTACGCAAACCTGCCTCGTCATGCCACGAATTTTAGGAGTCGATATTCCCGGGAACAAGAAGTTGCCGTATGCCCTTAGATACATCTACGGGATCGGTCCGACACGGTCGAATCTGATCGTTTCGGAGTCCGGTCTGGACCCGGATCGGAGGGCCCACGAGCTGACGGAAGAGGAGTTGAACAAGCTGGCTTCCGCGGTTCAAGACAATCAGTTTGCCGTGGAAGGAGATCTTCGTCGGGAAGTTACCGGTAATATAAAGCGGTTGCAGGCGATTCGATCCAACCGGGGCATTCGTCACCAGCGGGGTCTTCCGGTTCGGGGACAGCGCACGAGCACGAACGCCCGCACCCGCAAGGGCGGGCCGAAGACCGTCGGCGTGGTTCGCAAAAAATAAGCAAATGTAAGGATTTCCCGCAATGAGCGAAGAAGAAGTTACGAACAAGAAGGAAGAAGAGATCCCCGAAGAGGCCGGAGTCGCCCGGGCTGCGGCTGCCGATACCGGAACCGATACGGCGAAGGAGGAGAAGCCGGAAAAGCAGGAGGAAACGGCTGCGGATCTTCTGAAGAGCGATCTCGGGGACCTGAAAATCCGCAAGGCGAAGGGGAGTAAGAATGTTACGTCCGGCATCTGCCATGTGCTCGCCACTTTCAACAACACGAAGGTCAGCTTTGCGGACAAAAACGGCAATGTGATCTCGTGGTCCAGTGCCGGTAAATGCAATTTCCGCGGTTCGCGCAAATCGACCGCTTATGCGTCGCAGGTTGTGACTCAGACGGCCGGTCGGGTCGCGATGTCGCACGGGATGAAAGAAGTGGTCGTGAAGTTGAAAGGTCCGGGGATGGGCCGCGACTCCGCGGTGCGCGCGCTCCAGGCCCTCGGCATGATCGTCACCGATATCATCGACGTGACTCCCGTCCCCCACAACGGTTGCCGTCCCCCCAAGCGTCGCCGCGTCTAACCGCTTTCAGAACCACCACCCAGAAAGAAGATTGTTTCATGGCTCGTTATACCGGACCCGTCACTCGAATCAACCGCCGTTTCGGACAGGCTTTGTTCCCGTCGAATCGTGCGTTTGAAAACAAACCTTATCCGCCGGGACAGCACGGACCGCGTCTTCGCAGGAAGAAGAGCGATTACGCGCTCGGTCTCGACGAAAAGCAAAAGCTCCGTTTTCTTTTCGGCCTGACCGAGAAGCAGTTCCGCCGTACGTTTGAGAAAGCGAAGAACCAGCGCGGGGTGACCGGTGAGATTTTCCTCCAGTTGCTCGAAACGCGTCTGGATAGCGTGGTCTACACGATGGCCTTGGGTAGAACCCGCCGCGCCGCCCGCCAGTTCGTGAACCACGGCCATGTTCTGGTCAACGGACGCAAGGTTGATATCCCCAGTTTTCAGGTGTCTCCCGGAGACCGGATTTCCGTGCGGGAGGCCACTTCATCACGTGCCCTGGCAACGCAGAATTTGGCCGACAATCAGTACCGGGCCGTTCCGCAGTGGATCACCGTAAACGCCGACGCGCTTGAAGCGAAGATGGAGCGTGTGCCGACCCGCGAGGAAATGGAACACAGCATCAACGAACAGCTGATCGTTGAATTCTACAGTCGCTAACCGGACCCGCATCCCGAAAGAAAACGGAAGTAATCATCATGCCCAAGAGACTTGCAAAATTTGAGTTACCGAAGCGCCTGACGAAAGTCGAAGAGACCGCGACCGACACCTATGCATCCTTTGTTGCCGAGCCGTTTGAAACCGGGTACGGCCATACGATCGGAAACTCCCTGCGACGGGTGCTCCTCAGCTCCATCGAAGGGGCGGCGATTTCCTCGGTGAAAATCGACGGGGTGCAACACGAATTTCAGACGGTCGACGGAGTGGTCGAAGACGTCACCGATATCGTTCTGAACCTGAAGCGGATCCTGATCGTGTCGCACTCGAAGGAGACCGTGAATCTGATTCTTTCGGTGGACAAGGAGGGACAGGTGACCGCCGGTGACATCCAGGAAGACGCCAACATCAAGATTCTGAATCCGGAACAGGTGATTTGCACGCTGGACAAGAAGATGTCCTTCCGGGCTGAGATCGAAGTGAAAATGGGGCGCGGGTATTGCACCGGAGAAGAAAATAAGAAGGAGGACCAGCCGATCGGGGTGATTCCGATCGACTCTCTTTTCAGCCCGGTCCGTCTGGTCAAATACACCGTCGAAAATACGCGGGTGGGGCAGATGACCGACTACGACAAACTGATTCTCGAGATCACGACCGACGGTCGGGTGACTCCGGACGACGCTTTGAAGCAGACGGCGGCGATCCTCCGCCACCACCTCGACGTGTTTGAAGAGGTGTCCGAAGAGGAAATCGAGTTCGAGAGCGAAAGCTCCGAGGTCAGCGAGGAGCAGAACCGTCTCCGCAAGCTGCTCAACATGAGCGTGAACGAGATCGAGCTTTCGGTTCGTGCGGCCAATTGCCTGAACAACGCCAACATCACCACGGTCGGTGAACTTTCAATGAAGAACGAGCAGGAAATGCTCAAATACCGGAATTTCGGGAAAAAGTCCCTCAACGAGATCAAAGCCAAGCTCGAACAGCTCGGACTTTCTCTCGGGATGAAGATCGACGAGCGGCTTCTCGACAAAAAGAAGGACTGATTCCGGATAATACGGAAACGGAGAACCTCCCATGCGCCACCTTAAACAACGCCACAAACTTGGAGTAAAGACCGCCCACCGCGGAGCGCTCCTCGCCAATCTCTCGGCCAGTCTGATCCTCCACAAGCGGATCGAAACGACCCTGCCCAAGGCGAAGGCCCTTCGTCCGTTCGTCGAACAGGTGATCACTCTTGCGAAGAAGGCTCACGCGGCCGAGGATCCCGCCAGAAAGCTTCACTTCCGTCGGCAGGCGGTGGCGAAGGTCCGGGACCAGGAAGCGGTGCGTCTGCTTTTTCAGGAGCGGGTTGAAGAATTTTTGAACCGGGCGGGCGGATACACCCGGATTTACAAGCTGGTCGCCCGAAAAGGCGATGCGGCTGACATGGCGATCATTGAGTTGATCGATGCCGACGACGAGGGCTACACCAAGCCGAAAAAGGGGCGGAAGCGTTCCCGGAAGGGTGGTGCCAGGAAGGCTGTGGCCGCCGAGACTGCGGGAGCGGAAGAAGAAACCGGTGCCGGAGAGACCACCGCCGAAACGGAAGAAGAGGTTGCCGAAGTGGAGGAAGCTCCTTCGGAAACCGAGACACCCTCCGCAGAAGAAGCACCGGAAGCCGCCGAAGAGGCGGAGTCCGAGGAGAAAAAGTAAACCCTCAGTCACGGAAAGCGTTCTTATCGATCGCTTTCATGTAAGCTTCGTTCTTGTCGATCAGGCCCTGGTTCAGGAGGTCTCTTAGAAAGGCATCGAGAGAGATCATCCCGGCGTCGCGATTCTGCTCGATCAAATTTCGAATGGAGCTGAGGGCACCCTGGCGGATCAGGTTCGGAAGGGAGACGTGATAAGTCAGGATTTCAAAGGCGGGAACCCGTCCGCCATTCGCACCCGAACAGAGGAGTTGGGAGACGATCCCGCGGAGAGACTCGGCCAGAAGAATCCTCGCTTGATCCTGCTCTTCGGAAGGGAAGGCATCGATGATCCGGTCGATTGTTTTGGCGGCCCCATTGGTGTGGACGGTAGCGAATACCAGCATACCCATGGCCGCGCAATCGAGGGCGAGTCGCATCGTTTCGCAGGTTCTCATTTCGCCGATGAGGATCACATCGGGATCGGCCCGCATCGCACTCCGGAGGCCGGCGGCGTAGGAGTGGGAATGTTCGGTGATCTCACGGTGAACAAAAGTGCTCTTCTTGTCGGTGTGGATGAATTCGAGCGGATCCTCGAGAGTGATGATTTCGCGGCGGCGGAGGTCGTTTATCTGGTTGAGCATCGCGGCGAGGGTGGTGGACTTTCCGCTCCCGGTCGGTCCCGTTACCAGCACCAAACCGCTCGGGCGAAGTGCCAATGCTTTGAGAACCTGGGGAAGGCCCAACTCGTCGATGGATAGAACTTTCGACGGAATCTGGCGGAACACCGCCGCGGGCCCCCAGTGATTACGGAAAACGTTCGTGCGGAATCGTGCCCGGCCGGGAATCTCGTAAGCCATATCGACATCCGATCCCTTTTGGAACAGATCCCAGCGATGTTGCGGGACAAACTCGGATAAGATTCCTTCCACCAACTCCGGGGACAATTGCTCGTAGTCGAGGGTCTCAATGATTCCATTCACCCGAATCCTCGGCGGCACGCCGGCGGACAGGTGGAGGTCCGAGCCTCCCTTTTCGAGCGTTTCTTCCAGAAGCGTATCAATTTCGGCCATAATCAGCTGTCCTCCTCGATGAGACCGGGATCCTGAAGGAAGTTCTCCGCAGTCTCCCGGGAGATCCGCCCCACCTTGTAAAGCTCGAGAATCGACTCGTCCATGGTTCGCATACCCTGTCGTTTGCCCGTTTGCATGGAAGCACCGATGCCGCCATCCTTTCCTTCCCGGATCAGGTTGGCGGTTGCCGAGGTGTTGACCATGAACTCGCAGGCGAGCGCGACACCGCCGTCGGTGGAGGGAATCAGCCGTTGACAGATGATTCCACGAAGGGAGTCGGCCGTCATCGCTCGAATCTGCGATTGCTGCCGGGGAGGAAAAACGTTGAGAATTCGGTTCAAGGTGCTGGCCGCATCGCGGGTGTGGAGGGTTCCGATGACCAGGTGACCGGTCTCCGCGGCGGTAACCGCCATCTCGATCGTTTCAAGATCCCGTAGCTCGCCCACGACGATCACGTCCGGATCCTCCCGGAGAGCGGATTTCAAGGCCAGGTCGAAGGCCTGAACGTGCGTGCCAACCTCGCGTTGGGTCAAAATACTGCCGCGGGACGCTTGAACCACCTCGATCGGGTCTTCGATGGCGACGATGTGGCACTTCCGGGTCTCGTTCAGCTCGTGGACGAGACTGGCGAGGGTCGTGGTTTTCCCCGAGCCGATCGGTCCGGTCACGAGAACGATACCGTTGTGATAGGTAAGGAGTTTCCGGATGTTCTCGGCGTTCGGAAACCCCAGCTCCTCCAGACTGGCAACTTCGGTGTGCGCCATGTGGAAAACAGCCGAAACCCCGTTGATGTGCCGAAGCAAATTGGCCCGGAGTCGCAATTGGGTGCCGTCCTCCCTTTCCTCCAGATCCAGGACGAAATCGAGTTCCCACTCCTGCTGGAATCGACTCTTCTGTTCATCGGAGAGCAGGCACAGGACGATTCGCTCGACAAGGTCGGCCTCCAGGGGATTCTCGCTAAGGTAGACGACTTCGCGATGGTGCCGGACGCGCGGCCGGGCGTCGGCCGTCAGGTGAATGTCGCTCACGGCGGAGGCCTGGCACTCTGCGATCCAGGACCGGATGGACCCACTTAGCTCTTCGTCTGGAAGGTCGGTCCAAGCGGAGAAGTCCGGAGCCGTCGAACGGGGGTCGGCACTCTCGAGGGAGGGAAGAGGCGGCGCCTCCGCGCTCTTTTTCGTCTGCTTTCTGGCGGATTTAATGATGTCCCGGATGGATTCCGGATTGTCAATCCAGCCTGCCTGAGTGAGGATATCTCCGACGTCTTCCAGGCTGGTCTGTCCGTGGATGCTCTGAAGCGACCCGTGGACTTGTTCGGCGCTGAGAAGGTCTTTTTCGAGGCAGTAATGAAAAAACCAGTTGAGGTCCCGTCTCATGGTGGCGTCTCCGGTTCAGAGTTTCCGGCTGTGCCGACCTTCATACCGAATATGCCCGGGACCGGCCTTGACGATCAGCATCGCCTTGCCGCTCTCCTGGATGGCTTCGAATTGGCGACCGAGGGAGGCGAAGATATCCGTAGCTTCGCCGAAAATTTGAGTGCTCATCCCGTTGGTTGAAAAGGAGAGGCTTTCCGTTTTTTCCAGATCGTCGAGAAATTGGAGGACGACCGATTCATAGTCCTCGGTCAGAGGGTAGAGGGATACTTCGACCGTTGCTTTCATGTGGAAGCGGGAGGCTTGGCGAGTCCCGGACG
>CAZBLJ010000130.1:0-7903 GCA_964492605.1 uncultured Puniceicoccaceae bacterium
CCCGCGATAAGGCTGTCACGTCCGGAGAATAAGCAAGCGGCGGATCGTCTAGCGTCCCGATTTTTCCAAGCGGGTTCGGGGTTTCCGGGCCCGCTTTTTTGCGGTGCGCCCAGCGGGTCGCGAAACACGGGTTGGAAAACCCGTGCCCCTGTTGGGGGCGGGAGAACGGACATTCCTGTCCGTTTGCGGTGCGCTCCAGCAGGCTGCGAAACACGGGTTGGAAAACCCGTGCCCCTGTTGGGTGGCGGGAGAACGGACATTCCTGTCCGTTTGCGGTGCGCTCCGGCGGGTCGCGAAATACGGGTTGGAAAACCCGTGCCCCTGTTGGGGGGCGGGCATTCCTGCCCGTTGGCCTTATCCGGCGACCTACCGGACCTCGTCAAAGGACGAAAACAGCCATTCTCCTTCGGCATTCCGCAACTCCACCTCGAAGTGACCGGATTCAACCCGGGAACGTTTGCCGGGCTGGGTCACCGTCGCCGTAACGTTGACCTTTACACGCGCTTCGCCGGTTTCGGTAAAGTCGATGCGGCCCGGGTCGAAAGCAACCGTCAAGGTTCCTCCCGACTGAAGAGCCGAGAAATAGGCGCTCGCCAGTTGCTGTGGCGAATAGAGCCCGTCCAGGCCTGCCGCCGGAGAGTCGATGGCGACGGGATCCAGGAACAAATCCCGGAATCCACCGACGACCTTCGCCTTTCCCATCAGCCCTGCGGCTGGGGGTTGCGCAACCAAAGCGGAGAGCTTCTCAAACCGTTGTCTGACCTCCTGTTCCGCAGAGGGGCGAAGGCCGAACCACCAGAAAGCGAGGAGACCCGCCGCAGCCGCGGCGACGAAGATCAGGGATACCACCCCTAATCCCGTTTTTGAACGAATCGGTTCTCCGAATCGACCGGGATGGTTACTCCCGCAGGAGCCTTTTATCTGGCTCGCAGTGGGTCGAATTCCAAAAAGGAACTCCGCCTTCAGGCGGAGAATAAGCCCGAAGTGGGACAAAATCCCTGAACAGACGCCTGTTTTCTGCCAGATGAAAAGCCCCTGGTTACTCCCGATATCCCGTCCCTCAATCCATTGCGCAGCCGTCTTCATCGTTCAAGAATGAGGCAGACGGTCACTGGTTGCAACCGCTCGAATTCTGCCTTGGCCCGAAATAGAAAATGGGGGCATCCGGGTGGTTCGCGCTCCGCATTCCGGATCGAACAGGCTTATTCTTTGGCCAAAAGATCCGGTCCGCACTTGCACCCCGGAGGGCAGACTCTAGCGTTAGAACATGCAAGTCGGCACATCCACCTCCGAGATTCTGACGGATAATTTCCGCGAGCACGCTCGTCACTACATTCCGCTGAGCACCAGCGAAGAACAAGAGGTTCTCGCCACCCTCGGTCTGCGGGATCTCTCAGATCTCTACGAACACATCCCGGAGACGATCCGTTTCGCGGCTCCGCCGCCCCTTCCCGAGGAATTGGGAGAGGAGGAGACCCTGGAGCATCTTGGGAGCCTTTCGGGGAAGAACAGGATCCTCCCCGGTTTTGCGGCGGACGGGCTCCCGGACTGGACGCAGTCCGGCATCGTAGGGAAGGTCGCCGCTCTGCGTCGTCTGGCCACCAGCTATACCCCGTATCAACCGGAACGGAGCCAGGGCACTTTGACGGCGCACTGGATTTACCAATGCATTCTGTCCGAGCTGACGGGTTACGATGCCGTGAATTCGTCTCTTTACGATCGATCCACTGCTTTGGTGGAGGCGGCGTTTTGCTCTTTCCGCCTCCAGAAGAAGACGTCCGTCATCGCGGTTGCGGGCACTCTGCCGCCTTCCGATTTACACGTTCTCGCCACCCACCTTGCCGACACTCCCTATGAAATTTTGAGGATCGAGGCGGATCCGGAGACGGGGCGGATCGATCCGGCCGTAGCCCGCGACAGTCTGGAAAAGGCGGGCGGTCGTATCGCCTCCTTCGCTTTTCCGCAGGTCAACACTTTCGGGAATCTGGAACAGGTGGACCCGCTGACCGATGCCTGCCGGGATCTCGGGATCCGGAGTATCGCCGCGATCGACCCCTTCCTTCTCGGAGAGGGAGGGCTCAAGCCGCCGTCGGAATTCGGGCAGGAAGGTGCGGATATCGTTATCGGAGAGGGCCAGCACCTCGCTTTGGAACCGAATTTCGGAGGTCCGGGTCTCGGCCTCTTCGCCATCCGGTTCGACGAGAAGCATCGGACGGACATCCGGAACGCCCCCGGAAGATTCGTTGGCGGCGCCAAAGACCGGCGCGGGTCCGAAGGAAAGGTCATGGTTCTTTCAACCCGCGAGCAGCACATCCGCAAGGAGAAAGCCACCTCCAACATTTGCTCGAACCAGGCTTTTCTGGCCACCTTGATCGGTGCCTCCCTTCTCGTGCGGGGTGGGGAGGGTTTGGGTCGCGCCGTCTCAACGGCCCGGACCCATTTGATCCGTTTCTGCGATCGTCTCTCTAGCGTCGGCGGCGTGCGACCCGCCTTCCCGGATACGCCGTCCTTTACCGAAATCACGGTCGAGACCGACCGACCGGTTGCTGAGATTCTGCAAGAGGGTCTGCGGCAAGGCTTTCATGCGGGAAATGACATCAGCGAACGTTTTCCCGGAGAGAATACGCGAAACCTTTTGAAAATTTGCTTTTCGGACCGGCAGAGCGAGACCGATGTCGAACGCCTGATTTCCCTGCTTCAGGCGGAAGATTCGGCCCCGGTCGAATCCCGCCCTTCCGTTGTCGAAGTGCCGGGGGACCTTTTGCGGTCGGTTCCGCCGCAGCTTCCCTGTTTTCCGGAGAAGGACATCGAGTCCTACTACCGGCGACTGGACGCCTTGAACGCGGCGCCCGAGGAAGGTCCCTATCCGTTGGGGTCCTGCACGATGAAGTACAATCCCTATCTGAACGAACGGGCGGCGGGGTTGCCCGGGTTCACCCGGATTCATCCGACCGCTCCCGAGGAATGCGCCCAGGGGGCCCTCGAGGTGCTCTACGAGACCCAGGAATGGTTTACCACCATGACCGGACTTGCCGCGATCACCACCCAACCGGTGGCCGGAGCCCAGGGGGAATTGGTCGGACTCAAGATGTTCCAGGCGTATCACCGGGATCGGGGGGATACGAAACGGGATCTGATGTTGATCCCGCGGTCCGCCCACGGAACGAATTTCGCCTCTGCGGCAATGGCGGGTTTTCCGGCCAGGAGCGGGATCGCTCTGTTGAATGCCGATTCGACCGGGTGCATCGACATCGAGGATCTCGACGCGAAAATCGAAGAGTTCGGTCCCCGCATTGCCGGAATCATGATCACCAACCCGAACACCGGAGGGATTTTCGAGACGGCCTTCGCGGATATTGCGCAAAAAGTTCACGGAGCCGGGGGGCTGGTGTATCTCGACGGCGCAAACCTCAACGCCATCGCCGGGTGGATCGATCTCGGGGCGATGGGCGTCGATGCCGTTCACAGCAATCTGCATAAGACGTGGACGATCCCCCACGGCGGAGGTGGGCCGGGAGACGCGATCGTGGGCGTGAGCGAGAAACTCGTCGACTTCCTGCCCGGCAAGCAGATCACGCGCTCCGGGGAGGGTTTTTCGGCGAAGACTCCCTCCAAAACGATCGGATCTTTTCATCGGAACTGGGGAAACTTCGCCCACAAAGTCCGTTGCTATGCCTACCTGCTGCGTCTCGGTCGCGAGGGCGTCCCAAGAATGAGCGGAGTGGCGGTCCTGGCGGCCCGTTACCTGCAACACTCGCTCCGGGAGGACTTCCCTCTCTTGCCCGCCGGAACGGCAGGTGCGCCCCGGATGCACGAATTCATCCTCACGTTGACGGAGGAGCAGTTCGCCGCTTTGGAATCGGTCGGCCTCTCCAAACCGCAGGCGATCCCGGCCTTCGGGAAAATGTTCCTCGATTTCGGCTATCACGCTCCGACCGTCGCTTTCCCCGAGCCATTGGGGCTCATGTTCGAACCGACCGAGAGCTACACCCGCTCGGAGTTGGACCGTTTGGCGGAGACCACGCGTGCCATCGGACGGCTCGCCTTGACGAATCCGGAGATCGTCCGGGACGGCCCCCACTTTACTCCGGTGGGTCGCTTCGACGAGGTTGCCGCAAACCGTTCCCCCGTTTTGAGGGAACCTTTGTCGGGCCTTCCCTCTCTGCCGGAGGGACGTCACAGTTCGGGGTATCTTGTAAAACGTCCGGTCGCAGAGATTTTCGAAGAGCTTTCCGGCATGGATAAGGCGAAGGAATCCACGACGCTGGCGAGTTAAATCACGGTTGTCGGCACTCCCGGATTCGGTAGTCTTCGGTTGATGCGAAGGTGCGACCCAACGGCCCGACGGGGAAGAATCTCCCTCAAATTTTGGGTCGTTCTGGCGATCGTCGCGGTCCTCGGGTTTTCGGTCTGGCAACTTTCCTTGCCGTTTCGACTCATGCGTCCGGTTGCGAAAACCGGGGCGCATTGGGAGGTCGGGAAGGATTTCCTGTCCGTCGGACCGGTCGAACGCGAAGAGAAACAGATGGCATGGACGGCGGATTCGACGGTACTGCACCTTGATTGGCTACACCTGATGGCGGATCAGTCGATTCCGCTTATCGAGGTCGGCGGTGCAGCACTGATTCTTCCCGCCCCGTCGACGATAACCGCACCGGCGTTCTCGGAGCACTGGAGAGATGTCCTTCGACCAGCCTCTTTCCCGTTCGGGAAGATCGAAGCCCCGGACAGTAGGATTACTCTGGATACGCCGGAGAGAATTTTGGAAGCAGACCTTAGCCTGCTGCGCAACCGTGCGGGTGCGATCGAGGCGACGGGAGAGGTGAGACGGGGAAATTTCGACGGATCGTTTTTTCTTCGGCTGGGTTGGGACTCGCTCGAAAGCGGAGGATCGTTCGAGGGGACCCTTTCCTCCGATTCGGATGGCGGCCGCCCGTCCGACTGGATCAGGGCGGAGCCCCTCCGCACCTTTCTGAAACCTTTTCCAACGGTGCGTGTCGAAGGAAGCGTATTCCTGGACTCCGAATGGAGACCGTTCGAGACGGTGGTTCTGATTTCCGCTGATCAAAACGATCCGACCGGTCCGGAGTCGGGCTTTGAAACGTTCTCGCTTTCCGGTTCTTTCCTTTCAACTCCGACGGGACCGGAGAAAACCCGGTTTCTATTCCTGGCCTCCCGACCCGAGGATCCGGCCCCCTCGCAGCTCGAAGTCGTTATCGGAAAAGGCCATCCGATCCGTGTTTCCGGCGCGCACGGAAAGGAGCCTTATTTCCACCTTTTTTTCGAATCGTGGAGCCCCGGTTCCAAAGGAAAGCTGGTTCTCCCGGACTCCGAAGCGTCGGAAATCCCCGGCATCTTCGCGACGGGCGCAAAGGGCGGAATGGTTTTCGTGTCCGAAACCCCACTGCCGGCATGGAGCCGACATTTTTCCTTTCCGGGAATTTTTTCTTTGGAAGATGAGGAAACGTTTGCCCGGGATCTTTCCATGGAATAAGCCAGTGTTATGGAGAGATCCGAACAGACGGATTTGCAGGACGGTTCGCACAGCCAGGTGTTGTTTGAAGCTCTATTGGCACGGTCGCCGGACAAGATCTACTTCAAGGACGCGAAGAGCCGCTTTATTGCCGCCTCCGACAGCATGGCCCGCAATTTCGGGCTGGATACGGCCAAGGATTTAGTCGGGAAAACGGATTTCGACTTTTTCAGTGCCGAGCACGCCCAGCAAGCGCTGGACGACGAAGTAACTGTGCTCCGGACCGGCGTGCCGGTTTACCGCGAGGCCGAAAAGGAAACCTGGCCCGACGGTTCCGTTACCTACGCCTCGACGATCAAGGCCCCTCTTCTCGACGACAACAAAAAGCCGATCGGTGTCCTCGGCATCTCCCGCGACGTCACGAAGGAAAAAGAGGCGCACGACGAATTGGAGCGTCACGACCGCCTCCTACAGCAGCAAAACGAGATCATGACGGCGGATCTCCAGAACGCCCGGATGGTCCAGGAGTTGCTCATCCCGGGAAAGCTGCGGGAGAGCAAGCTCGTCCGATTCGCCGTCGCCTACGAGCCCTCCCATGGAGTGAGCGGGGACGTGATCACCTTTCCGCGTCCGGACGAGCCGGAATTCCGTTTCTTTCTCGGAGACGTCTGCGGGCACGGGGTTTCCGCCGGCATTTATACCATTCTCGTAAAGTATCTGGGAGACCGCCTTTCCCGGGATGATGGCGACCGGCCGGACGAGATTCTCGCTCGAATGAACGAAGCCCTTGTCGATGTGCTTCCCAACCGTTTCGTGACCGCCATGTACGGCTGGTTCTCGAAGACCGAGGAAGGTGTTTGCTTTCAGATCAGCCATGCGGCCCATCCGGTTTTTTTCCTCCAACGGAAAGGGCAGCCTCTCGAGACCGTGCGGCTGTCTCCTTCCACGGGACTCGGTTTGCTTCCGGACGCTTCCTTTCCTCTCGCTTCCAGGAATCTGCGCAAAGGCGACCGCCTGGTATTCTTTACCGATGGTCTCGAAGAAGCATTGAACGAACAAGGGGAAGAATTCGGGCTCGAGCGCCTTGCCGGGCTGGTCGAGCGGAGTGCGACCCTGGAGGTGGACCGTATCCCCGGTTTCCTCTTGAAAAGCATCCGGAAGTTTTCCCGGACGGCTCCTATTGTGGACGACCAAAGCTGCCTGGTTTTCGAGGTAAAGTAGAGATTTGGGATCGGCGAAGAAAACTCCTGTTGCTTTTGCCCAGGATTTCAGCAATTTTCTGATAATGGGGCTATCTTACGGAATGCTCATTCTTAAAAATCCACGACTTCCTGAAATCAAACCCGTTGAATCGGACGCGCTGGCGGATACTGGATCCGTTTATCTTATTATACCAGAGCATGTTAAAGTTCAGTTAAGGCTTGAAGAAAACGGAGCAAAAGAAGTGGCTCTTGCCGACGGAAGGCGCCGAATGGTTCCATACGTCGGTCCCATTGAGACCAGCTTCAAGAATCGAACAGCCTTTGTAGGAGCCATCGTAATGGGCGATGAGGTCATTTTAGGAGCAATTCCAATGGAAGATATGGATTTAATCGTCGTTCCCCACGAGAGGCGGGTGGATGTGAATCCACAGAATCCTAACTTTGCAGCGGCTTCTGCGAAGTAAAGGCCCCGAAATCGGCGTCGATTCCAACCTTTCTCCCTTGTTAATTCGCAAATTTGCGATTAGCCTTCGGCTGTCATTTGTTCTCTCACTTCCTATTACCCCGCTACAATCATTATGACAGACAAAAACCTTGAGAATCGCCCCGAAATGAAACCCCAGAGTGACGCAGCAACCTCAAGCGATGCGAAGGCCGAACCCTCCGAAAAAGCCGAAGAACCGATGGAGAAGGGTAAGAAAGAAACTCATCGGACCGGCGAACGCATTTGCAATGCATTGAAAAAAGCCTCGGACGTGACCAAGAGAAAAACAGGCAGTTGGCTCAACGCTACCTGCAAGGCAATCGAAGAGCTGGCTGGAAACATCGCAAAAAAGACTGAACGAGCCGCGGAAGAAGACCGGAAAGCCAGTAGCGCCGGAAAAAAGGGAAAAGCACCGGCATCCGAAAAACCGTCCGCCAGCAAAAGCACAGCCCCCCAATCCGATTCAACTGGCGCTCGATCCACCCCTGCGAAAAAGGCCGCAACGAAAAAGACATCCGCAAAGAAGACTGCTACGAAGAAGACTGCCCGGAAAAGGACAGCTACCAAGAAAACCACGGCCAGGAAAAGTTCGACAAAGAAAACGGCGACGAAAAAATCAACGGCCACCCCGAAAAAAACTCCTGCCGACAAGACCGCAGCGGAAGCGCCTCCTTCTAATCCCTCCGAAAAACCGGGCGGGGTCTAGACGGGGTTTTAGCTGGAATTTCAAGCGATGCCTGGTGG
>CAZBLJ010000131.1:0-2264 GCA_964492605.1 uncultured Puniceicoccaceae bacterium
CGAGCCGGAGTTCCTTTTGGGAATTCGACCCACTGCGAGCCAGATGAAAGGCCCCGGGGGCGGGGGCGAAGTAAAATCCTTCTAACACTTCGGCAGGCAGGATGAATTCCCGGGCGAAGGCTCGCTGATACTTCTGCCGGTAGGTGCTGCTCTCAACTTCGTGATCGGGAATGATTCCAGGCTCTTTTCACGCTCGACACGTAGCCCCGACCACCTAGCATCTGAACCATGCTCAGTGGCAATCCCGACCCATCCTCGGACCTCCAGATGATTCTGGAGACCAAGCGAAACTCCAAACCGGAGGCCTGCGATATCGTTTCCAGCGCCTCCCGATGGATCAAGGCGCAGCTGAAAGGAGCCGGCGTCCCTTTCCAATACGGGGCCTGCGAGAAATACGACCACTCGGCATTTTCCTCCATCACCATCGTCCGCGAGGGGGAACAGCCGCGCATCGTCTTCGATCTGAAGATTGCGGAAATCAACAAGGAGCCCTTTGCCTTCGTGGACGTTCACTTGATGGGCAAACCGACCGAACGGCTTTTTCCCTTCTTCGGAGAAATCGGGAGCGAGCAGGGCAAGGAACGGATTCTGAATTACATTGCCGATTTCATCCTCGGAACCGAGCGGGAAGAAGCTCAACCGGACGATTGATCAACGGGGATTCCCGGGAAGACCAAGGAGTGAAGATTCTCCCCTGGATTCTGGCGGCACGGCCCAAGACCCTGCCGGCAGCGATGATCCCCGTCCTCGTCGGCTCGGCTCTGGCCTTCAGCCTGGACGGATTCGCCGCCGCCCCCGCCCTTCTCTGCCTGACCTTTGCGGTTCTGATCCAGATCGGGACGAATTTTGCGAACGATTACTTCGACTGGAAACAGGGGGCCGACACTTACGAACGCATCGGTCCGACCCGGGCCGTAGCCAGCGGCCTCATCAAACCGTTCGCCATGTTGGTCGCCACGTTCTTCACCCTGTTGACCGCTTTCGGGGTCGGTCTGCTTCTCGTCCGATGGGGGGGGGCGTGGCTGATCGGAATCGGTCTCGCAAGCATCTTTTCGGCGGTGGCTTATACGGCCCGACCCCTGGCTCTGGGCTATCGCGGACTGGGCGATGTGTTCGTCGTCTTCTTCTTCGGCATCGTTGCGGTGTGCGCAACCGCATTCGTCCAGTTGGGCTTTTTTCCGGTGGCCGGATGGCCCGTCGGTCTCGCCATCGGGCTGCTTGCCAACAATCTGCTGGTGGTCAACAACTACCGGGACCACGAGTCGGACGCCAAAGCCGGCAAGCGGACATTGATCGTGCGCTTCGGCCCCGGATTCGGGGAGTTTCTTGTGATGCTAAGTCTGATCGTCTGCATCCTCGTGACGGTTTGCGTCGCCATCCTGTGGGACCATTGGCTGGTCTTCGCCGCCCTTCCGGGACTGGTCCCGATCTACGAGGTCCATCAACGACTGCCGAAAGCACTTCGCCGGGAAGGCTACGACCGCCTCTTGCTTAAATCCGCTCTCGGCCTCGTTCTCTACGGCGTCCTCTTTTCCGGAGGCCTCCTCGTGCGGTTTTAGTTCCCCTGGCCAGTATCCCCGGAAGGCTCATCCTCCGTCCGCGACCGCAGATGCGATTCAAAGGCCTCCCGAAGCACCTTCGGCGGCCGGCACGGTCGCTGATTGAAATCCATGAAGGCATGCATGGACGACGCCTCGCATAGCAGGGCTCCATCTTCTTCGCGGAACAGACGGTAGTGGATGGTGATTCTCGCCCTCGGACTCTCCCTGACCTCGGCCACGACCCTCACGCGATCATCGAACCGAGCCGGTTCCCGATACCGGCATTTGAGTTCGACCACGGGCAAGCGCACGCCCAGCGACTCCATCTCCCGGTAAGGGCAACCGATATCGTCCAACAACTGGATCCGTGCACATTCGAGCCAGGGAACGTAACTGCCGTGATAGACGATTCCCATCATATCCGTCTCGGCGTAACGGACACGGACGATTGTCTCGGAGCGAATCACGAAAGCTGGCAGGAAAAAACGAGAGGGGGACTACTTCTCGAAAAACTCCTCGAACATCGGCCAGACAACCAGCCAGGCGTAGACCAACCCCAGAATCATCAAAACCAACCCGATCCTCTGGGTGAACAACCGATACTTTCTTTTGCGGCGTCCGCTGAAATACTTTTCATAGATCCTGTCCAGATTCCAGGAATCCGCGCTGTAAAAGAGATAGCGCAGACCCAACCCTAGAAGAATGAAGGCAGGGGCCAACATC
>CAZBLJ010000131.1:2364-7896 GCA_964492605.1 uncultured Puniceicoccaceae bacterium
ACCTTTTCGGTCTCCACCGGCCCGCCCAGAGAGGCCCTCCGGTGAATCCGCTTCCGCGTTTCCTCATCCAGCCCGCCAGTCATTTCCGTATCCATAAAGCCGGCCGCCACGCAATTCGACCGGATCCCCCGCGGGCCCCATTCCCGGGCCAGATTGACCGAGAACCCCTCAAGCGCCCCTTTCGTCGCACCGTAGGCCGAAAGGCCCTTGAATCCCGTTTTCGTGCAGATCGAAGACAGATGGACCAGGCTCCCCCCCACGCCGTGCAGAAGGAAATTCCGGATACAGCCCTTCGCCAGAAGAATCGGCGCATAGACGTTGACCTGAAATTGTGCGTGGAGCGGGTCGACCCGAAGATTCGTCGCCAGATCGTCATAGGCAACCGCCGCGTTGTTTACCAGGCCGTGGAGTATCGTTTCCGGCGAAACAAAGTCCTGAAAAATTTCCGTCTCCAGATTTTCGAGACGGGAAAGATCGACCTCCCGAAAGCGGAAACGCCCCTCCCCGCTCTTCTCGAGGGAGGACACCCCTTCCGTTCGATGACGCGCCACCCCGAGAACCGTCGCTCCGCGGTCCAGGAGACACCGGGACACGGCCCATCCCAATCCGCGGGACGCACCCGTTACCAGAATCGTCTTATCGGTCATCTTTCCAGTTTCCCGGTTCGAGAAAGGTTCAAATTCTCCACAACACGGATCATACGCGGGACCGCATACGGCGGAAAGTGTTTTTCGAGATAATTCCGGAGGTCGGCTTCCGTCACACCCGAGCCCCTGGGAACGACGTCGGCGGTCAGAATCTGCCCCAACACCGAGTTCGGACGCGCGACCACTCGGGCCTCACGGACGGCCGTATGCTCGCGCAAACGGAATTCCACCGCGGCGAGATTCACGTTGTATCCGCCCACGCTGACATGATCGCTTTCCCGCCCCACGAAACGGAAGCGAATCGGATGCTCGGACAAAATTTCGACCCGGTCCCCCGTATCGTACCAAGGCTCCCGGGCATCTTCCGAACCTGCGAGCAAGTCGGCCGAAACCATCAGTCGCCCTCCCTCGATCCGGACGTGACCGCTCAAAGACTTCGGGAGGGTAAAATCATCCCTTTCCGAGACCAGAAGGGTTCCGAACTCGGTGGCAGCGTAGATATTGCGAAATTCCGCATGGGGAAACAGACCTCTCGCCGCCGCCGCCAAGGGCGCGTCGAAACGCTCCCCTCCCAGAGTCACGCCCCGAACGGTTTCAAAAGGCGGCTCCCCGGCAAGATCGAAGACCAGAATCCGCAGCCAACTCGGCGTCGCCGAGAGGTGCGTCACTCCCGCTCTCCGAAGCGAAGCCGCCCGCTCATCCGGTTCCGCGTTGAAAAGATCCACCAGATCGCAGCCGTTCAGAAACGCCTGCAAAAGCACCTGGAGTCCGGCCACATGAGACGGGTTGTAGCACAGAGCCCAAACCGCATCGCGATGCTTCGCTCCCACCCTGGTTCCGCGGAAAAGCGAAGGCCAGCCATGGTTCACGGCCGCCGGCTTTCCCGTGGTGCCCGAGGTATAAAGGACCACCTCTCCCTCCGGTCGACCTTTCAGAAGGAGATCGCGAATTTCTCCGATCCCGATGTCTTGAGGCAACGGGCAATCGGTGGAACCGCCTGCCTCCTCTTCAACTCCGGAAACATCCTCCAAAGCCACCCGGAAACCACCGGTAAACGCGGCGAGAACCCCCGCCAGAATCCTGACCGGGTCAACGCTCCGAATCGTGGAGGGCCGTTCCACCCGATAACGCCGGATCCGTTCCAGAAGAACTTCTTCCCCGATGGATCCGCCCCCCCTGTCGATAAAAGTCATTCCGCTCGAGGATGATTCAATTTCGCCCGCACCTCGCCGATCGTGGAAACAATTCCGTCGGCAAACACATCGACCCCGGTCGAAGCTTCCAGGCGAACCGTCAACTCCGCCAGGGCCAGAGAATCCAAACGCAAATCATTCCGCAGGGAGGTGTCATCGGCCAGCTGATACACCTCCTCGTATCCGAGATTGCGGCGCACGTCGTTCACCGCCACGAGCACCGGGTCATCCATCGTTCTCCCTCCGTGGAACCATTCGCAGAGTCCGGCTCGTACACAATTGATTCGCCGGAATGTCTCGGGCCACATGGGTCAGGGCGTCGATCCGGCAATCGTCCCCGACCGTGATCCCGGCCGCCAGAAAGGAATTCGCTCCGGCGAGAACCCGTTCTCCCAACGTCACCCGCCCGCTGACCGCAGCCCCGGGATTTGCCACGAAGTGACGCCCGGCCACACTGTCGTGCCCGAAGGTGACGTTGAGGTTCAGGATGCAATGATGGGCCAGGGCCGCCCGGGACGAAACGATCGCGCCCGGTGCAAGGTAACAGCCGGGACCCACCTTCGCGCTCGGCGAAACGTAGGCCCGCGGGTGGATCACCGTCATCGGCCACAAACCCAATTCCTCGGCATAGGAAACCATTTTCGTCCGCTCCGTACCGTCGGCAAAGGGAATGATAAACCGGCGATCGCCGAAACGGTCTTTGAGGAAACCCGGAAGATCGCGGTCCCGCACCATGTCCGGGCCTCCGACCTCCTCCCGGTCGCGAATCACGAAAACAACCTCCCAATCGGGTGCCGCGAGCCGGGCCGCCTCCGCTATCTCGACCGCCGTGCTTTCTTTCCCGAACACGCAAAGGGTCCGGGCGGGACTGTTCGGACTCTTAGCCACGCTCGATCCCAAACAACTCGAATTCAATGATCTCCACCCACCGGTGCAGCACCCACGTATGAACTTCCTGGATACGGGCACTCGAACGTGCCGGAACCAGCACGGTATGATCCGCATCCGCAGCGGCTTCGCCCCCGTCGGCTCCCCCCAGAAGAACCGTCGTCATCTTCTTCTCCCGGGCGGCCCGGAAGGCACGGATCACGTTCTCCGAATTCCCGGACGTCGAGAACCCGATCAATGCATCCCCTTCCCGCCCGAGCGCATGGGTCTGGCGGGCGAAGACCTCCTCGAAACCGAAATCGTTGGCGATACAGGTCAGCGCCGTCCCATCCGAATTGAGACAGACGGCGGAAAGAGGAGGCCGATTCTCACGAAAGCGGCCCGTCAACTCTTCGCAGAAATGCATGGCATCCGAAGCACTTCCGCCGTTTCCACACCCCAGAAGCGAGCCTCCGTTCCGGAGGCAATCAGCCAGGCTCTTCCCCGCCTCCTCCACCTTCGGAAGAGAGGATCGGAAACTTTCCAGCACACGGATCAGCGAATCGATCATGGCCCTACCAATCCGTCTTGCGCCTTCCCCACTGCGGGGGCACTCCCACGGCACCCTTGCCGATGCCATGAACGGTGAAGCCGATTTCGGAGAGCACCTTCCGGTCGAGAAGATTCCGACCGTCGAAGATGTGCGCCGGTTTCCTCATGTTCCCGTAAATTCGCTCGAAGTCCAGATCCCGGAACTCGTCCCATTCGGTAAGGAGGGCGATCGCGTCACAACCGCGGACCGCTTCATAAGGATCGTCCGCTACCGCAAGCTCGCGTTCGCCGCCTTCCGGTGCAGCCAGATTCAGACGGATCTGGTTCTCATCGACCTTCGGGTCGTAAATCGAAAGAATCGCTTTCTCCTCGAGCAGGTCGCGGCAAACGGAGATCGCGGGACTCTCCCGCGTGTCGTTGGTATCCTTCTTGAAAGCGAATCCGAAGACCGCGATCCGGCGTCCGCTGACCGTATTGAACATCGCGCCCATGATCCTCCGGACAAACCGTCGTTTCTGGTAATTGTTCATCTCGACGACCTTGCGCCAGTATTCGGCCACTTCCGGCAATTCGAAAAACTCACACAGGTAAACGAGGTTCAGGATATCTTTCTGAAAGCAAGATCCGCCGAAACCGACCGAACTGCGCAGGAACTTCGAACCGATACGGCTGTCCATGCCTATGGCCCGGGCGACCTCGTCCACGTCGGCATCCGTTTTTTCGCAGAGCGCGGAAATCGAATTGATGCTCGAAATCCTCTGGGCAAGAAAGGCGTTGGCGGTGAGCTTGGAAAGCTCGGAGGACCACAGATTGGTCGTGAGAATGCGTTCCCGGGGAACCCACGCCTCGTAAAGGCCGGCTACCGCAGCCACGGCCGCCCGTCCTTCGGGAGTCTGGTCTCCCCCGATCAACACCCGGTCCGGATCGTTCAAATCCGGAATCGCCGTTCCCTCGGCCAGGAACTCCGGATTCGAAACGATCTCGAAGTGATGCTCGGAACCTTCGGCATGCAGGATCTCTTTCAAGAATTCCGCCGTGCGCACCGGAACGGTCGACTTCTCGACGATTACCTTATCGGATCGGGCGACCCGCGCGATCGTCCGCGCACACTTCTCGACGAACATCAGATTCGCCGCGCTTCCTTTGCCGACACCGAACTCCTTCGTCGGTGTGTTCACTGAAACAAAGACGATATCGGCCTCCGCGATGGTATCCTCCACATCCGTCGAAAAAAACAGGTTTCGACCCCTCGCCTCGCGAACCACATCGAGTAATCCGGGCTCGAATACCGGCAGCTCGTCCGAGTTCCACGCGGCGATCCGGTCGGAATTGATGTCCACGACGGTCACCGTAACCTCCGGATTTTTCTGGGCGATCACCGCCATCGTAGGCCCGCCGACGTAGCCGGCACCAATGCAACATACTTTCCTGGTCATGGATGAAAAGCGGAGAAGGTTGACCACTTCGCAAATCCACTGCAATCCTCGATCCACGTATGGTGTCCCGCGGTTTCGTCATTTCCCTGCTCCTGACCCTCGTGGTCGCCTATCTCGGCTTGAACTTGCTCGTGCGCCTCATCTACCCGAAACAGCTTTTCCCTTACCGGGGCAGCAGCTACGGGGAACATTCCGATCTGCACCGGGCGGAAAGTTCGGACGGCAACCGCATCGCCCTGGTCTTCCGGCCCGCCGAATCCGAAGAGGCACCCCTGATCCTCTATTTCCACGGCAACGGCGAAGACATCGGAATGAACGGGGATCGTTTCGCATGGATGAACGCGCAGGGCTTCTCGGTCCTCGCGGCCGACTATCCGGGATACGGCCTCAGCACCGGCACGCCGACACCCGATTCCGTGCGGGCGTCGGCGGATGCCGCCGCCCGGTACGCCGAAGAGACCCTCGGCATCCCTCCGTCCCGGACCGTCCTCTGGGGCCGCTCCCTCGGCGGTGCCCCGGCCCTCCATCTCGCTTCAAACAACGACTACCGGGGTCTGATCCTTGAAAGCCCGTTCCGTTCCGTCCTGAGCCTTGCCCCGCCCATCCCGCTTTTCATCGCCGAGCCCTTTCCGAACGAGAGATTGATCGCGGCCGTAACCGCCCCCACCTTTATTTTCCACGGGAAACGGGACCGCATCATCCCGGTCTCCCACGGCAAAGCCCTCGCCGAGGCATCGGGCGGCAACGCGGTACTCGTCACGTTTGAGGAGGGAACCCATAACGATCTCCGGTTTGTAGGAGAGGCGGAATTCAAGGCCGCCCTCTCGGACCTGAAGG
>CAZBLJ010000132.1:0-7830 GCA_964492605.1 uncultured Puniceicoccaceae bacterium
CCGAACACGCAAACCAAACCGGGTTCCGCTACCAGGCGCTGCGGTAGCGGACGTTTTCGTAGGTGTTGGGGTGGATGCTGGAGAGGAAGCGGCTGGGTTGGAGGCGGCGGGGCGGGCCGCCCTGGGCGTGGACCATGGGGTAGGAGAGGAAGAGTCGATCCATCGCACGGGTGACCGAGACGTAAAAAAGCCGCGTCTCCTCGTCGAGGTTCCCTTCTTCGATGGCGCGGTTCAGGGGGAACATGCCGTCGGCCACGCCGAGGACGAAGACGACGGGGAACTCCAGACCTTTGGCCTGGTGGATGGTGGTCAGGCGGATGGTGTCCTGGCTGGTGTCGATGGCCCGGTCGCTGGACTCCGAGTTCAAGAGGATGAGCTGGGCGAGGAGTTCGCCGAGGTCCTCGAAGCGGGAGGCGAATCCGATCACCCCTTGCAGGTCTTCCTCCCGCGATTTCCAGTTGGGGAACAGGGTGCGCAGGTAGGTGCCGTACCAACCGTCGGCGGCCAGCCGGACCACCTCCTCGGGGGTTCCGTTGCGGGCTTCTTGCCGGCACTCCGTGAGAGTTGCTACGAGGGAGGCCCACTCGTCGCGGGCGGCGGCGGGAACTTTTTTGAGAACGGTTTCGCTCGCGAGGACATCGAAGAAATCCTTCTCCCGCGTTTTCGCCGTGTCGGCGGCGAAGGCGTGGATCTTCTCCGCGGTCCTGGGTCCGACTTTCGGCAGGAGGCCGGCGAAGCGGAGGAAGGCGGTGGTGTCCCGCGGGTTGGAGATGAAGCGGATCTGGGAAATGAGATCCTTGACGTGGGCTTGCTCGAAAAAGCGCACCCCGCTGGTGATCTGGAAAGGGATGTGGGAGCGCGAGAGTTCCATCTGCAGGTCCATGGCCTGGAAATGGGCCCGGTAAAGGACGGCGATGTCCCCGTAGTTCCGGCCTTGTTCGAGGAGCTGGTTGATGGTGCGGATGACGAACTCGGCCTGCTGCCGGGTGTCGACCGTGGAGACCAGGGCCGGCTTATCGGAATCCGGGCGGACCGCGCGGAGTTCCTTGCGGAACCCCCCGCCGGAATGGCCGTCGAGGATGCCGTTGGCGAAGTCGAGGATCTGGGGGCTGCTCCGGTAGTTGGTTTCGATTTTGAACACCGAGCTTCCTTCGTAGCGGTCCGGGAAGGTCGTGATGTTGTGGAACTCGGCACCGCGCCAGGTGTAGATGCACTGGGAATCGTCTCCGACGGCCATGACCCGGCCGTGGGTGGCGATGGAGTCGACGATGGCGGCTTGCAGGCGGTTGGTGTCCTGGTATTCGTCGACGAGGACGTGCTCGAACTGGTCGCGGCAGTATCGGGCGAAGCCGTCGTCTTCCCGAAGCAGCTTGAGCCACAGAACGAGCAGGTCGTCGTAGTCGGCCATATCCTGCTTGCGCTTTTCGTTTTCGTAGCCTTCGGCGAACTTTGCGATCAGCGGGGCGAGGTCTGCGGGGTAGGGGAAGCGCTCCGCCGCATAGTCTCCTACCTCCTGGAGAGTATTGCGGGCGTAGCTGATCAGGTTGGCGAGAAGCTTCGGCTTGGGATTGTATTTGTCCTTGAGGAAGGCCGGATCGATGCGACGGATCACGTCGCCGAGCAGGGATTCGGCGTCGCTCTGGTCGAGGATGTTGAATCCCGGGTTGATCCCGACCGGCTGGCCGAAGCGGCGGAGGAGCCGTTGCCCGATGTGGTGGAACGTGCCGCCCCAGAAATAACGGGAGGAGACTCCGGTGAGATCCTCGACGCGGGCGAGCATTTCCTTGGCCGCCTTGTTGGTGAAGGTGAGCAGGAGGATGCCGGAGGGGCGGGCGCCCTGGTCGAGAAGCCAGGCCACGCGATAGGTGAGGGTGCGCGTTTTACCCGATCCGGCGCCGGCGAGAACGAGGGCCGCGCCGAAGGGAGCGGTCACTGCGGCGTGCTGCTCGTCGTTGAGTTCGCCGCGGTAATCGATGCCCGTGGAGGAGCTGGTTTCAGGTCCGTCAGCCGCTTCGAAAAAATCCATTTCCCGAATGTGGGCGGTACGGTGCCGGCGCGCAAACGAGAAACGGGGGGAGTCCGGACTACAAAGCCTCCCGGTGCATCGCGTCCGCTTCGATGGTGACGATACCGTCCTTGCCGCTGACGACCGTGCCGGTGACCGTAACGGTATCGAGTCCGGCGAGGCCGTTGACGCCTTTGAGGCTGACGGGGAGGACCTCGCCGTCGTCGTCGGTAAACTGCACGAGCAGACGCCCTTTGGCGACCTTCTCCGGATCTTCGCAGCAGGCGTCCCAGGGCGTTTCGCAGGTGTCCTCCGGCATTTCGTCGCAGAAGTAGAGATCGTCGTCCGCGAGAAAGAAGACGGCGTGCCCCTTTCCGAAGGGTTCGACGGTTCCTCCGATCCGTCCGACGACCGATACCTCCGCGCCTTCCGTCGGGTCGGCGATCAGATCGGCGACGGACGTGGCCGGGGAAGGTTTTTCGGCGAGGAACAGGTGGTCGAGATTCGGACGGTCGTCCCTTGCTCCGGTGGATTCCGTTTCGGAGCTTCCGCAGCCCCAGAGGGCGGCCAGGCAGAGTGCCGGTATCAGGCGGGTGATGGTTTTCGTATTCATGGTCTTTCGTGATGGGTTGGTTGGTTATTGTTGGTTGGGAAGGCTATTCGGTCGGTCGCTCACGATCGCAGTCCGGCGGGGATGGAGATGTGCAGGCAGCGGAGGGCCGGCGGGATCGCGCCGACGATTCCGAGGGCGACGCCCGCAACGAGCCCTGCGATGGCTACCGGGCCGGTGAGGGTGAGCTGGAACGTGCCGAGCGAGAAATCGACCGCCCGTCCGTCGAGCAGAATCAAGGCGGCCCAGGAGGCGAGGAGGGTTCCGAGAAGGGTGGAGAGAAGGCTCTCCTGGAGGATGCCGATAAACAGGGCGGGCCGGGAGAACCCGATGGCCTGAAGGGTGCTCATTTCGCGGATGCGTGAGGCGAAGGCGGCGTAGAGCATGTTCAATCCGCCGAAGACCGCTCCGGCGGCGATCAGGATCGCGGTGATCCAGGCCATGGTGCGGATGGGTCGGTAGAAACGGGAGAGGCCCGCGTAGTATTCGCTTTCGCTCAGGGCCGTAAGCTCGAGGTCGAAGCGTTGCCTGGTGAACAGGTCGGCCGCCGAAAGCCCGGTCTCGTTCTCCATCCGCAGGACGACACAGGATAGCGTATTGCGCTGGGTCAGGGTCATGAGGTCGTTTCGGTCGAACCAGACCTCCGACTCCATGACCGTCCCCGGCGCCGCGAAGATTCCCGACACGGTGAAATCCTGATCTTCGAAGGTGATCGTTTCGCCCGGTTGCAGGGCGTCTGCCGGTAGGCCGAGAGCCCGGTGGGCCAGACGACCGACCATCACCTCGCCGGGACCCGGAAACCGCCCGTCGGTCAGCTGTACCCTCCGGTGCACCTCGAAGGCGGCCGGGGTGACTCCGCGGAGCAGCGCCTGGGCGGATTCGTGCTCCGGGAAGAAGAGTTTGCCCATGTAGTGGACTTCTCCGGAGACGGCGGGGCGGCCGAGCCGCGTGGAGATCCCACGCACTCCGGCGGCGGCCTGCGTTTCCACCTGGGGTGGGATCTGGCTGCGCTCGACGCTGTCCTCGGAGCCCGAGCCGAGGAGAATGATGTTCAGCGGGGAGCCCGAGCCGCCGAGCACTGCGGTCATGCCGCGGTCGAAGCTGGCGGCGGCAAGGACCAGAAAGACGACCAGGGCGGCCCCTCCGATCTTCTGGATCAGGCGGGCCGGATCCCTCAGAAGGTTGCGGGTGGCGTAGGAGAACGGTAACATCAGGCGCGGCGCAGGGAGGAGACGATGGGTTTGGTGGAGGCGACGATGGCGGGCCAGACGGAGGCGACCATGCCAAGGACCGCGGCGACGACGAGGCCGGAGACGGCTGCCTCCAGACTCGGAGTAAGGGCGAGGGTCAGTCCCTCGTTGCCGAGGGTGAAACTTTGCCAGCGGAAAAAGAGCGCGGCGGCGGCGCTGCCGATCAAGCCGCCGATGATCCCGAGGAGCGCCCCTTCCCAGACCATGACCAGTCCGACGGCCAGGCGCGGGTAACCGATGGTCTGCAGGATGGCGCTTTCCATGATGCGTCCGCGCGCGGCCAGGAGCAGCGCGTTGGCGACGAGGCCGAGAACGGCGAGGACCGCTCCGAGGCCGATCCAGCGGGTGAACTGGATCATCTCCAGAAGATCGCGGGCCGTTTGGGCGAAAAAGGCCTTCTCCGGACGGGTGGTGGTGGGTGCCGAGTCGGCCGCGAAGAGGGTGTCGATCCGTTCGGCCACCGCATCCATATCCTGCGGATCCGAGACGCGCACGTTGAATTGGGTGACCGTTCCGAGGCCGACGCGGGAAGCCTGCTGCAGGAAGGGCAGGTGCACGTAAGCGACATTGTTGTCCTGGGGAAGGGGGGATCGGATGATGCCGGCGACCCAGACCCGCACCCCGACCGCTTCGAAGGTGTCGCCCGGGGACAGACCGCGACGCCGGGCGAACTGCTGTCCGACCAGGGCGGCGTCGCTCCGGTTCTTCCACTCCTCGGCGGAGCCGGAGACGACTTCGATCTCCGGATTGTAGGCGAGGAGATTTTCCGGGGGAACGCCCCGGAAGGTGACGACGTCCAGGCTGGCCCCGCAGTTGTTGACTGCAATCTGGATGGGGACGACCTCGCGGACGCCGGGAATGCGCCGGATCTCCGAAAGGTAGTATTCGGGAAGCCGGGAGGTAGTCGGGCAGAAGCGGTTTTCGCGGTAAACGACGAGGGTGTTCTCGCCGCTCTCGTTTCGGGTCACTTCGGCCAGCGAGTGCTGCATGGTCTGGACGGCGGTATAGAGGAAGATGCCCGTGGCGACGCCTGCGACGGTCAGCAGGCTGCGCACCCGGTGGCGGCAGACCTGTTTCCAGGCGAGACTGAGGAGTGCGAGGGTTCGTTTCATGAGGATCTGGAGAGAGGTTCGAGATCGGCGAAGGCCGCCTCCTTTTCGATGAGCTGTCCCTTTTCGAGGTGAAGGGTGCGGCTGGCCGCTTCGGCCGCCCGGGCGTCGTGGGTCACCATGACAATGGTCTTCTCCAGTTCGGAAGAAAGACGCTGCAGCAGCTTCAGGATGGAGTCCGCCGCATGGCGGTCGAGGTCGCCGGTGGGCTCGTCGGCTACGAGGAGGCCGGGATCCGTGACGATTGCCCGGGCGATGGCGACGCGTTGTTCCTGTCCGCCCGAGAGTTCGGTGGGCCGGTGGCGGGAGCGATCCGAAAGGCCGACCAGCTCAAGCGCCTGCTCGATGCGTTCCCGTCGGTCCGAGCGGCCGAGAGATTTGTTCAGGAGAAGCGGAAGCTCGACGTTCTCATAAGCGGTGAGGACGGGGACCAGGTGATAAAGCTGGAAAATGTAGCCGCATTGGCGGGACCGCCAGGCCGTGAGTCGGCCTCTGGACAGGGCGGTGAGTTCGGTGTCGCCGACGGTCAGCGTTCCGGCTGTCGGTCGGTCGATCCCCGCGATGAGGTTCAACAAAGTGGTTTTACCGGAACCGGAAGGGCCCATCAGCGAGAGGAATTCTCCTCTGGCCACGTCGAGGTCGAGTGCTTCGAGCGGTGTCACGACGGTCTTCCCCTTGCGATACGATTTGCCGAGGTTGCGGCAGGAGATGAACGGTTGTTTCGGTTTTTGGACGGAATTCATGGATCGGAAAGGTTGAAAAGATTGGATCAGTCGGTGGGAACCGGTCGGATGCGTTCGCCTTCTTTCAGGGTAGGGGGCGGGTTGAGAATGATGCGTTGGCCCGGTCGCAGGCCCTCCCGAACCTCCCGGAATCCATCGCGCTCGGTCTGCCCGAGAGTCAGCCGGGTCTTTCGGGCGGTTTCCCCTTCCGGGGAGACGATCCAGACCGCGGCGTCGGCGTCCGACAGGTCCACCAGGGCACTGGAGGGAACGTAAAGGACAAGGCCTCCCGGAGATCGTGCGGACGGATCGGGATCCGCTTGCCCGTCGGCCAGGAACTCCGCGCGGCAGAGCATCTCCGGTCGCAGGCGGGGGTCCGTGTC
Organism: uncultured Puniceicoccaceae bacterium; assembly: GCA_964492605.1. Taxonomy (GTDB): domain Bacteria; phylum Verrucomicrobiota; class Verrucomicrobiia; order Opitutales; family Puniceicoccaceae; genus Puniceicoccus. Next base: position 6,080 of record CAZBLJ010000132.1, read on the forward strand.
GAGCAGTTCGACTTTTGCCTGGAGGGTGTTCCGCTGCAGATCGGCCTCGCCGACGATCCGGGTGACCCTTCCGCGAAAGCGCTCGTCCGGGAGAAGATTCGAGCGGACCCAGGCCGCCTGGCCGACCGCCAGGGAGGCGGCCTGCTCGAGGGGCACGTCGATGCGCGCCTGGAGGGATTCGGGGTCGTAGAGGATCGCGATGGTGGCGGATTCGGGGTTGTCCATGGCCAGCATCTTTTTCTGGCCCGGCGCGGCGAGGAGGCGCTGCACGACTCCGTCGACCGGACTGGTGATACGGGTGCGATCGAGGGCCAGTTGCCGTTCGTCGCGAAGGACTTCCGCCTCGTTGACCCGCTGTTCGGCCCGTTCGATGGCGGTTTCCAGGGCGGACAGCTCGGCCTGCCACTCCTCGATTTCGGCTTCGCGTGCGTTGAGAACGGCTTGCTGGGCGTCGACCCGGAGGGCGGCCCGGCGTATCTCGCCGGCGGATACGGCCTCGGACCCGATCCGGTCGAGGCGGTCCGCGTCGTCCTTCAATTCAGCCAGACGCGCCTTTGCCGACGCGGCCCGGTTTCTCCGCGATTCGAGTGCTTGTTGGGCCGCGTTTAACCGGGCTTCGGCGATCCGCAACTCGGCCCGCGCCTCGCCCAGGCCCGCTTGCGCACTCGCGAGCGACAGGCGGGCGTCCTCGTCGATCAGAGTTGCCAGAACCTGCTCTTTTGCGACCGTTTCACCCTCGAGCACGAGGACCTCGTCGATCACCCCGTGGGTCAATGCCGTTGCGCGAATGGGGAACGGATCGGGTTCGACCCAGCCGGAGGCCTGAAAGAGGACGGATGCTTCCCACGGATTCAGCGGGGTTCCGGAATCGGTTGAGTCTTCGCCCGCACCGGATGGGAGGACCGCTACCGTGCTTGTCTCCAGCTCCCGGGCGGGGAGAAGGCGATCACCGAACAGCAGCCAGACCGTGAGAAGGAAGCCGCCGACCAGAAAGATCGGGAGGAGCCAGGAAAGATTTCTCCCGGGCTTCTTCCGGTTGGCTCCGGAGGATTCCGAAACGGTCTCGGAGTCTTTCGACTTGGAAAAAAGGTTTTGTGAAGAGTGCGCCATCGTGCGCTTTTGATAAGGTTCTCATGAGTAAGACGAGCCGGTACGCAAAGACCCGGCACGGTCGAAGTGGCTCATCCCCGCGGGATGAGGCTGGAGAACCCTCACAAAAGGCGCGTCTGAAGCATCGCGATTCGTTGTCCGGTGGGAGCCGGTATGGGAATGCGCGTTGTAAAATCGAAAGGCCTGCGGGCAGGTGGGGAAAAGGTCTCGGGGGAGATGATCTTGACTACCCTGGCGGTTGCCTTCGCTTCGCTCCTTTCGGGCACAGGAGCGGTGGCGAACAGGGCCGGGGCGTTTGACGGTGGTCCCGCACAGCAATTGCAGCCGCTGCTGCAACACGTGGACTGGCATCCCTGAGCCTCGCAACAGTCCGCAGAATTTGCCCGCTTGGTGCCGAACGCCTCACCGGAAAAGGCCGACGGTGCCGTTTCGACAAGGGCCGATTGATCGCTGGCCGCCGACGAACCGCAGCATCCATTCCCCTCGGCGAAAAGCCCGGACAGGGGGAGGATGCTGAGAATGGCGATGAGGCGGAACACGATAAAGAAAGGAAAGCTGAAATTCTGAGTTTTGTCAAATGTGGGTGGGTCGCTTCAGCGCCCACCGGGAGGAGCAAAGACGTGTCGTTAGTCTCGTTCGAT
>CAZBLJ010000133.1:0-7722 GCA_964492605.1 uncultured Puniceicoccaceae bacterium
GAGGGAGGAGGGATGAAACGTGAGACCTGATGCGGCGAAAGGTTGGTTGGTTTTCAGTTTCAAGTAGTGGATGTATTCCTGGCGGATATCACAGGCGATTATTTTACCCTCTGCCAAGACAGAAAGGGCGGCTGGGGGGAGTGCGGTGTGCTTTCATCATCTGTGGTTTATCATCGGGGGTTTAGCGAAGAAAGCCCAAGAGCCAGAGGGGGATGCGTTGGGCGCTGCCTTGCTCGATGTCGTCGATCGCGAGGTAGGCGTGGTCGAGGTTTTTGATTTGGGTGCTGTCTTTGCGGGGGCCGCCGACTTCGAGGGTGTAGCGTCCGTCGAGGAGGAAGTCGCCTTGGGGGGCGGCGCAAACGGTGAGGTCGGGCGGGAGGCTGGCGAGGAGGCAGATTTCGCGCAGGGCGCCGCGGTCGGGCTGCTCGGGGGCGCAGAGGGCGGAGGCGAGGTTGGGGTCGCCGAGGTAGATGCGGTCGGGCTTGTCCATCGAGCCCATGGGGCTGCCTTCCCGCCGGAGGATGCGAATCAGGCGGGCGTCTTCGAGGTAGGCGAGATAGTCCTTGAGGGTGCGGTCGTCGGCGATGTGGAGGCGGCGGCGCATCTTGGCGAAGTCGGGGGTAAAGGGGACGTTGCCGGCGATGGCGGCGAGGAGGCGGCGGATCCGCTTGACGCTGGCACCGGTGATGGTGGGGTGGACGGCGGGGAGATCGCTTTCAAGACTGGCCTGGGCGCTTTGTTGGAGGGTTTTGACGTAGGCCGCCTCGTGCTCGAACTCCAGCCCGTAGGCATAGTAGCCCCGGCGCAGGTAATCCTGAAAATGTTGCAGGACAGGTGCCCGGGTGTCGGCAAGTTGCTGGACGATGGTCTGCGCGTGGGTCTGGTGGTGTTCCAGCATGTCGGCGAGCGTCCGCACGGGGAGGGGCAGGCCGTGCTTGAGCTGGAGGTATTCCCGGAAGGAGAGGCCCTCCATATTGTGGACGAGAAAGCGGCGGCTTAGATCGTGCGAGCCTTTTTGCAGGTGGAGCAGGGAACTGCCGGTGGCAAGAATCTCCAGCTGGGGAAAGGTGTCGGCCAGGCTCTTCAAGTCCCGCGACCAGTTTTCGGCGCGGTGCACCTCATCCAGGCAAAGCAGGCGACCGCCCCGGCGAACGAAGACCTCAGTGAGTTCGTAGAGGGATCGTCCGGCGAGCAGGAAGTGGTCGGCAGGCAGGTAGAGGCATTCGGTGGAGGTGGCGTAGTCGGGATACTTGTCGGCCAGGTATTGGGCGGTCCAAGTCGATTTGCCGACACCCCTGGGGCCGGTCAGCAGGTGGCAGCGTCCGCTCAGCGGGCCGCCCAATTGCCGCCGCTGTCGGCGCAACAATTGCCCCACCAGTTGGCGGCTGAGTTCAAATAGGGTGTCGTCGAGCATCTAAGTGGGTTTAAATGGAATGAAATGGAATGCATTACATTAAAATAGAAAAAATAAACGTATTGCAATACCTATTTAAGCGAGAGGTCTTGGAATCCCAAGCGCGTAAAGTGCAGGATGGTAGGGATTTTGACGCGGGGATCCAGTAGGTTTCGGCGGTGGATTTCTTTTCTCAAGCTAGGAAAGGGCGGCGAGATAGCTTTCGATCTGTTGCTTCAATTGGGGGATACGGTTGGTGGCGATATCCCAGAGGGTCGCGTCGTCAATTACGTCGTAGCCGTGGGCGATGATATTGCGGAACCCAATTATGCGCCGATATTCGGGGATGTAGGTGGCTAGCCGGTTTTCATCGATCCGTTCAAGTCGATTGAGAGCCTCGCCGATGATCTCGAACTCACGCTCCAAGGCGAGTTGCAGCATTCGGTCGTCCAAGTAGTCCTCGAGCTTCTTGTCGCGAGTAAAGCCAGCGATCTCCGCAGCGGCGAGTTGCAGGTCGGTCAACAGCTTCTCGATTCTATGCGGCATAAATCAGTTGTTTCTCGGCTTCGACGGCTCGCTGGAAGTAAGGGTTGCGGAAGCGCTTCGCGGTAATGATATCCACGGGGCGGCCTAGGATGGATTCCATGCGCTCCTTGAACCCCATGAATTGATCGAAGGCTCCGGCTACGCCGTCGCGCTGGAATTCGACAAGCAGGTCGATGTCACTCGCCTCATTCGCTTCCCCTCGAACGAACGAACCGAAGAGGTAGAGATGAATTACCTTAAATTCTCTACAAGCCTCGGCAATCGACTTTTTGAGGGAGGTATCGAAGGTCACATTGGAGGATCGGTCAGAGCCTGCATCCATTTTCTTTTGGGCATGCGAATCGGCTGTTTTCGTGATCTCGCGAATGTGCGAGTGCATCCATGCAGGAGCCTCGGGCAAGTCGTGGAGGACTCTGCCTTTCTGTTCCGAGGTGAGCGTTTCCTTGAGCGTTTTGATGTGCTCTTCGGTGAGATGCTCTTTCCCGATCTCGCGGAGAGCCTCGAAGACGAGACCACTGATGCGGCCAGCCAGCTGCATCCGTTTCGGGCTGGCTTTGCGTAGCTCGATGGTCTGGTTGCCGATTTTGGTCTTCTTACTGGTTCCGTCGGTGAGGAATACCACCTTCATGGGCACCTGCTCGCTAAGGTGCAGCAGGTTGGCGGCATAAGCACCGGTCGGCTGGAGACGGATTCCCTCTCGGCCAGCCATGGCGGCGGCCACTTTTTCCAGATCAGGACTCAGTTCTCCCAGAATCGGACTGGTGCGAGGGTATTCATACAACCCCCTTGCGATACGGCGGAGCTTGCCGTTTTTGGCGAGGCGGGAGAGAGCGTTGTCGATGTAACTTCGAGTGCCCAGATGGATAAAATCTTTCTGTGTTGCCACATGACCCCTTCCTCTTCCATAAAATCGGCTTAATATCTTTTCATCAATGGCTTGCATTACTAATTATCAGCTCAATTGGTGAGAAAAATTACCCAGTATTTCTCACTTTTCAAGTTCAGACTTTATTACGTCGGCACCTTTCCGTTTCCAATCACCGGACGGTTTGGCCGCGATTGATCCGGAGGCATCCGCTTCGCGGACAGAATCCGGAGGTCGCTTTTAGTCCCGTGCCATCGTCATCCGATTTCCGCAGGAGCCATCGCACACGCGCCGCTTCCGTTCAGCATGAGTTCCACCCTGCCATTCATAGTCCACACCTTTCCTTGACCTCTCATTGCTTACACCATCCTGCACTCAAAAACGCCGATGTAAAGATAAAATTTATGGCCATAATACTTTTTATTTTATTGATGAACCATGGCATGGAGAAGGGAGAGATGTCCCTACCCGTGCGCCGGGCGATGAGAATCTATGAAAAGGGCTTTGGAGAGGAATAGTACTTGGTCGATTACTTGGTCGGTTACTTGGTCGCTACTGGGTCGGTGGCTGGTGGGTCACGAGGTGCCGGACAGAACGGGGGAAGATTCGTCAGTCGCCGACTGACGAATTGGGGGGAATGGCGGATCTACCAGAAGGAGAATGTGATTCTTCAGGAGAGGAACTGGAGAAAATTTTTCGGATGGACGAATTCGACGGGGGAATCGGGGTAGGCCTTTTTGTCAGGCGGAGTTTCCATCGAATGGACAGGGGCATTTCATCTGGCCGAAAACAGGAGTTTGTTCAGGGATTTTGCCCCACTTCGGGCTTACTCTCCGCCTGAAGGCGGAGTTCCTTTTGGGAATTCGACCCATTGCGAACCAGATGAAAGGCCCCTGTCGAATGGATTGATTGCTGTAACACCATCGTAGGATTGCCCCGGGTTGAGGTCTTCCGAGTAAATCGTCTCGCATTGCGCCCTTTTCGCGGCCGCCAGAATAAGGCCATCCCAGTGGCTGATTTGGTATTGCTCGTGGAACAGCCGCGCTTCCAGAAAAGATTCGACCGTCATGCCGTGGACCGGAAAGAGAAGCCAGTGCTCGATCCAGGCCCACTCTTCCTGTCGGGTCAGATTCAGTTTCTTCGGGTGGCGCGCGTTGGCAGTGAATTCGTTGAGGACCTGCACCGACAGATGAAGGGCAGGCTGTAGCAGCAGTTCGCGGGCGATGCGTGTCTTGCGGGGGATCGGTTTCGCAGGGTCGGCCGCATAGACAAGGATGTTGGTATCAACGAATGCGCGTGGCATAGATTTCCTCACGGTCAAAAGGCTCGACTGCGCCTCGGTCCTCATCGGTGGAACCCTTATCGGCCTGCGCGTAGAGCACCTTCAATGCTTCAATGCGCTTGTTCTCGCGGGCGCGCTCTTCGTCATCCTCCCGATTGAGAAAATCCCGAACCAACGCACTCACCGACGTCCCCGCCCTGGCGGCCCGGACGCGGGCCTTTTGGTAGGTCAGGTCATCCACCTTAAGCGTGATGTTTTTCATACAGAGCACAGTAACTGTGCAAATGTGCCTGTCAAGGAAGATCGGACGGAACAAGCCCCGAGAGGAAATTTGTGCAGGATATTCTTGATTTTTATGTGATCGCATGTTTACTCATCTTATTTTTTATGAGAATGGATGCGACGATTGCGGGATGGAGTGAGCGGCAACGGCTGCTGTTTGTGGAGCGGTTGCTCTATTGGCGTGGGACGATCAACCGGCGGGATTTGTGCGGGCATTTCGGGATTTCCCTGCCGCAGGCGACGAAGGATCTGGTGGCCTACACGACTTTGAATGCGGGGGGGTGCCACTACGATGTGCGGCGCAAGTGCTACGTGGCTTCCGAGTCGATGGAGATGGTTTTTCAGGAGCCGGATTTCAGCGCCGATATGGAGGTGATCAGGGGGGCCATGATGGACCGGGAAGAACGGGGGGAATTCGTTCTCGGGTTCAACCGTCCGCAGCGGCCGGGGAATCCGGCCATCCACCGGCGGCTATCTCTGGCGTCTTGTCGGAACGAGTGCCTGGAGGCGACTTATTGGTCGGTCCGGTCCGGGACGGGCGAGAAGCGGTGGATCAGCCCGCGGGGGTTCGGCTTCGACGGGCTCCGGTGGCATGTGCGGGCCTTCTGCCATCGGGATGAGCAGTTCAAGGATTTCGTGATCGGCCGGATTCAGGATGTCGGCGAGGCCAGGGCGTGTCCGTTTTCCGACGAAATCGACGAGGACTGGCTGGAGACGGAGATTCTCCGTTTTCGGCCCCATCCGCAACTGAGCGAGAGTCAGAAGACGGCTTTGGAAATGGATTACGGCATGGAGAAGGGAGAGATGTCCCTGCCCGTGCGCCGGGCCATGAAAATCTATGCGCTGCGACGGTTGGGATTCGTCCGCGAGCCCCTGGACCCTCCGATGACGAACGAACTCGGGCAGTTGGAATGGGTGGGCTGTGAGCCGCCATCGTAGGGCATCTCATTTGTCAACAAAAATAGCCCTGTTCTATTTATCCCAGAAACGGACAGGAATGTCCGTTCTCCGTTTTGACATCGATTCAAATCGCACCCGATGATCGGATTGCGTTTGCAAACACTTTCCCCCACGCTCGCTTCATGGTTCGCACTAAGGTTAAGAAAGAGGCATCCCTTTTCAGTGTTGTCTTCACAACCGTCTGCACGGGTTTCCTCGGAGTGATCCTGGGCTTCGCCCATGAGGTCAGCCGATCCGCCGTTTTCGGGAGCGGCTCCGCTGCGGAGGCGCATGCGGAGGAAACGCACTCCCCTCTTTTCCTTTCCCCGGAATCCACGTCGGGAAGCGGTTGGCAAACCATCCTCGAGCAGGTCGACGACGGTCGGGCCAACTCCGGCACCCTGGTTCTGACCGAGGGCGATCTGAATCGGATCGCGGACGAATACCTGAATTTTTCGGAGACAAAGGAGCGAATGCTCGCAGATCCGGATCAACTTCCAAGCTACGCGATTCTCCCGGAGACCCCGATTCTTTCGATGGATACGGACCATCTGCAACTAAGCGTGCCCTTCCAGGTCCTCCTGTTCGGTAGCGAGCGCGATGGTGTTTTGGTGTTGGACGGCACCTTTGCGGACAACCCTTCGGCTCCGAAACTCAAGATCCGGGAGTCGTGGATCAATTCGGCGCGCGTCCCCCCCTTCCTCGCCCGGTTCCTGGTGGGAAGAATGGTTGCCAGCTACCGGAAACTTTCTCCCGAATCGCCTTTGATCACCGGGTGGAACAACCTGAAAGGGATCGATATCTCGAACCGCGAACTGATCCTGGAGGTCCGCTGATCCCGGTCAAACCCTTCACCGGAGACGAACGAACTCTATGCCCGCCTTCCGATTCATCCTTTTTCTGAACCTCGTCTTTCTGACTCCGGGTTTCACCCAGGCCATCCCCGGGCAGCCGGAGGAACCGGTTTCCGTCGCTGCCGGGGACGAACCGTCCCCTTCCACGCCCGCGCCGCCCACCGACGACGAGCCCGAGGCCCCCGCAGGCGAGTCCGAGGCCCCCAACGACGAGCCCGAGCCAGCCATTGAAAGCTCCGAGCCCTCCGTCGAGTATCCCCCGGCCGTTCCCCGTTCGCGCCCGGAACCCAGGACTGCGGAAAAAGGCGTTTTCGAGGGGAGTGTGGGGACCTTCGAATTTGTCGCGGCCGATCAAGCCTCCCTGCAAATCGCCCGCCGAATCGGTCGGGAAGTTTTGGAAGTCTGCGACGAGATGATCACCCCTCCCCAGGAACGCATCCCGAAGATCGCCGTCAAACTGGCACCCGACGGGCGCGGCAACCTGGGTGACAAAGCGTTCGACATCTACCAGGACCTCGCCGGCGACTACGGTCTCGCGGTCCGCTGGAACCAAAACCTGCCCGCCTCGCTCTTCATCCAGGCTCTCACGGAAAGTTACTTGCGGCAACTGGTATTCACCCTGTCGGGACGAGGCCGCTCCGAAGAAGTCCCCTCCTGGATGATCGCCGGGGCGTCTCTGCGGACCCAGATCGCCTTTCGCCCCGAGCTTCTGGAATTCCTCCGCCAGGTGGGTCGGGAGATGCCGATGCCTTCCCTGGAATCCGTCTTCGCATCCGGGCCCCTGGGCGAAATGACCCTCGAGCAGCGGACGGCCGCTTTCTGGTTTCTGGAACTCTTTGAGAAAACCCTCCCCACCCAGAAAAGATATCGCTCGTTTTTCGACGCAGTCGTCGCCGGCGGACCTCCGATGGAGGTACTCCAAAGCCAGACGCAAGAAATCCCGGGATTCGGCAACGGAATCGAAGCCTGGTGGATCATCGGTTTCCAGGACATGGTCAACGATGAGAAAGGCGTGGTTTTCTCGATCAGTCGCTCGGCGAAGATCATTTTTCTGTTGAATCGTTTCGAAATCATAAGAGGGGGGAATCCGGAATTTGTGGGAGCCGAAAACCTGTGGGAGCTTCGCGACGAACCGCTCATCCGGAAGGAACTCGTCGACCGTCTCCAGGGACTTCAAGCCACTCTTCCGCGCATCAATCCGGTTTTCTACAACTCTCTCGGAGGGATCGGCCTGATCATGCAAACCCTCCTGGACGGGGACCGGGAGGATTTCGACCGCGCGGTGGACGACTTCTCGACCGAGATTGAACGGGCAACCGCGCTCGCACAAGATGCCCAGCTTCTGGCCGAGGATCCGGAGGCCGACCTCTAACCGCAACCGATTCGCGCGCACCGTAGCGCGGGTGGGCCTGCACCAGGGGCATTTCATCTGGCGGAATACGGGAGTTTGTTCAGGGATTTTGCCCCACTTCGGGCTTATTCTCCGCCTGAACCGACTTCGCCCTTCGGGCTACGACGGTCACGAGCCGGAGTTCCTTTTGGGAATTCGGCCCACTGCGAG
>CAZBLJ010000134.1:0-7590 GCA_964492605.1 uncultured Puniceicoccaceae bacterium
CCCGACTTGTCCTGCGTAGCTCGAAGAGCGTAGAAGGAAGGGCGAAGTCGGTTCACGCGGAGAATAAGCCCGAAGTGGGGCAAAATCCCTGAACAAACTCCCGTATTCTGCCAGATGAAATGCCCCTGACTCCACCCGAAGCTGTCGATAATGCGCGCGGCGCGGGCGCAACAACACGCGAGCAAAAGGCCCGACTCTACGAACGGATCGCCCTGCTGGAGACCGCTCACACGTCAGCGCCGACGCTACTGGTATTCCTCGCTATCGATCTGCCCCAGCCCTTTCAGGATACGGTAGTCGCCGTCGAAGAAATCCACGAAATCGTCAATTCCATCTTCCTCTTCATCCTCCACTTCTTCATCCGCACCCTTGAAAACGATCGCGTTGAGCTGGGGCCTTTCGTCACCGCTTTGATCGTAGTATTGCCGGAGGAGGCGTTCGAAGAATCCCTCCATCTCTCTCTCGTCGATCATCACCCACTCCGGTTCCCTTCCGAGATGCCACGGGATTCCGGGAGCGAAATTATCGATTTCCTCCGCTACCTGCTTCTCGATCCTCATTCGAAGTTGGTGGGACTCGCGATCCGTGTAGACTCTCGGCGGTTTCCCGGCCTTTTCCCGACGCTCGTTCTCTCTCCGACGAAACTCGTCAACCTTTTCCCGCACCTGACTCTTCACCTTTTCGCGCATCTCCTCGTATTCTTCCATCGAGTCCAGCCCGTGGTCCTCCACCCATTTCAAACGGATTTCCGCGATCTCTTCCGGGGTATTGTCCCCATAAGTCCGGTAGCGAGCATCGTCCAATCCCGGAAGCGTGTTCGAAAGAATGAAAATCGCGTCCGGCTTCTGTTCCAGCAAACCCGCCGTCACCATGGGAATATGGTTTCCGGAACGGTTCGAATGACTGGACAATTTATCCGCTACGAGCGGCGTTTCCCAGGTTTTCGGGTTGTAATTGGTCGTTCTGACGCCAACGGAATCGAGACTGGTGTTTACGGGCGCGATCCATTCGGCAAGGCTATCCTTATTGGTTCGCGTGGCGGGAACCATGGCGGGCTTCCACGCCTCCATCCTGTGATCGCTGTAAAGGATGACGTTCATGAGGATTCCGGCAGGCAGGTCTTCGACGACCCCCAGGATGTCTTCCTTGATCACCCGGTAGGTGGGAATCCCTCCCTTGTCATCCGACAGCAAGTTCTTGTCGACGTTGATCGCGAAAACAAACTTCTGTCCTTTTGCCTTTATGTCCAGAAGTTCGACCGAAACATCCCCCACTCCCAGGCTGGCTCCATCCAGATTCCCCATACCGCCACCGACCCTACCGACATCGGCATTATTGGTAAGAGTGGGAACTTGAATGTCCACCTCCGGCATGGCCAAATTCCCCACCGACTGAACCTGCAGCTTCTGCTTGGGCCTCCGGGTCTTCTGCTGTTTTTCCTCGAAGTTCCGCTTGAACTCGATCTGCACCGGGTCGATTTTTTCGGCCAGAGGAGGATCTTCGAACGGATCACCGTCGGGTTCCGGAGGGGCGAACAGGACAATCCCGCCGAACACAGCCAGCGCGACCAGATGAATCGCCAGGATTCCACCGACGATCGACCACAGAATTTTGTTAGGCGGCTTTTTCTTGGGGTGATACATAACGCAAAATTACACCAAAAAAATCTTTTTTTCAACCGCAGGAACTCTGGTTCTACCCCGTCATCGCGAAAGAGACCAGCTTCACGCCCGCTTCCTTGAGGGCGTTAAGCACATCAATGGATCGCTGGTGGGGCGAATCCGGATCCGCATCGATGGTGACGACCGTTTTGATTCCGGCCCGATCCGAGGAGGCTTTGAGCCGGGCCAGTCTGTCCCGCAAGCGCGGAAGTTCCCGGGATGACAGATCGCCCATGGGCTGGGCGTTAAAAAAAACCTGGCCGTTCGGCATGATCTGAATCAGGTGCTCGTCCGGCAGCTTCAGATTCTTGGCGGGTTCCGTCTCGGCCGGGAGCGTGATCCCGAGGTCGGCCTCCTGCTGAATCGGCAGAAACATGAAATAGATGAGCAGGAGGAAAACCACGTCGATCATCGCCGTCAGCTCGAATTTGTCTTCCGACTCCAAAAATCTGTTTTTCGCCCGCGCCACGTTCCTACTCCTGGTTACTCGCGAAAATCACGCTATAGATACCGGCGTTCGCCGTCGCTCTCATGACATCCTGAACGTGACGATGAGCCGCCGCCGCATCCGCCCGGAGATAAATCCTGGTGTCCGGATTTATCTGAAGAGTCTGCTGAATCGCACCGGCCAGTTCGTCGGGAGCCATCTGCCGCGCGCCGAAAAAGATCTGGCCCTCTTCATTGATCGAGATGTTCTGGCGGGCACCTCTTTCGTCGGGAACAAGGGCTTCCTCGGCAATCGGCACGTCGATCTTGATGTTCTCGTCGGTGATCTCCGACGTGATCATCATAAAGAAGGCGATGAGAAGGAACACCACATCGATCATCGGTGTGAGTTCGAATCCCTCGTCGGTTTGGCTGACGGTCCAGGTTTTCAAGGGGACTGATCTCCGAAGGTTTCAGTCATTCGCAATCAGCTCTGGTCCTTCCGGATGGCAGCCACGAACTCATGATGGAAATCGCCGATGATGCGGCTGACGCTGGAGGTGATCTTCCCGTATTTGTTTTTGAAGAAGAAGTAGAAGAACATCGCCGGGATACCGATGATCATCCCGGTAGCCGTCGTGATGAGGGCCTCCGAAATGTTGGTGGCCAATTCCGTCGGCTGCCCCACACCCTTGGAAGCTATGGTGTTGAAGGCTTTCACCATACCGCTGACCGTCCCGAGAAGACCCACCATGGGAGACAGCGTCGCGATCACCGACAAGTAGTTGATGTAAACGAACGGTCCGGAAAGCTCTTCGACCGATGCCTCTTCCATCGCCTTTTCCATGGACTCCACGTCGACGTAATCTCCTCCGACCCTCTCCAGGCCGGCATCCGCGATATTGGTCAAGGGAGAGGGATGCGCCTGGCAAATCTCCCGTGCCTCGTCGATCTTATAGGCCTTCGCCTTGTCGGCCACCTCTTCCAGACGATCAATGGCCAGAAGCCGTTTGGGACGAATGGCAAGAAAGTTGTAGGCGATCAGTGCCAATGCACCGATGGAGAGGGCACCCAACGGATACATCGCCAGACCTCCCACTTGCAGCGTCTCGAGAAAGGTGCGACCTTGCCTTTCCGGGGCCTCTTCGCCGCCGGTTTCGCCGGGCGCCTGCTCTTCGACAACTTCCTCTTCGACAACTTCCTCTTCCTGGGCGAAGATCGGCACCTGAACAAAGAGCAGTGCGCCTGCGGCAGCCAGAATGGAAAGGAGAAACGATTTCCTGATTAACATGTGATTTGGGTTTCTAGGGACTATTGAAAAAATTTTAGCGACTCGAGGCAAGTTACAAGTTTGCGTTATTCGAAACTTTTGGCGGAATAAATCAAATCCTTTCCGCCCAAACGGAATCGGGATAAAAGAATTCAAGCTCGTTGCGGATTTCCAGGGCGGCAAGCTCGAGGCCCTCCTCCTCATACTTTTCCGCGGCCCGGTAAAGGAGTTCGGGGGTCCATGGATCGTTCGTCGTGGCATAGACGATCCCTCTGGCGAAGGTGGACAGGGCCTGTTGCCTTTCTCCCTCGAGAGAAAGGGACACTCCCGTGATGAGCTGGAGGAGGGAATAATACCGGCTCTCCGGCTCGATCCTTCCGACCTGTTCGACAATTCCCGAGACCATAAAGGGACGATCTTCCTGCAGGTGGATATAGGCCTCCCACAGGAAAGCCTCAGGCGTTTCGGAAGCGCTCGAGGCGAGCTGGACATCCTTGTAAAGCGCTCTGGCGTTTTCCCAATCCTCGTTTTCCCGAAGATCGTTTGCCAGCTGCAGATACAAGCTCGCGTAGGTGGTATCGCCGGGCCCCAGCGGCATTCGCTTCACCAGATCGTAAGCCCGGTCCAACTCCCCTTCCTCGACGAGCAGGGAGGCGACCTCGATGGCCCTTTCCGCAAAAGTAGTCGAAAGACGTTCTCGACCCAGGGATTCGATCAAGGACGATGCCTCATCGATCTTCCCGTTCGCAATGAGGAGCCGGACCAAAGCGTCCACCTGCCCGTGAATCCGCACCTTCTGCGGGTCCGTCGGGACGAATTTCAGGAGCGGATACGTCTCCTTCCGAATCAACTCGAGCGCCTCGTCCGACCGCCCGGCCTCCATCAGCTGCCGATACAGTTCGTTGTCGATCTCCGGACTGAATTGAAGGGTGGCATTGAGCCCTTCCTCCGGAATCGTCAATGGAGCTTCCAGGTCCGGGTAGCGCAGGGTCAAGCCGCTCGGACCAAACCCGACCAGAGTCACGTTCTTCCGCTGGTTCGGGCCTCTTACCTCGATCGCCTCCACGGGTTCGCCTCCGTACCGATCCACCGCTTCCTCGAACGAGGAAGAGACCTCGATCTCCGGTGAAGTCTCTTCGGTTTCTTCCTCCTGCGCGGCAAGCGGCATCCACAGGGAGCCAGCCAGCAGCAGCGACCCGAACAGGCGCACGGGCACCGTCCTAGATGCTGTTCGAATACTCAACCAATTCATTGTAAACCTCCGTATCTGTAAAGCGATCCCCTTCCAGGGCCTCGGCCAGGGTGGCCCGGGCACCTTCGACATCGCCCATCTGTACAAGCGTCTTCGCATCCATCAAATAGGCTCTGGCCGCCCACTCCTCGAAGAAGGCGTATCCGAGGAAGGTGCGTTCAAAAAACCCGTGCGCCTCGGGAAACTTACCCTCTTCGAAGAAAACTTCCCCCATGCGGTACAAAGCTTCCGCGTGCGGCTCTCCCCTCCAATCGGGGACCTGAAGAATCCGTTCCAGCTTATTCCGGGCTGCCGAATAATTGCCGCTCTCCATCAACAGGTTCGCCTGCGACACGAGCGACTTGTAGATCAAGGGGTCGGTGGGGAAATTCTCTTCGGCCGCACGGAAAAGAGCCAGTGCTTCGCCGCGCTGGCCTTCCCGGGCCAGAAGTTCGGCCAGGGCGATGTAGGCATCCACCTGTTCCGGGACTCTCTGCGGGTAGTCGATCGCCATCCGGTAGGCCTTCTTCGATAACTCCGGATCGATCCGCTCGGACTTCTCCCCGATCCAGACCATGAGGCTCGGACTCGCCTTCTGCAGATCACCCTCTTCCAACACCAGGGGATTTCTCGGTGCCGAGCCGATCTCTTCCAGGGCCATTTGCAACCGCATGGCCAACGTGCGTTGACCCGAGGAACGGGCCTCCTGGAATTCACGAAGATACGATTCCGAGGGCGGGACATCCGGAAAATTTTCGAGCTGCGAGGAAAACTGCTCGTAGTAGGGCTCGATCGCCCCGGGCCCTTCGGCGAGAACCTCCTTCTCCCGAAATTCCCGGTACAGGCTCATGTCGAGATCCGGATCGTCGGCGAATTGCTGGTAGAAAAACCCGGCGCTTTCCGTCGCCTTCTTCCGGAACTCCGCGTCCGACCGAAGTCTTTCGAGGAGGGCTACGGTGGCCTGCATCTCCTTGAGCGTATTCTCATACGACTCCGCATAGGAAAACACCATGGAGTCGATTCCGAGGTTCTCCGGATCGTTCCCGTAAGCAAAGATGGCATCGCGGTAGCGGGTGAGCGCCTCTCCGGCCCGACCTTCTTTTCGAAGCAACTCCCCGAGGAGGTAAATGGCGCGGGTCAACTGCCCGTCGGAACCGTATTCGTCGATATAGTCCTGATACGTTTGGATTGCTTCCTCCAACCGTCCGTTTCTTTCGAGGAGCTTGGCTTTCTGGAAGTAAGCGCTTGTGATGAAGCCCACGGCATCCGTGTGGTCTTCCACAGTGTCGTAGTGGCCGAGAGCATCGTCCATCCGTCCCTCGGAAGCTGCCAATTCCCCCAGGAAAAACTCCGCTTCCCCCCGAAGCGTGCTCCTCGGAAAACGCTCCGTAAACCTTTCCAGGACCTCGCGGGCCTTCTCGTTCTGACCCTCACCGTAGTAGGAGAGCGCAATCCGATAAGCGGCATCTTCCCGATAGGGACTCGCCTCGAAAGCAGGGTCGTTTACGATGACCTCGAACTGTTCCCGGGACTCCTCGAACTTCTGCTGGAAGGTAAGGGCCAGACCGAGCCAGTAACGGAGGCCGTCTTCGGAAGGCGTTCCCTCCATCCGGTCCAGAAGGGCCGCAAACTCTTCCTCCAACCGTTCCAGCTCGTTGCGGTCGGTGAGAAACTCCCCCACCATGAAAACGACTTGAGCCGCCTCCGGCGAATCGGGATATTTCTCAAAAAACTCGTTGGTGGTCTTGATGAAAGCTTCCTCCTCGCCCTGGGTCTTGTAGGTATCGGCAAGAGTCAGAAGAACTCTCTTGAGAACGTCCTCCGAGGACGCCCCCTCACGGATTTTTTCGCCAAGCCGCCGGGACAGGTCCTCCAGTCCGACTTTGGTCGCGGTCACGAACGCGGCGAACTCGAATTCGCTGGCGAGATCGGTATCGGGAAACCTGTCGATGTAACGCAGGTAGGCCCAAATCGCCTCGTAGTCTCTCCCCGAGAGAAAATAGTTGCGGGCGACTCGGGCGAGCAGCGTGTCGGTGTAAGGTTGAACGCTACGGGCCGCCTCCAGTTGAAGGCGGGCGTTTTCCAGCGCGTAGATCTGGTCCTGGAGACGCTCGTCCGAACTACCCAAAGCGCGGGCACGCTCGATCTGCTCCGTCAGAATCCGACCGCGCTCCACCCAGTAACGCTCGATCTCCTCTTTCGTGAGCGTCGCATTGTAAAAGAGCGTCGCTCCGGCGAAATTCGATTTGTCGGCAAGCAGGTCACCCGCCCGCATCAATGCGACATTCAGCGAAACGCTGTAGCGGGCCGGATTGTCGACGGTGATCAGGGGGAGCAGTTCCAGAATCTCGTCGATCGCGTCGCTCTCGATGTACGCTTCCAGCAGAAGTCCCGCGGCAAGCGCCCGTTGCTCTCCCTCTTGCGACTCTTCGAGAAACCTCTCGAAGAACGGACGGGCGCGATCCCACTCCTTGAGATTGTACAGGGTCAGCGAAAATTTTTCCAAAAGCTCCAACTGTTCTTCCGAGGACAACCAACGACTGATCCGTCCGGTGAGCACCTCCTCGTAATCCTCGGCCGCTTCGGTTGCCTTTCCGAGCCCCCGGTAGGCATCCCCGCGCAATTCGGTGGCCTGGGCAACCATTTCCCCCTCCAAACCGTACTCCAACGCAGACGTGAAAGCATCGACCGCCTGCTGAAGCAATTCGGGAGACGGGCTGGAACTGTATTCCTGAAGGTAGCTCAGCCCCAAAAACATCTGGACCGGCCCGAGAGTCGCCTGTTCTTCGGGCGAGCCGTCCGAAAACCGGTTCGAAATCTCCAGCAGAAACGGACGGGCTGCTACGAAATCACCCCTCTCGGTCAGTTCGGAAGCCCGCTCCTGCAAGGGAGTGATCCCCATCGTCGAAGGATCCTGCGCCGAGCCGATCGATGGCAGCAGCAGACAAAGGGGGAGAAGTGCGTAAAGAGTTTTTCGAAACACGAGCGAAAGCATGAAACCG
>CAZBLJ010000135.1:0-2200 GCA_964492605.1 uncultured Puniceicoccaceae bacterium
CCCAATCATATTTCCGTTCCCACTCCACTCGTGGAGCAATTACGTAATAGAGGTAGTCCTTGTAAAGTGGCCCTTTTCGAAAGAGGCTGAGTTCGTAGGTCAACGTCTGGGCCGCATCGCCCTCGAGTCGGCCGCGAACACCCCACCCGTCGGCGACATCGCCTCCGCTGACCCTTCTGCCGTATTCTTTTTCGTCCAGCAGCATGGGAATATAGCCGACCAGCGAGGTGACGGCCCAACGATAACCGCCCCCGTTTTCTCCGAATAGATAACTGTCGGGATTGGAGGCATCATCGGAATCGTCATCCTGATTCTGTTTGTTCCACTTACCGGATATCGTTTGCCGGAAGAGCCATCTCTCTCTCCAGTAATCGGCGGATAGGGAAGTGAGAAAGCCGATCCCTTCCTTATTGTCCCAGAAGACCTTGCCTTGCGGGTAAAGCGTCCAATGATTGCCCGGCTGATAGATCGGAGCCCACTGTGCGTTCACAAAGGCCTCGGGCGGCCAATCCGCTTTCACTCCGATGGAGGTGTCCCAGTTTTTGAAAAAGTTACGCGAGCCACCTATGCGAAGGCTATTATTCGCATCGGCGGTGGATTCACCGGGGAGAGCGGATGGATCGCGGGTCGTAATGAAAAGTCTCAGTCGCCTTTCAAGATTGGGGAATTTGACATCGGTGCCGAGGTCGATGATCGGCTTCAATTCGAAGCTATCTGCCGCCCCGAAGTCGAATTCCCCGTAAAGCCCGAGGCGGAAACGGGAGGGCGGAACCTTGAGCGGCTCTTTACCGGCAGGGACAAACTGGCCGTCCACCCAGACCACGCTTCCGTGGCCGGTGTCATACAACCAATCGTGAGTTTCGTCGATCCAAGTGGTATCCGAGGCTGTCGAAGCTCCCTGTTGGGAGGAAGAGTTCTGATCCGGAGCCGAGTTTGTTGCGTTCTTTGAATCGCTCTCCGCGTGAGCCAGAAAGGAAAAAATTGCGGGAATCAAGCAAATCCAACTCTTCATGGGGGTAAGGGGCTAGCTCGAATCGAGTCTCGAGGAAAGTTTAAAAAAAGATCGCAGTTCGGATCTCGTAGCGCCGCTTGCTGAGATCAGCGACTTATCTGCCTTTGAACCGGGGATTCGGCGGGGTTGATTGACAGCGGTAGGCCTGTGCCGATAAAATTTCTCCCGCAATGACACTTCGACACATAACGTTTCCAATCCGAATCGTCCTGATCGCGCTCGTCGCGGCTTCGCCACTGCTCCACGCTGAGAGAAAAGGTGGTCCTCAGTCCATTCCACGCTACTCAAAATCCGAATTTTTCTCCCTGGGTGATTTGTTTAAAGGGTCCTCCGGTGAAAAAAAGGAGACCCCGGACAGCACCGATCCGGAACATCTGGAGGAGACATCCGGGGATACCGATGCAATGAGCCCGCAAGAGGAGACCCTTAAGGAGACCGTAGTTTCCGGTCCTAAGACTCTCTCGCTGCTCGTCGCAGTGATCCGGCCCACTAGTGGCAATTATGCAGGTGGCACCGTCTATTTCCAAAAAGTTAACAAAGGAATGGAGGTAAGCGGTCGAATCAAAGGACTTCTCCCTGGGAACTATGGTCTGAGCGTTCATCGGTATGGAGATCTCACCGCAGAGGATGGAACGTCGGCAGGGGATTTATTTGATCCCGTCCCGCAGTCGAAAAAACCGAAGAAAACCCCGGATCCTGTCGGGAATCTCGAAAGGATTGAAGCAAACGAAGACGGAATAGCGGAGTTTTCTTTCGTCGATACGGACCTGACCGTGGAGGGGGCGGAGTCGATCATCGGCCGGGGCTTGGTGCTCTACCGTGATACCTCGAACCGGACCTCCGGGGAGACCAAAGCAAGGAATCTGCGCGTGGGCATGGCGGTAATTGGAATCGCCGATCCCGATGCCAAAATTCCGTAAGAGAGAAGGTGCCTATTTGATTTACCTCGGTGTCGGGCTTATCCGGTCGGCCAAAAACGCGGCTCCTCCGATCCGATCGGTATCCGGCCTCAAGTTGTTCGGCACCTTCAACGCAGCCTTGCTTTTAACTCTGGGAGACCTGAAAGCCATTCTCTTCTATGCCAGTCTGTTCCCGGTGTTCATCAGTGACCGAAGTGTCCCAAGTCACGATGAGAGTCACGTTGTTCCGAAAATTTTGCAATGCCGCCGTTGACGGTCTTGCCTGCGG
>CAZBLJ010000135.1:2300-4355 GCA_964492605.1 uncultured Puniceicoccaceae bacterium
GAGTCACGTTGTTCCGAAAATTTTGCAATGCCGCCGTTGACGGTCTTGCCTGCGGGAGAGTGAATTCCCCTCATGAACTTTGCCCGCTTCTTTTTTCTCGGGGTGATTCCCGGAATGTTGCTTTCGATCACTCTCTCGGTCGAAGCGTCTCTTTCGGTCTCGGATTTCAAGACCCCGTACGCCGGGAGCCTTCCGGCGGGGTCGAATTGCACCGTTACGCTGACGGCTCTCCATCCAACGCAGGCAGTCGTCGGCATGAAGGAGGTTGAGCACAAAAAGGAGAAGATTGATGGGAAGTCCCCGGCAAAACTAGAGGAGTATATGTTGGATCATGTGGTTCCCATCGTCATCGGCCCGGATGGGGTTCCCTACATGACCGATCACCACCATACGTGCCTGGCTCTATTGGAAAGCGGCAGGGTCTCTTTCGCGTACGCCAAGATCATCGACAACTGGTCCGACCTCACTCCTTCTGCATTTTGGTCCAAGATGGAGGCCGACCACTACTGCTGGCTCGAAGATGCAGCCGGAAAACCAATCACGCCGAAGCAGTTGCCGACAAAAATTACCGGCATGACGGATGATCCGTGGAGAGCCGTCGTGTGGAAGCTCGAACATCTCGGTGTCATCCAAAAGCAACCGATCTATTTTTTCGAATTCCATTGGGCCGATACGCTGGAAAAAAATATCAAAGTGAATCCGAAGCAGGATTTCGACGGTGCCGTAGCGGCAAGCCAGAAATTCATTGAATCCCACCCATCCTTAGCTCCCGCGCCGAATTCCCGGCGATGAAGACGACACGAACGGGCAAGGATGTTGCCTTTACCTCAACAAACTCGAAGAAGCGGACTTGCCGTCCCTCCGGAAATGGATGAAGGCCGCTTAGTAGTGGTAAATGATTCCATGATCTAACCCCCTGCCTTCCAAAAAGACCGCCGGGTGCTTTCTTTCGACCTTGCTGGTCTGTCGGTGAGTTGATGTAGCATGCATAATTGAACGATCCGAAAGTCAGGATTCTCCGGGATAAACCAAACCCCATTTCCGACGAATCTCGTCCATCGTTTCCGCCAGTGCAAGGGTTTCGCCCAAGGGCATGATGGGGGAATCGAGAACCCCTCGTTGAATGCAATCGGCCATGTGTTCGATCTCAAACCGGAAGCCCTCCTCGGGAGCCATGGAAAAGCATTTCTCCTCGTCACGATCCAAGCCCACCAGACGCACTTCCGTCTGTCCAAAGAAGCTGGCCGGCAAAATGCCGGTTCCCTCTGCTCCAATGACCAAAGCCCGCGATTCAAGGGGCACCCGAAAGCTGGTTCGTAGAATTGCCTTGATCGAGTCTTCGTACTCGAAAACCAACACCGCATCCTCATCCACTCCGGTGTCGGCGAAACAGGCGGATGAGCGAATCCGGATTGGCTTCGAACCACGCATCACCAAACTCGCAAAAGACAACGGATAAATTCCCATATCCAACAGTGCACCGCCCGCCAAATCCGGATTATACATTCTCCCTGATTTGGGCCAGTTTCCCCGGCATCCAAGCGATGCCTCAATCTGTAGGATTTCTCCAATCCGTCCTGCTCTGATCCAATCCACAAGCTGTCGACAGGCGGGCAGGAATCGCGTCCACATCCCTTCCATCAAGAAACGATCAGCAGACCTGGCGGCATCCATCATCTCACGAACCTGCCCCGCGTTCACAGCGAGAGGTTTTTCACAGAGCACGTGCTTTCCGGCGTCAAGAGCCGCAAGAACCGTTTCGTGGTGGAAATTATGAGTATTCGCCACATAGACCGCGTTCACCTCTTCCCTGGCGAGAAGAGTCTCATAGTCATCGAAAAAGTTCTTTACGTCGTACTTCGCGGCAAAAGACTCCGCCTTACCCGGCGTTGCTGATCCGACCGCAAGAATCTCCCCACCACCCTGCGAAGCCCGAAGACTTTGGACAAACTTTTCGGCAATCCGTCCTGCTCCAAGAATCCCCCAAGCTAACCCTTTAAAAATCACCTCTCCAGCCTTCGCCCTATCCCTCACTTTGCAAGAACCGAATAGCCC
>CAZBLJ010000135.1:4455-7584 GCA_964492605.1 uncultured Puniceicoccaceae bacterium
CGCTTCTCGAGGTCTCTACGAACCGCCGTCCTCCCGTAGCGGCGTGACGAATGTCACGTCTAATCGGAAGCTCGCCCTTAGCCGGAGGTGGATCGGATCCAGGTGGGTCTCCACCCGCCGGAGAGCGGGTCAAATCGAACCTTTAGGAGGTAGACCTTGCTTCGCAAGGCCTCTACAAGCCGACCTTTAGCAGATTAGGTATTAATGCGAGTTTCCTGAAATTAACATTGAAGTGCCGCACAATGCTTCTGGCTGAAGGTGTCGTGCATCGCGGTCGCATCGAGAACGATGGCGGGATATCGATGCACTTTTCCGGGCGGCATATTTACGGGCTAGCGGCACGGCAGTTGCTGGACTTTCACCGAAACACTCAAGATTGTGGGTCTTGGCCCCAAAACTGAACCGATGCCCGATGAGACAATCCATAATCCGCCCTCTTCGCTGAACGTCCGATTTCCCTGGAGGTTCATTGCCGTGGCCTTCGGAGTATCCTGGGGCTGCTGGCTTGCCGCCGCTTTGACGGGTGCCGACATGTTCGAGAATCTGGAAGTCGGGTTGATCGTCGTGATCGGTGGTTTCGGCCCGGCCATCGCGGGGATTTCGATGGTTTACCGGACACGCAATTCCGCGGTGATCGCCGAATACTGGAAACGGGTCTTCGACTTCAGACGAATCGGTTCCCGGTGGTATCTCGTCATTCTGGCACTCTATCCCGCCAGCATCCTTCTCACCTTCTTGATCCTCGGGGAGGTTCCGGACATTAGCCCGCTGCTCCAAATGATCGGGAATCCAGGATGGCTGCTTACAACCATCGTCTTTGTTTTCGTTTTCGGTCCCGTTTCGGAAGAACTGGGATGGCGGGATTTTGCCCTCGATTGGCTCCAGGCCCGCTATAGCGCCCTTTGGTCGAGCCTGATCCTCGGTTTCATCTGGTGGGCGTGGCATCTTCCGCTTCTCGCAGTGACCGGATCGTTTCTTCATGGAACAGGGCACGACCCCGTTTTTCTCGGCGGGTATCTCTATGTCGTGCTGATTTACTCGGTTCTCTTCACCTGGGTCACCAACAACAATCGTCGAAGCGTCCTCGCGGTTATTTTATTTCATTTCTCCATCAACTTCACCAGCCGCGCCCTGGTTCTGTCTCCGGAAATCTATACCTACAACAGTTTCATTCTTCTCCTTCTTGGCACCATCGTCGTTGTCTGGTTTGGCCCGAAACGGTTGGTGCGCACCGCGACCGGGAAGAGCAGCCTCCGCCGCCGAAACAGGACCGAGAATAAAGCCGAAGGAAAAACAATCCGATGACGAGGATCAAACTATGGTTTGGAGATATCGGCAACAGGCTCTAATGTAGCTGAATATGGAAGGCATCGAAATTGTTCATTTGAGGGCGTTTGTAGCTTTGGCCGACCACCGCCATTTCGGGAAGGCAGCAACAGAGTTGGGAATCGCCCAACCGGGACTATCCAAGAGAATCGCCGCCTTCGAGGAACGGTTGGGAGTGCAGCTTTTTGAGCGTAAGGCATCGGGAAAATCCCTGCGGCTGACGCGAGCGGGAGATATGCTTTACCGAACAGCACCAGGAGTGCTCGAGCGTTTTGAGGATGCAATTGAGCAATGCAAGCGCGCGGCAACAGGGAAAGCAGGACTACTCCGGCTGGGTTACTCAAGCCTCGCGATGGCGACGGTGCTCCCCTCCGCACTCGCGAATCAGAGAGCTGCCTTTCCCGAGCTGAGCATTCAGCTCCATGAGGGCAACAGTGAGGCTCTATGCAACGGGCTCTTGGGCGATCGACATGACCTCGCCTTTCCCCTGCAAGCTGGCACCAGCGAGGAAGACCTCTCCGAGCTTAGTCACCGAGTTGTTCATCGAAGTCCTGTCGGCATTGTTTTACCTCGGGACCACAATCTGGCGAATTCGGATTCTCCGGTTCCCATTCATCGGCTGGCAAACGAGCCACTTATCCTCTTTCCCCGGCGAATGAATCCGATCCTCTACGACGATACTCTCGCCGCCTGCCTTCGAGCGGGATTTCATCCGAATATCGTCGGCGAACGCAGCCCTCGCGAAGCAGCAATCGCCGAGGTGGCTGCCGGTAATGGAATCACGTTTCTAACAGGTGCCCTCAAACACTTGGTGATCGAGGGCACGACCCACCGCGAGCTATGCGGAGAATCCGTGCCCTCGATTCAAGTGTTTGCCTCCTGGATGACAGACAAGTCGCCGCTTATCATTCCCTGGCTGCAAGCGATGTTTCCGGATTTGGATTTTCCAGCCAGTTGATAAACGCCTCCGTCTCCATCGCCGCACCGTAGTGGTGGACCACGTGTTCAAGGACATGTGCGCGTTGCTCTGCGGTAAAGGCACTGGTAGCCTCCGGCAGCACGATCGCATCATAGGCGCGGTCGTGGGCATCGCGTAAGGTGGATTCGACACAGACATGCAAAGCATAGCCCGTGAGGAACAGCTGGGTGATGTCGTTGGCTCGCAAGAAGCTTTCGAGATTCCCTCCGGCGAAGGCACTGGCACCCGTCCGACCTTCCACCACGAATTCGGACACGAGCGGTTCAAATCCATTGGCGAAATGCCAGCCGTCTTCCGAAGCCTGCCAAGTGCCTGCATTGGGGATCGCCTTGCGCAAACCAAAATGACCGTCGCCAAACTCCCGGTAGTCATCCGAGAGACGCAAGCTTGCGTGGATTACCGTCAGACCCTCTTCCCGGGCAGTTTCGAGTATACGTCTGCCCGCTTCTTTAGAATCCTCAAACTGTTCACGGTCCTCCATCAAAAAATCGAGCCCGGCATCCGGGCCGATCCATTCATTGACAAACTCAATCATAAGCAAGGCAGAGCGTTCCTTCGGCTCTGGAACTTCAACCGGCGAAATCGGCGCTCCCACCAAAAGCTGAGCACCGAGGAAGAGTAAGAATGTGCATGGATTTTTCATAGGCCTTAAGCGTACCACGTCCCCCGGAAAGCCCAAAATTCCAAGTCGGCATCCAGCGATTCCCAAACGGAATCCCCGAAGCAGCCGATGATTCCTACTCTCACAACGATTCGGTAGACCTTGCTTCGCAAGGCCTCTACAGATCGAGGTATTCCCGTAGTAGGCGTGACGAAGGTCACGT
>CAZBLJ010000136.1:0-7574 GCA_964492605.1 uncultured Puniceicoccaceae bacterium
CCCTGGCCCCCACCGCGAACAAGGTTGCGGGTCGAAACGCTCCCTCCCATGGTCGTTCCGGCCCACAGTCCTCGCCGATCTCCTTTCATGCGCGCTCTTCTTTCCGTCAATTTCCTTCTCTCCGCCGCTTTCGTGTTTCTCTGGAACTCCGGATTCATCGGTGCCGAGGCCGTTCTGCCGAATACGGGGCCGCTGACGCTTCTGTTTTGGCGATACGGGGCTCTCACCCTCCTCCTGTTCGCAGGTTTGCTTCTTCTCGGCCGGTTGCGGTGGCCCGGCTGGCGGGCCGGGGGCCTTGCCGCTTTCGTCGGAATCCTGGCCCACGGGGTCTGGTTGGGGTGCGTATTCTATGCGTTGGACGAAGAGGTGCCCGCCGGAATCGTGGCCCTCGTCGTAGCCCTTCAGCCTCTGTTGACCGGGGCGCTTTCGGGATGGGTGACGGGCGAACGGACCCCGGTTTCCCGGTGGATCGGACTCTTTCTGGGATTTGCAGGCGTCGGTTTGGCGGTCGGGGGACGCGGCATGATCGACAGCGAAGGGAGCTTGATCGGTTACCTGTTGCCGTTCGGTTCCGTGGTAGCCATCACGGTCGCCAGCCTGCTCCAGCGCCGTCTGTCCCTGCACGGGGAAGGCCGTTCGTTGCCCGTCGACCTCGATCTGTTTTACCAGAGCCTGGGCACTTTTCTGGCCGTCGCAATCCCGGCGCTGCTCTTCGAGAGCTATGCCACCGAATGGGACCTTCCGTTCGTGATCGGGCTTTTCTGGCTGGTCGTCGGAGTATCCTTCGGGGCTTATGCGCTCATGTGGGTGCTCATCATCCGGCAGGATGCCACCCGGGTCGCCAGCCTCTTTTATCTGGGGCCACCGACGACCATGCTCATGGCGTGGATTGCCTTCGGCGACAAAGTCCTGCCCCACGAATGGCTCGCTCTCGCCATCATTGCCGTCGGAGTGGCGATTTCCCAGCGAAACGGACATTCGAAAAGGTCGAGCTTACGCGGCTGATCCCGGTGCGTTCCGGGGAATGGAGGTCAGTCCTTCTTTTTCGGAAAAAGGCACCCGCACCCGGAACCGCAGCAATCCTTGCGGCGGATGCAGACATAGTTTTTGCCTCCGAAAAGGTAAAACACCCCGACCCCGAGCAGGAGGACGGTTCCGATTCCGATGAGCCACCACATAGACGGAGGAAAGCGATGCGCGGATTCCATCCGGTGTCAACGCCGGCCGCAGGTTCAGGCTTTCCGGAACACGACCGAGGTATTGTGGCCGCCAAACCCGAGATTATTGGATATCGCGATTTTCACGTCGCGCTCGACCGCTTTGTTGGGAGCACAGTCGATATCGCAATCCGGATCCGGCTCCTCGTAATTGATGGTGGGAGGAACCACCCCGCTCTCGATGGCCTTACAGCATGCGGCGGCCTCGATTCCTCCGGCGGCACCGAGCAGGTGCCCTGTCATCGACTTGGTCGACGACATGATCAGGCGGTCGGCCGCTTCACCGAACACTTTGCGCACCGCGAGCGTTTCGAATTTGTCGTTGTATTTGGTCGAGGTTCCGTGCGCGTTGATATAGTCGACATCGTCGGCGGACACCCCCGCATCCTGCAGGGACCAAACCAGGGCCTCGGCCAGACCCTTCCCTTCCGGATCGGGCATCGTGATGTGATGGGCGTCGCAGGATGCGGCATAACCAGCCACCTCGCAATAGATCCGGGCACCTCTGGCCCGCGCCGACTCCTCGGATTCGAGGATCAACACGCCCGCTCCTTCGCCCATGACAAAACCATCCCGTTTCGCGTCGAACGGCCGGCTGGACTTTTCCGGCGTGTCGTTGAAATGGGTGCTCATGGCCTTCATCGAGCAGAACCCCGCATAGCCCAGCCGGGTGATTGCGGCTTCGCTGCCACCGGCGATCATCACATCGGCGCGGCCGCTTCGGATCATGTGCAGGGATTCGCCAATGGAATGGGACCCGGTGGCACAGGCGCTGACGATGCCGAAGTTCGGACCGCGCGCGTTGATCTCGATCGCCACCACCCCGGAAGCCATATTGGCGATAAGGGCCGGTATCATGAAAGGTGAAACCTTCCGCGGACCCCGCTCGAACAAGCGGAACGACTGCTCCTCGATCGTCTCCATGCCGCCGATCCCGGAACCGATCAGAACGCCCATCCGTGCCGGATCCACCGTCCCCGGATCAAGACTCGCATCGGAAAGGGCAAGGCGGGTCGCTGCCACGGCGAACTGGGTGTAACGGTCGTTGCGACGGGCCTCCTTCGGATCCATGAAGTCCGCCGCGTCGAAATCGGACACCTCCGAGCCGACCTGTGTCGGGTAGGAGGTGGCATCGAAGCGGGTCACCTTCCCGATGCCGGATTTTCCGGCAACGAGGGAGGACCAGTAATCGTCGATGTTGTTACCGAGGGCGCTGATGATTCCCAGGCCGGTGACGACGACCTTGCGCTGTTCCGTTGCGGAGGGCATGGTTCAAATCGCCGACGAAGGGTATCTACCGCTCGGCAACAAGCTTACGAGGACTTGCTCTTGATGTATTCGACGACGCTGCCGACGGTTTGGAGCTTTTCCGCATCCGATTCGGGGATCTCGCCGTTGATCTGGTCCTTGAACTCTTCCTCGAACGCCATGATCAACTCAACCGTGTCCAGGGAGTCTGCACCCAAGTCGTCCAGGAAGGAGGCTTCCGGAGTCACCTGCTCTTCATTGACGTTGAGCTGGTTGACGATGATTTCGTTGACGCGTTCTTCGATGGATTTGTCTGCCATATTCCTATGAGTTAAAAGGTTACTAAAGGGTGGGAAGAATCACATGACCATTCCACCGTCAACTGTAAAAACCTGTCCGGTGATGTAGCCTGCGGCGGGCCCCGCCAGAAAGCCGACCATTGCGGCAATGTCCGCCGGCTCTCCCATCCGTTTCAGGGGGACCATTTTCAGGATGTTTTCGCGGACCTCGTCCGGAAGATCCTTTGTCATGTCCGTCTCGATAAAGCCCGGCGCCACGGCGTTCACCGTGATGGATCGCGCGGCGAGTTCTTTCGCCAGACTCTTGGTAAAGCCGATCATCCCGGCCTTGGCCGCCGCATAATTCGCCTGCCCGGCATTTCCGGTCAAGCCGATCACGGAGGAAATATTCACGATGCGGCCCCAGCGGCGCCGGGTCATCGGACGGGAAAGCTCCTTCGTCCAGTGGAAGCAACCATCCAGATTCGTCCTCAGGACCGCGTTCCAATCCTCCTCGCTCATCCGGATGAAAAGCATGTCCCGGGTGATTCCGGCGTTATTGACGAGAACATCGACGCATTCGTGCTGCTCGAGAATCTCCCCGGCGACCTTGCGCACGGCCCCGGGGTCGGCCACGTCACAGCCATAGGCCATCGCCTCTCCCCCATCGGCCCGGACCGCATCGACCGCGCGGGAGGCCGATTCCTCGGAGCGGGCCACGCACAGGACCTTCATCCCGGCGTTGCCCAGCTCGCGGGCGATCGCCAGACCGATCCCCCGGCTCGCTCCCGTAACCAACGCGGTCTTTTTCACTTCGGATTCTTCGCTCATCGTTTCCCAGACTGTCGGCCCTCCCGGTCTCCGGCTAGGAAAAAATTATCGTCCGGGCGCATTCTCGATTGAGATCGCGCGTTGTGCCCGGTTCCCCTAGACCCGGTCCGATGAAAAGCGAAATCCGTCTCCAGAAATTTCTCTCCCAGTCCGGAGTGTGCTCCCGGCGCAAAGCCGAGGAGCTGATTCGGGAGGGCTGTGTCGAAGTGGACGGCAAGCAGGCGGAAATCGGGCAATCCGTCACGCCCGGTTCCAGCGTCGTCAAGGTGGAGGGGAAGCGGATCATCGCCCGTCAGGAAGAGCATCTGACTCTCGCTCTGAACAAGCCGCGAAACACCGTCTGTACCCATGCGGATCCGCATCAGGACCGAACGGTTTTCGATTTGTTGCCCAAACAATTCCAGGACCCGCGACTGGTTTGCGCCGGGCGCCTGGACAAGGACACGGAGGGCCTTCTCATCCTGACCACGGACGGCGACCTCGCCCAGCGGTTGACCCACCCCTCCCACCGGGTCGTCAAACGCTACAGCGTTCGGGTGCACAGGGAACTCCAGGGCGCGGACATCCCGAAACTTCTGCGCGGCCGCACCGTGGAGGGCCAATGGCTCCAGTTCGAGAAGGTGCTTCCCGGCAAGGGCAAGGCGGACGAATTCGAAGTCCACCTCGAACACGGAAAGAAGCGGGAAATCCGCCGACTTCTCGAATCTTTCGGATATCTGGTCAAAAAACTGAAGCGCACCCAGATTGGCGGCTACCGCATGCGCGGCCTCGCCCGGGGTCAGGTAAAGCCTCTCCGATCCCCCGAAATCCGGGCAATGCTCGGCTCGACGGAAAAAACGCGGAAGCACTGAACGGTCCGGAGCCTCCCGCGGTATACTATTCGGCCTGGTTTTCCGGAATTCTGCGTCACGACTCGGCCGAAGCTCATGCGGCGAAACCGCTACCGCAGGAGCCTCCGGTCTAACCCGACTTGGCCCTCCGAGGGCCTTCCATCTGTCAACTAAAATACGCCCGTTCTCTTTTATCTGTCAACATAAATAGAACTGATCAATTTTATTGCTCCCCGAAACGGCAGCCGCCGAAGCGAATCCACAGGGGTCTCCGCTCCTCCCGAGAGGCGAACGCTCCATTGGAACCCAGATAGAAAGACCGTGCGGAGTCTCCCGCCCTGGCTCTGGCGGCATTTCACCATTGAGAAAGGTTCGAAGGAGTGCGAGATTCGCACTAAATACTGTTGTTCAACGCCGAAGAACGGTGCTAGCCTCCTTCCTCTTCACAAATTCCATCCATCGGTCATGAAACGAGCACTCACTTTCCTCGCCTTTTGCCTTGGAGCGTTGTCCGCTCCGGCAGCTATTGAAATCCTTTATATCGCACCGTCCGACACTTCCCCGGTTCTCGGCTCCATCTCGACGGACTCCGAAGCCTTCAAGGAGGCGAAACCCGTCGAAGACAAGGAAGGCTGGTTGGAAGTGGTTCGCGAAGATTATTACAGCGGCTTCATCGCCCGCGACAGCCTGACTCCGGAGGGCGAGGTGGAATTGGGAACCGCCCTTTTGCTCACCCCTTCCAAAGAAGGAACGGTCCTCACAACCATCGAAGAAGGCGACGAAGTTACGGTGAATCTCGTAGACGAGTGGACGGAAATCACGGTGCAAAAGGCCATACCCGGCTACTTCCAGCCGAGCAATCCGGAGGACGAGGACAATATCCGCCGCAACGCACCCCCTCCTCCCTCCTCGCTGACTTACGCGGAAGATCCCCTTCTCGAACGTGCGCGGGGAACCCGCTACGTTCCGCCGCCCGTTTCCAATCCTTCCGCTTCCGATCCGGTCGCCGCCCGCGGTACGACTCTCACGGAAGAGCCCATGACCGGCTTCGAGGAGGTGGATTCCCTCAATCCCGCCTTCGGTCGGACCGCGGACGACGGAAGCAGCCGCGGCTACAGCCTGGGGGCCGGATCGACTCCGATCCCGGCGGCCACCGCCGCCGACGGTAGCTCCACGTTCCGCAGCGGTTCGATGGAGGACCCGACCTCGATTGCCCGGATTCCCCGCGAAAACCCTTCCGAAGTCGCGCCGACCCAATCCGAGACCGTCGACGAATTACAGGAGGAAGACGAGGGACCCGCCGTCGAGGATCGTATGGCCGAGTTGGAACGGACAATGGCGGAAATGGACGCCGAAACCCCGTCGGAAGAAGCGGTGGAGGATGCCGGGGAAGCCGCCGCGATCCAGGATGCGGCGACCGCAGAGGCCGAAGAGCCCATCCCCGACCCCATCGAAGAGGAAGGTGACGATGCGGCCCAGGACGACGAGACGGTCCAGGACGACGAGACGGCGGAAGTGATTCCGCTAGCCCCGGAAACCGGCGAAACAGGTGCGACCGCCGTAGCCGCGGCCGCCGTCGTTATCGAGGAAGAGCCCGTGGAAGACACTCCCGTCGAAATTGTCGAAACCGACGAGGAGGTGGAGGTTTCCGAGGAAGTCGCCGAAGCCAGGGTGCCCGGCGTTACCCAGCCCGTTCCCGAGGAAGAACCCCAACTCATTCCGCCGACGGACACCAACCGCACTTATATCGGCCGTCTGCAACGCACGAAGTCCGGCTTTTTCGGCGGCAAGCCGCCGCATCGCTTCGAAATCGTCAACTATGAAGGGAACCGGATCGCCTACGTCGATCTCGAGGACGTGCCGATGAGCAGCGAGGAGAAATTCGTCGACCGGATCGTCCGGGTTTACGGAGTCCTCGTATCTTCACCGGAAGACGGGCCCGTCACCATCGATGCCGCCAACATCACCCTGCGGTAACCCCACGCATCCCCGCGCATGATGGAACGGATCGACGGCAACCGAATCGCCGGCGAGGTAGTGGCGGAAATTACCGCCGAGGTCGCCCAACTCCCCGAGAACGATCGTCCGAAGGTTGTCTTCATCCGCGTGGGGGAAGATCCCGCGTCGGTATCCTACGTTCGAAAAAAGGAAAAAACCGCCGCGGTCGCCGGGATCCGGAGCGAACTGAAGGTCTTCCCGGAAACCATTGCTGAGGCGGAACTCTTTGCCGAAATCGACCGGCTCAACGGCGATCCCTCCGTCAACGGGATTCTGGTGCAGTCGCCGCTTCCGAAGCATCTTTCCGATCAGGCGGCTTTTGACCGCGTCTCGCCGGAGAAAGACGTCGACGGGTTCAACCGGATCAATCTGGGAAAACTTTGCCAGGACGATCCGACCGGCTTTGTCGCCTGTACCCCCATGGGAATCATCGAGCTGCTCAATCGCAGCGACATCTCCATTCCCGGCAAGAGAGTGGTCGTCGTCGGGCGGAGTCTGATCGTCGGGAAACCGCTCGGCCTTCTCTTTTTGCGACGCGGCGCCCATGGGGACGCCACCGTTACCATCTGCCATTCGAAAACACCCGAACTCGGTGAGATCACCCGCCGGGCCGACATCCTCATTGCCGCGGTCGGCCGCCCGGAAATGATTCGCGGGGAGATGATCAAGCCGGGGGCCGCCGTCATCGACGTGGGGGTCAACCGCGTTCCGGACGATACGCGCAAATCCGGCTACGCTCTGAAAGGCGACGTCGCCTTCGATGAAGCGAAGGAGATCGCCTCGCGGATCACCCCCGTTCCCGGCGGAGTCGGCCCGATGACGGTCGCCATGCTGATGCGGAACACCCTGAAAGCATACCGGCTCGCACGGAGATGAACAAACAGGAAACATCCATCGATGCCGAAATCCTTGAGGACGACCTCAAAGGCACCGACTCCGAACCGGAACCCGGCACGCTGCCCGCCCGATTCGGAGCGCTCTGCCTGGATCTGATCCTCGTCACCGCAGTCTTCGCGCTGTTCCTGACCCAGTTCGTCTTCCCGACCTACTATCCGGGAGCGATGGAGGAATTGATCGAACAGTTCGAGCAAGCTGGCGGGGAATCCGAAACCGGACAGCCCGACGAAAATGTGCTGGAAGCCATCCGCACCTCGAATATCATCTCCATCGTG
>CAZBLJ010000137.1:0-7539 GCA_964492605.1 uncultured Puniceicoccaceae bacterium
CGGCCCCGCGGGCGGTTCGACTTTCTCGTTGCGGAAGGCGATCCCCGCGCGAAACCTGTACGAACCGATGAACCGCATCCACGTATTGCCCGACCACGTCGCCAACCAGATCGCCGCGGGCGAAGTGGTCGAGCGCCCGGTAGCGGTCGTCAAAGAACTGATCGAAAACAGCCTCGACGCCGAAGCAAAACGGATCCGGATCGAGATCGGTCGCGGAGGAAAGAGCTACATCCGGGTGATCGACGACGGATACGGGATGGACCCCGAAGACGCCCGTCTCTCCCTTCAACCGCACGCCACCAGCAAAATCGAGGCGGCGGACGACCTCCTGCGGATCGCCTCCTTCGGTTTCCGCGGCGAAGCGTTGCCCTCGATTGCGAGCGTATCCGACTTCACCCTGCGCTCGCGCTCGCGTGGGAACCCGACCGGCGTCCTGATCCATGTGGACAACGGGAAAGCCGCCGACAGCCGCGAGGAGGCCATTCCGGAGGGCACCAGCATCGAAGTCGCCCGCCTCTTCAACACCGTCCCCGCGCGCCGCAAGTTTCTCAAGACCGACCAGACCGAAACCGCCCATATCATCCAAATGGTCCGGGTCTTCTCGCTCGCCCATCCGGCCGTCGGATTCGAGCTGAAGGTCGACGGCAAAACGACCCTGTCCTCTCCACCCTGCGGAGGCCTGCCCGAAAGGATCTCCGAGATCTGGGGACGCCGGATCCTCAAGGAAACCCTGCCCTTCGAACGACGGTCCGGATCCACCTTTCTCTACGGTCGTCTCGGCAAACCGCCTCTCAGCCGATCCACCCGCCAGGATCTCGTCTGCGTCGTAAACGGGCGTCCGGTCGACAGCCGGACTCTCCAATACGGGGTCATGGAAGCCTGCACCGGATCCCTGCCGAAAGGACGATACCCCGTCGCCTTTCTCTTTCTCGAAGTGCCTCCCGAATCCATCGACGTCAACGTCCATCCCACCAAGCGTGAGATCCGGTTCCGCGAGGAGCAAATGATCCGCCGCATCGTCGTCGAGACCGTGCTGGATCTACTGCTGGGACAAGGGGAGCCCGAACAACCGTCCACCCTGCCGCCCAACTTCGAACCCGTCCAACCCGCTCCCGCCCGACCGGAGGTCCGGCCTCAAGCCGGTCACGCCGCCGATGCCTCCCCCTTCCCCGCGCCGACGCATCCGCCCGCCCCGTCCCCACCACCGACGCCACACTCACCGACGGTTCCCTCAACGAATAGCACGGAGACACAGGTGCCCTGGAGCTACATCGGGCCCTTCGGCACGGCCTCGATTCTGTTCAAGTCGCCGCGGGGGCTGATCGTGTTCCACCCCCGCGCCGCCTCGGAGAGGATTCTCTACGAGCAATTTCTCGGCGAACTTGCGGACGAAGGCATCCGGACGCAGGGCCTCCTGATTCCACAAACCTTCGAATGGGACCCTCTGCCCGCCCAATGCCTGGAGGAAAACAAGGAAGTGTTCTCGGAGCATGGATTCGAAGTCGAATCCTTCGGGAAAAATTTCTTCCGGGTCAGCACCGTGCCCTCCTGGTTCGAACCCGGCCAGGCAGAGACCTTTCTCCGCGACGCCGTCGAACTGATCCGCGAAGGGGTGATCCGGCCGGAGAAGGCCGATCCCTTCCGCGAACGCCTCGCCTCTCTCGCCGCGAAGAACGCCCACCGGAGGGACCGCAAGCTCGGCGAGGAGGAAGCCGTTCGGCTGGTCAGACGCCTGCTGCGAACCGCCACCCCCCACTCCTGCCCGGCCGGCAAACCCACCTTCCTCGAATTCGAATCCGGCGACCTCGAACGCCGCTTCGGCCGCCCTCTTTAAGAGCCCGATCCACCGCCCCCGCAGAACCCATGGTATTTGGCCTGTCAATAAATATAGAACTGTTCTATTTTTTCTCCGACCATCTAAACGTCGCACCTGCGACATCTGAGTGGCGTTTGATGCGGTTCGGGGAGGTAATTGGACGCTGTTTCGCGCATCCTTCCGGTTGAGGCTTGCCAATCCCTGGCGGCTCTCGATAGACCCCATCGGATGACCGACCTTCCCAGGCCCGACGGCCGACAAAACGACGAACTTCGTCCGGTAACCTTCGAGGACGGCATCGCTCCGAACGCGACCGGCTCCGTTTTAATTTCATTCGGCAAAACCCGCGTCATCTGCGCCGCGACTCTCGAGAAAAAGGTTCCCCGCTGGATGCAATCCCAAGGCGTGACCGGAGGGTGGGCGTCGGCGGAGTATTCGATGCTCCCCTACTCCACCCACGACCGCAAACAGCGGGATATCAACCGCGGCAAGCAGGACGGACGGGGGGTGGAAATTCAACGCCTGATCGGGCGCTCCCTGCGGGCCGTGCTGGATCTGCAAAAACTTCCGGGCCACACGCTCTGGATCGATTGCGATGTTTTGCAAGCCGACGGCGGCACCCGGACGGCGGCCATCACGGGCGCTTACGTCGCCGCCGAAAAGGCCGTCCGACGACTGATCGCCGACGGGGTCCTGAAGGAAAGCCCGTTCGTCGATTCCATCGCCGCCGTTAGCACCGGCATCTTCTACGACACCGAGGTGCTCGACTTGAATTACGCGGAGGATTCCGCCGCCTCGGTCGACTTCAACGTGGTCATGACCGGTGCCGGCCGATTCGTAGAGATCCAGGGAAGCGGCGAGGAAGCGACGTTTTCCGACGAGCAGCTTACCCGTCTCCTTTCTCTGGGTCGCAAAGGCATCAACGAATTGACCCAATTGCAAAAGCAAGCTCTCCTCTAAGGTTTACCAGTCCAGATGAACATCCACGAATACCAGGCCAAACGCCTCTTCGCCGAGTACCGCATCCCCGTTCCCCGCGGCTATGCCGCCCAGAATACACGGGAGATCGACGCGGCCCTCAATCATTTCTCCCGCGACGAGAAGATCGTCGTAAAAGCCCAGATCCACGCCGGCGGACGCGGGAAAGGAACCTTCACGGACGGGTTCCAGGGAGGGGTGAAAATCGCCGACACTCCCGACGAGGCCCGCGATTACGCCGGCCGCATGCTGGGTAACACGCTGGTCACCAAGCAAACGGGTCCCGCCGGCCGGAAGGTCCGGACTCTCTATTTTTCGGAGGCCTCGGAGATCGAGAAAGAATATTATCTGGCGATTCTCCTGGATCGCAAAACCGCCCAGACGGTGATCATCGCTTCGACGGAAGGCGGGGTGGACATCGAGGAAGTTGCGGAAAAATCGCCGGAGAAGATCGTGCGGTTGTTCGTGCCGCCGACCTTGGGACTCCGGCACCACCAGGCGCGCCGGGTGGCGTTTTCCCTCGGCTTCCAGGGTGCCCAGGTCAAGGAGATGGCCCGTCTCCTCAGCCAGCTTTACCAGTTGTACTGGGAGAAGAACGCGATGATGGTGGAGATCAATCCGCTGGTCGTTACGAAGTCGGGACATATCGAGGCCCTCGACGCAAAGGTCTCTTTCGACGAAAACGCCATCTTCCAGCACCCGGAAATCCAGCAACTCCGGGACTTGAACGAAGAAGATCCGAAGGAAACCGAAGCCTCCCAGTTTAATCTGAATTACATCGCCCTCGATGGAAACATTGCCTGCATGGTGAATGGCGCGGGTCTGGCAATGGCGACGATGGACATCATCAAGTATTTCGGCGGCGAGCCGGCCAATTTTCTCGACGTCGGCGGAGGCGCCTCCGAGGAACAGGTGACCAACGCCTTCCGCATCATTACCAGCGATCCCAACGTGAAGGGGATCCTCGTCAACATCTTCGGAGGAATCATGCGCTGCGACGTCATCGCCCGCGGCATTATCAATGCGGTGAAAAATATCGAGATGAGCGTGCCCCTGGTCGTTCGCCTCGAGGGCACGAACGTTGAAGAGGGCAAGCGCCTGCTCGAGGAAAGCGGCCTCGCCCTCCACTCGGCCGATTCGCTTTCGGCGGCCGCCGAAAAGATCGTCGGCCTGGTCAAAACCAATGGAGAGAGCTTCTCTCCCGAAATCTGAATTTCCGAAAAGATTTTCCCATGAGCGTTCTCGTCAACAAAGACACCCGTGTCGTCGTCCAGGGCATCACCGGCAAGGCCGGCGCCTTTCACACCGAACAATGCCTCGAATACGGCACGCAAATCGTAGCCGGAGTGACGCCGGGCAAAGGCGGACAGACGTTCGCGGAAAAGGTGCCGATTTTCGACACCCTTGCCGACGCCGTCAAAGAGACCGGAGCCAATTGCTCGGTCGTTTTCGTCCCGCCGCCTTTCGCCGCCGACTCCATTCTCGAAGCGATCGACTCGAAGCTCGATCTGGTGATCTGTATCACCGAAGGAATCCCCGTCCGCGATATGGCGGAGGTGCGCAGACGCCTCTATTTCCACAACACCCACACGCGCCTGATCGGACCGAACTGTCCGGGCATCATCACCCCCGGCGAGTGCAAGATCGGGATCATGCCGGGCTACATTCACAAGCCCGGCCGGGTGGGAGTCGTTTCGCGTTCGGGCACGCTGACCTACGAAGCGGTCTGGCAGCTGACGCAACGCGGCGTCGGGCAGTCCACCTGTATCGGTATCGGCGGAGATCCGATCAACGGCACCAGCCACACCGACGCCCTCCAGCTCTTCAACGAGGATCCGGAGACGGATGCCGTCATCATGATCGGAGAGATCGGCGGTACGGCCGAAGAAGAGGCGGCGGCCTACGTCAAAGAACACATGAAAAAACCGGTAGCCGCCTTCATCGCCGGAACGACCGCTCCTCCCGGACGCCGCATGGGCCACGCCGGGGCGATCGTATCCGGCGGCGAAGGAACCGCCGAGAGCAAGATTGCCGCCCTCACGGATGCGGGAATCGAAGTCGCCCCGACACCTTCGGACATGGCCGAAGCCCTTCTCAAGATCTATAATCCGAAGTAGACCCGGGACTGTCTGGTGGAAGGGGATCTCTATGCCGGTTGGCTGCCGGGCAACTTCTACTACCTCTTCCATCTGACCGCCTGGATGATCCCCATAGCCGTTCTGCAATGGGCCGTGGGGTGGAAGATTCTCCGGGCCAACCGAAAGGCGGTTCTTCTTCCGACGATTCTCGTGGGAACCTACCTGATTCTAACGGACATCGTCGCCGTCTCCCTGGGCATCTGGTATTTCGATCCGGACCTGATACTCGCCGGTCTGACGGGAAACCAATCCCCGTCTTTCGTGTCCTTCGCCCTCGCCCCGTTCGGCGTGCCCGTCGAAGAGTGGCTCTTTTTCTATCTCACCAGCCTTCTCTGCGCCCAGAGCTTCATCCTCTTTCTGCCGCAAAGATTCCGCCACGGTTAAACCCTCCACGCGGAAGGGCGGCATGGAACAAATCGACCGGGACGGCAATCGACCGGAGAGGCCGCCGATCAGTCCTCGCCGAACAGCGAATGCCAGACCGCCTCGCCGACGAGAATTCCCGCTCCGGTCAAGATCGAACCGATCGCAAGAACGGGTCCGATCCAGTCGTTGATGTTGATGATAGAGTCCACGCCGAAAAAACTTTGCCGTTCCCTTGCAGCGAGTCCACTAAAAACCTTGAGTGTCCGAAACTACGCCCCTAAATTGTGAAAAATGCCTGAATCTGCCACTCCAGAAATCCTCTCTCCCTCCGAATTGCGCAGGTTTGCCGCTGAAATCTGCGCCGGAGAGGCCGAAATTTTTTCCGAATTGATCGGCGACTGTCAAAAGGACATCGACTACCAGCTTGATCAGTTGCGGGAAGCTCGGAAGAGCGAGTCATGGAAAGATTTCAGCCGGGCCGCCCACTCCATCAAGTCCGCAGCCCGCACTTTCGGCAGCCCCTTGGTAAAACAGTTGTCACTCGACCTCGAGCAAAGCTCCGCCAACGGGGTTGGAAAGGGCGAACTCGGCACCATCGATGCAAAAACCGAGGAGCTTGTTTCGGCCTGCGAATCCTTCAAAACGAAGCTTCAGGAAGTCGCCGACGATCCCGGCCCCTTCCTCTCCTAATTCGCGTTGTCGAACTGCAAACGGAGGACGAACTCGCTGAGTCCTTCCGGGGAGGACTGAAACGCCAGTTCTCCTTCCAGCTTGGTGACCAACTCCCGAGCCAGGGTCAGCCCGAAAAGATCGGAGTCCCGCCCCTTGCGCACATAATCGAGCCGACGGCTCAACTTCGGATCGATGATGGCCGAACCGAGCGTTTCAATAACGGCCGGCAGGTCGGACTCCCCTCCTTCTTCCTCGGAAAAGCGGTGGAATCCGATCCGGATCGTCAAACGGCTCGCCTGGCTACGGCTCGTCTCTTCCCCCGCGAACAGGTACCAATCGTCCGACTGTTGCGGACTCTCCAGGGGTTCCGAACGGTAATCCACCTTGATTCCTTTCCGGTCGGTCGATCGAAAAGCCGAGGTGAGAAGCTGGGTGAGGATCTTCTCGAAAATCCGTCGGTCTCCGGACAAAAGCGGTTCCACGGCCGGTGCCTCGGATGGACTCAGTTCCAACCGCGCCCCGTCTGTCCCGCTTAAACGATTCGCCGCATCGGCCATTCCGGACAGAACTTCGTACGCTTTAAACGTCTCGTGAGTCAGATGGAGATGGCCGTCGGTTACCTGCAGCATCCAGTCGATCTCCTCGATGTGGCGGATCAGTTTCCGCAGTCTTCCGCGAGCGGCTTGCAGGGAGGGATCGGTTCCGGTCGCCTCGCCGTCGGACCGGCTTACCTTGCTCAAGCGCTCGTCGATATCCCGCAGAGGCCCGAGCATCTGGTCGGCCGACAATTCGACGGAGGCCGGATCGATCTCCCGGAAATCCAAATGTCCGCCCCGGGTGAGCGAGGTCTGACCCCCGCTTTTTCGACCGGGCCTGGCGAGCCAACCGGGGCGCGTCTCCTCGAAACCCGCCACACGGACGGCATAGATCCTGGGAAGACGATTCAAGACCGCCACGCGAAGTTGGACATCCCCATCCTTTCCGTTGGGCAGGAGACAGGGCACCGTAACGGCCTTGGGTTTGTCGGGATCGCCGACGGCCTTGCGCAGTTTCGCCTCATCGCTCCCGAGGATCTCCGCGAGGCTTTTCCGTACCGTCGCGGACTGATCCCCGAACAGCTTCACGGTCGCCCGATTCCCGTAGAACACGTGAAAATCCTCGTCCGTGGCGAATACCGGATCCCGGTCTCCCGAGAAAAGCTTCTCCGCTTCTTCGCGGAACAGGTCGTTGGGGCCCGGTCGCGACGAAAAATCACCGGTTCCCGTCGCCCGACCGCCGTCCACCTCTCCTTCTCCGGACACCAAAACGGCCTCTCCGGCGGGACGCGGTCCAGCCGTCCCCGAGTCGGCAGCCCGAGCCGACGCGCTTTGGTTTCGACGGGAGGCGGAACGAAAATAGACGCTGAGCAAGCCGAGCAGGACGAGCGCGTAAACGCCGAAGAAAATCAATGCCAAGGGACTACGGAACCATTCCATCCCCGACTTCTACGGGAAAACCCACCCCTCTGACCAGTGGAAAGACGTCCGCACCCGACTCCGCCTTGACGTGCACCGACCGCAGCCCGGGAAG
>CAZBLJ010000138.1:0-7500 GCA_964492605.1 uncultured Puniceicoccaceae bacterium
GCGACCCCTACACCCCCAGTGTAGTGCGCTACCAAACTGCGCCACGGCCCGGACCAGACTCGAAACCATGTCGATTGAGGGGGATCTGACAATCAAAAAATCGAGGGAAGCGCCAATCGTCCTGGAAAACAGGCTCCTGGAGCGGCAAGCTGCGTTCGGGGACGACCGCCCTTCCCTTCCCGTTCCAATGTCGTTGCCCTTTTTCCGTTCCGCGCTTTCGATGTTCTCCCGTGGCACGAAAATCGAATCGGAAGCTGTGGGCGGACTTCGTTAAAAACGGCGAAACGAGTCCGGACCGTCGTCCGGCACCCGCCCGGGTCGACCGGCGCCGGGCGGCCGGGTTGATCCTCGGGGTGGATCCCAGCCTGCGGGGAACCGGCCTGGCCGTGCTGGAGGCGGATCCCAAAACCGCCGCCCTGCGGCACAGCGAGGTCCTTCGCTTCCCTCCCGCGTGGAAGACCGAGGACTGTATCGGCGGAATCAGCCGCCGGATCGATCAGGTCCTGCAGGATTACGCCATCACCGCCGCAGCCGTGGAAGGGGCCATCTACGTCCAGAACTATCAGACCGCCCTCACCCTCGGCGCCGCACGGGGGGCCGCCATCGCCGCCATCGTGTTGCGGGGAATACCGATCCACGAGTACCCGCCGCTCCGGATCAAACAGGCGCTCGTGGGCTACGGGAGGGCCAGCAAGGAACAGGTCCGCCGCACGGTTTGCCAGTTGGTTGCGGGCGCGACGGAAAAGCTTTCCCTGGATGAATCGGATGCTTCCGCAACCGCAATCTGTCACTGGTTGACGGCGGGAGGCGTCGTATCGACATGAGACCTTCCCAACAGACGACCGATGTCATCGTGATCGGTGCCGGTATCGGCGGGCTTGCCGCCGCGATCCGGATAGGCCACCGGGGGAAAAGCGTTCGCCTGCTGGAGAAAAACAACCGTCCCGGGGGGAAATGCGATGTGCTCCGCCGCGACGGTTACCGGTTCGATCTGGGCCCCTCCGTCCTCACCCTGCCCTTCCTCCTCGACGAGCTGTTCGACGCCGTCGGCAAAAACCGCGAAGATTATCTCGGGATCGAACCCGTCGAACCGGGCTGCAGTTACTTTTTCTCCGACGGTAGTCGGTTCGATGCACCGGGAACCATGGACGACTTCGAGGCGGCCGTAGCGGAAACGTTTCCCGGCGAGATCGACGGTTTCCGGCGCTTCCGCGCTTATGTGGCGCGGCTGTGGGAGGTCAGCGGGCCCGCCTATCTCTTTCACCGGCCGGGCGCGGACGCGCTGCGGGCGATCCCCTGGATACGGGCGATACGGGCCCTCCCCGATTTGCTACCCGGGACCATGCACAACCGCTTGCGCCGCTACTTCAAAGATCCGCGTTTGATTCAACTCTTCGCCCGGTTCGCCACCTACAACGGTTCGGATCCTTACCGGACGCCGGCCACCTTCAACGTGGTCGCCCATGCCGAGCTGGCATACGGTTCCTGGCGCTGCAAGGGCGGCATGTTCGCCCTTCCGTCGGCCCTGGAAGCCCTCGCGGCGGACTGCGGAGTCGATATCCGCTACGGCGTCGAAGCCGCCCGCATCCGGTTCGACGGGAAACGACCGACCGGCGTGGAAACCACCGACGGAGAACTCCATTCCTGCCGAACCGTCATCTGCAACCAGGATGCGGTCACGGCGCGGGCGGGACCGCTAATGGCCGACCACCCCGCAGCAGGGCACTGGCGGAGGAGAGCGGAAAAGGCGGAAGCGTCCAGCAGCGGGTTCGTCTTCCTGGCCGCCTTGAACCGGAAACATTCCGGGCTCGCCTGCCACAACGTGTTTTTTTCGGACGACTATCCGCGCGAGTTCCACGACCTGTTCGGAAAGGCCCGCCCTCTCGAAAACCCCACCCTCTACATCTCCCGGCCCTCGGCGGTCGAACCGTCCCTCGCTCCGGAGGGAAAAGAGGGATGGTTCGTCCTGGTGAACGCCCCCAGCCTTCAGAAGTTTTCGGATTGGGACCCGAAGGCGTATGCGGATACTCTGAAACGGTTGTTGATCCGCCGGTGCGGACTGCGGGAGGGCGACGTCGAATGGACCCATTCCCATGGCCCCGCCTTTTTCCGCGATACCTACCATGCCTGGCACGGCTCTCTCTACGGAAAAAGCTCGAATCCCCTTCGGCAGGCCTTTCTTCGCATGCCCAATCAGCCGCGAGACGCACCCGGGCTCTTCTTCGCGGGCGGATCCGCCCACCCGGGCGGAGGAATCCCGCTGGTTCTTCTGAGCGGGAAACTGGCCGCCGAAACCTGTCTTCAACAGATCGGAGCATGAGGCTGCGCCGAATCCAACTCCCGTTCATCTTCTTCGCCCTTTTTGGCTTCACCGCCCCGCTCGTCGGGAAATCTCCGCCGAAGCAGATCACTGGCCGGGCCCCTGAGCAGGGAAACATTCCCCGGGAAGAAGATAAGGGCATCCTGAAGGGCCCGGATTTCGACTTTCTCGACGATGCGAAAAACGACATCTACCTGTTTTACGCCGAGGGTCTCCAGATTCTGGACAGCGACCTCTCCGGCGGCGAAGAAGTGGAGGACAAGACCTTCCAGAATCGATTCCGATTAAGCCCCTACCTGACCTATGAGTCCGGAGTCGCGACCGAATTCGACCTCACCTTCGACTTCGAGGCGAACATTCATCTCCGTCGCACCGAGAAACGCCTGAAACTGGTGATCGACAACGGGGATCTCTCTCCCCTGCCGGACACTCTTCCCGACGAGGAAGACAACGACGCCATGATCGGAATCCAGCAGCAGCTTCGCAAGTACGGGTCGGTCCGGGTCGGCGCGAAGGTGAAGATCCCTCCGGTCGGCTACGTCATCGGATCCTGGAGCAGACTCTATCATTCGGGAGACCACTGGAGTCTCCGCCCCCAGATGGATGTTTTCTACCGGACGGATAACGACGGGTTCGGGAACGGGGCGAACTTCCTTTTCGGGAGATGGTGGGACCGCTACCGGTTCAAGAGTTCGTCGGGGTATCGGATCACCGAGGACACCAAGGGATTCGAATGGGCCTCCGCCTGGAGTCTGGCGCGGGTCACCCGATTGATCGACAAAGTCGACCCGTTGCCGCTGGTCTCGACCAAAGATATGAACGAGGGCCTCGACCTGACCTACCGGATTTCCGGGCACATCAGCGGCCACAAAACCATCGACGAGCACCGCGTCACCTTGACCTGGCGTTATCCCATCCGGAAGAACTGGTGCTTCCTGGTTCTCGGCCCGGAGCTGCGATGGAAACGCTCCGACGACTGGGTGCCCGAAAAGCGACTCCAGGTCGGAGTGGATATTCTCTTTTGGGGAGTAACGCGGTAGGAGACCGCTATTCCGTTGACACCCCGCGCCGACACGATTTCCTCCTCATTTTTCTCCCCTACCGAGAAAGCCCAATCTATCAACCATAGAGAACATGCCAGCAAAGAAAGCTACCAAAAAGGCGGCCCGGAAACGGGCTCATAAACAGGTCCGCAAAGCGGCCCGGAAAACCGCCACACCGGCCAAGAGCATCTACGAATTCGGTGCGAAGACCGACGGAAACTCCAAGCTCCGCGAGCTTCTCGGAGGAAAAGGCGCAAACTTGGCCGAAATGGCCCGCATCGGCCTCCCGGTTCCTCCCGGCTTCACGATCACGACCGAAGTCTGCACTTACTATTATAAGAACGGACGAAAGTATCCGAAGACGCTCGACGGCGACATGAAGAAAGCGGTCGTCTCCATCGAGAAACAACTCGGCAAGAAGTTCGGCGCGGCAAAGAAGCCGCTCCTTCTTTCGGTGCGTTCCGGTGCCCGCGAGTCCATGCCGGGCATGATGGACACCATCCTGAACCTCGGCCTGAACGACAAGACCGTCGAAGCTCTCGCCGAGGAATCCGGCAATGCGGCGTTCGCCTACGACTGCTATCGCCGCTTCATCAGTATGTACGGCGACGTCGTCATGGGTGTCCAGCCGCTCCATGAGAACGATCACGAGCCCTTCGACGCCTGCCTCGACAAGCTCAAGAAGGAAGTCGGTGTCGAACTCGACAACGAGCTTACCGAAGACGACCTCAAGGAACTGATCAAGCGCTACAAGGCGCTCATCAAGAGCCGCACCAAGTCCGCCTTTCCCCAGGACGTTTACGAACAGCTTTGGGGTGCCGTCGGTGCCGTCTTCAGCTCCTGGCAAAACGAGCGGGCTATCCTCTACCGCCAGAAATACAACATTCCCGCCGAATGGGGCACCGCAGTCAACGTCCAGGCCATGGTGTTCGGAAACTCCGGCGACAATTCCGCCACCGGCGTCGCCTTTACCCGCGACCCGGCTAACGGAGAGAAGGTGTTCTACGGCGAGTATCTGATCAACGCCCAGGGCGAGGATGTGGTGGCCGGTATCCGGACGCCGAAGCCGATCGCCCGATTGAAGGAAGAAATGCCCAAGGCCCACGCGGAACTGGAAAAGGTCCGCGCCCGGCTTGAGAAACATTTCAAGGACATGCAGGACTTCGAGTTCACCGTCGAAGACGGACAACTCTTCATGCTGCAGACCCGGAACGGAAAACGCACCGGCCTTGCCGCCGTGCGGATCGCCGTCGAACTCGTCAACGAGGGGCTCATCAATCAAAAGACCGCCCTGAAGAAGATTCCGGCCGACTCGATCTCCAGTCTCCTGGTCGCGGTCTTCGACGACAAAGCCCTGAAGAAGGCCGAGAAACTCGCTTCCGGCCTGCCCGCCGGTCCGGGTGCCGCTTCCGGAAAGATCTGCTTCACCGCCGACAAGGCCGAGGCGGTCGCCAAATCCGGCGGCCACGCCGTGCTGTGTCGCGTCGAAACAACTCCCGAAGACCTCCGCGGCATGATTGCCGCCGACGGCATCCTCACCTCCCGCGGAGGCGTCAGCTCCCACGCAGCCCTCGTCGCCCGCCAGATGAACAAGGTCTGCGTCTGCGGTGCGGCCGACATCCAGATCGATTACGGTGCCCGCACGCTCAGCGTCGGAAGCAGCGTTCTCAAGGAAGGGGACAACATCTCCATCGACGGAACGACCGGCGAGATCTACGCCGACCACATCGATACCGCTCCGTCGGAAGTCGACCAGGTCCTCTCCGGAAAGAAGAAGGCATCTTCCAGCTACACCTACCAACTCTTCGACAAGGTCATGACCTGGGCCGACAACGCCCGGAAGCTTAAGGTTCGGACCAATGCCGATTCCCCCGACCAGGCGGCGGTCGCCGTTGCTCTCGGAGCGGAAGGGATCGGGCTGTGCCGGACCGAACACATGTTCTTCGAAGGCGACCGCATCAACTACATGCGGCAGATGATTCTCGCCAACGAGGAGAAGGAACGTCGTGCCGCCCTGAAGAAGCTCCTCCCCTTCCAACGT
This sequence comes from uncultured Puniceicoccaceae bacterium, assembly GCA_964492605.1. GTDB lineage: Bacteria > Verrucomicrobiota > Verrucomicrobiia > Opitutales > Puniceicoccaceae > Puniceicoccus. Next base: position 5,405 of record CAZBLJ010000138.1, read on the forward strand.
CGCGACTTCACCGGGCTGTTCAAGGCCATGGGCGGTCGTCCCGTCACCATCCGCCTTCTGGACCCGCCACTCCACGAGTTCCTTCCGAACGACGAATCGTCCAAGCGGGAACTGGCGAACGCCCTCGGCGTCGACGTCGACATCATCACCAATCGTGTCCACGCCCTGCACGAGGCGAACCCCATGCTCGGCCACCGCGGATGCCGTCTCGGTATCTCCTACCCCGAGATCACCGAGATGCAGGCCCGCGCCATCTTCGAAGCCGCCGCGGCCTGCTACAAGCTGAAGAAGCCCATCAAGGTAGTTCCGGAAGTCATGGTTCCCTTGGTCGGTTTCGCCGACGAGCTGAAGAACCAAACCGCGGTCATTCACCGCGTTGCCGCCGAAGTGATGGAGAAGAAGAACGTGAAGTTCAAATATCTCGTCGGAACGATGATCGAAGTGCCGCGCGGCGCCCTGACGGCGGACGAGATCGCCGAAACCGCAGAGTTCTTTAGCTTCGGGACGAATGACCTGACGCAAACCGGCCTGGGCATGAGCCGCGACGACGCCGGCTCCTTCCTCGGCACCTACAAGGACTACGAGATCATGACGCAAAACCCCTTCGCTTCCATCGACACGGCCGGTGTGGGGCAACTCGTGGAAATCGGCGTTCAAAAGGGCCGCTCCGTGAAGAAGGATCTCAAGCTCGGAATCTGCGGGGAACACGGCGGAGACCCGCACTCCATCCAGTTCTTCCACAAAGTCGGCCTGGACTATGTGAGCTGCTCGCCTCCCCGCGTGCCGGTCGCCCGTTTGGCCGCCGCCCAGGCAGCTCTCGCCTGACCCGCAGGCTTCACCGCCACTTTCCAAGCCTCCCGGAGCGATCCGGGAGGCTTTTTTTGAGGGCCTTGCAAATTCTTAATGGAATGATGCTTTGCGCCTTATCCCCGTGATTCCCATGGGGCGTGATGATTCATCCCCTCCAGGCCATCAGCAGCAACTCCTTCAAACGACTCTCCTCGACAGCCGAGGTCTTGGCCACGAATCCACGGGCATGAGCGAAGTGGACATCCGGCTCTTCATCGATTCTGGTGAAGTCCAGGTCATCCTTGTCGTTGAATCGGGACAGGCCGTATCCATGACCGCGGCGGTCCGGATAGACCAGACCCACGACCTCGTCCGCCAGTCCCTCCTGCTCGACGAAGTGGCCGATTCCCGCCGAGGGCTCGGGCGGCATTGGATCGGTCCGGGGAAGAAACAGCACGGCGGAAGGACCTTCGTCCCCCGTCCATTTCCAGAGGCGCGAACGCCCTTTCAGAAATTTCATCTTCTGTTCCAGTCCATCGATGTAAAAAAGGAGATCCTCTCCGACCATCTTCAGGATGGCGTGCAGCGGTTCATCCGGCAGAATCCGGGTCTGGTCGGCAAATCTGCGTAGCAACGTGACATCGATCGGAGAATTCAGCTGACCGATCGCCTCCCGGGGAACGCCGAGAAACTCGGCCGTTGCCTTGGGGCCCCGACAATCGAGCCATTCCGCGGGCTCCAGCCAAGCGCAGAACTGCCTGGCCCGTTCGTACTTCCCTAGCGCCTGCAGCACCAGGGACAAGGAACAGACCGGCTGGTGGTCCCGGGGAAACTGATGATGATCGAAATTGTTCCGTTCGGGATCGTGCCTTCCACCCACATCAATTACGGCGACACCCGGATCCGCCAAGTCTTCCCTAAAAGGATTCCTCCGTTCGATCGGAACGGGGTGAACCGCCAGGCAAACCGCACAGGCAAGAAGGTCGTCCTTGTGGGCACCTCCGGGGTGAGTCACGATTAAAGAGAACGGGTTCTTGAATTCCATCGGCAAACCCTGACCGAGGAATCCCGGAAAGCCAAGCAGATGTCGGACTTCCGGTGCCAGAAGTCGCCTCTAGGCCTTAGCGAAACGGGAAAACGTTCCTTGTCGCATAAAATGCCGCGAGAATTCGTTACCTACCCGAAAAGGTCTTTCCGGAGTCCGGTCCCCACGGAGAGGCCGCGCCAATCGGCCCCCTTGAGCGCATGGGGGCGGCTTTCGCGCTTTCCGGGAGGACCGGCTTCGAGTTGTTCCCGCACGAAGCTCT
>CAZBLJ010000139.1:0-7498 GCA_964492605.1 uncultured Puniceicoccaceae bacterium
GAGCATCCGGACCCGCAGCAGTCTCCGGCTAAACCGACTTCGCCCTCCAAGGGCCGTTCGAGTGTCAATAAATATAGAACCGTTCTGTTTTAGCTCCCCGGGCTACAACGGTCACGAGCCGGAGGTCCCCGGAACGGCGACTTCAGCCGTCGAGGCAAATCCACAGGGATCTCCGCCCCCCCAAGAGGCGAACGCTCCACTGCGACCCGAAGAAAAATACCGTGACCGGTCCGACGGCAGGCCTTGACAACCGACGGAGAAAATCGGATCTTCGCTGTTTTGCTACGGGCGGGTATAGTTTAGTGGTAAAACCTCAGCCTTCCAAGCTGATGATGTCGGTTCGATTCCGTCTACCCGCACCATGCTTCGCTTTTCTTCTTCAGAAAAGCTACGCATGGCACGCCACGCACCCTGTTTTCCGGACCTGAAAATATGCCTGACGCTTCCGCAAGAAAAGCGAAGCATGCCCTGCGTAGCCCGAAGGGCGAAGCACGGGCTTTCTATTACGTCTACCTGATTCGGAGTATTCCTTCGCCCGACCAAATCTATGTCGGGTTCACACAAGACCTTCGCGAGAGATTCGAACGTCATAACCAGAACGACAGCCCACATACCGCCAAATTCGGCCCTTGGGAACTCGTATCCTATTTCTCCTTTTCGACCAAGCAGACGGCACTTGATTTCGAGAAATACCTGAAGTCGCACTCCGGAAAAGCCTTTATGAGAAAACGACTACTCTGATCGGATCTCTCCTTCGCTTTTCTTCTTCAGAAAAGCTACGCATGGCACGCCACGCACCCTGTTTTCCGGACCTGAAAATATGCCTGACGCTTCCGCAAGAAAAGCGAAGCATGCCCTGCGTAGCCCGAAGGGCGAAGCACGGGCTTTATTCTATCCAACGTCCGCAATCGTCAGCTTGATCCCCCGTCGGCGAATCTCCGCCGCCACCTCCGGATCAACCCGGGAATCCGTCACGATGTGATCCAACGATTCCACCGAGGCGAAATAGTACTCGGACTGCACCCCGAACTTGGTCGAATCGATCAGAAGGTATACTTCCTTCGCCATTTCCACAAGCAACTCCTTGTAAAGAGCCTGCTCTTCAAATCCCTCGCTCGCCCCGTGTTTAAAGTTGAAGCCGATACAGGAGACGAAAGCCACGTCGATGTGATACTGGCTTAACATCTGAATACTTTTCGAACTCCCGAACGTCCGGGTGCTCGCTTGATATCGCCCGCCGATCGAAATCAATTCCACATGGTTCTTCCCGACGAGGTGCTCCAGGACGGCGAAAGCGTTCGTAACCACGCGAAAAGGAATATCGGGAAGAAGCTCGACCAGAGCCACGCCCGTCGTGCTGCTGTCGAAAGCATACATCCGTCCCGCCCGGACCATACCACGGGCGGCTTTTGCAATGGCACGTTTCCTGTCGATGTTGAGAAGGCTCCGTTCATTGAACGTTCTTAGCTTCGGTCGACCGCTCTGACTGCAAGCCCCACCATGGATTCTCCTCACCTTTTTCTGCCCGGCCAGTTCGAGTAGATCCCGGCGAATGGTTTCATCGGTTACTTCGAACCTTTGGGCCAGATCCACCGTCCGCATCGCCCCGTGCTCGTCGATGAGGTTTAGAATTTCTTCCTGTCGTTGGGCTGCCAACATGAGTAACAACCCGGAATCCTGTGAAGGGGAGGAAAGATTAGCAATCCCGATTCGGAGACGATGAAGGCACCGCGTGTAACCAAGTGCGGTCCACGCGACAGGAGGGATCAACGATCTCGCGCAACCCAAACGAAATTCTGTATCTTCTCCTTTGATGGTATGCGACACCGACCTTCCATTCGTGGACCGTCCGCGGCGTTTCATGGATCTCTATGATCTCTCTCCGCGCCTGGACCTACTTGACTAAATCTCAGGAAAAGATTCCCCGAAACTCTTCGCCAACCGGTGCCTCCACGGTCGTCCGCGTGCCGCCCCTCTCCCAGGACAATTCAACCGCATGAAGAAATAAACGGCGGCTTCCCCCACTCTTCTGAAAGGCACGATTGGCCCGGAAATCCCCGTAATTCCGGTCCCCCAAAACGGGCAGACCGCTTTTCGCCGCCTGCACCCGCAATTGATGCGTACGTCCCGTGGCGGGGCGGAGTTCCAGCAAGGACAAAGGAATCGCCGTGCGCCGGAAGCCGATCTCACGTCCTTCCGTCTCCGCTTCGACACCGTTCCGGGAAATCTCCACCCGAACTTGATTGCCGGATCGCCGCCTCGACAACCGATCACGCCAGACAAATCGGGGCTTTCCGGGACGTCCGACGACAACGGCCAGATATTTCTTCCGCATCCGCCCTTCCTCAAAAGCCCTCCGGAACCATCCAAGGGCTTCTCCGCCCGCCAGAAGCAGCACTCCCGACGTGGGTGCATCAAGCCGGTGGCAGAGCCCCAGGCCGAAACCCTTTCCGATCCGATACGTTTCGTCGCCGGGATTCCATTCCGCCGACAGGACGCTTCTTCCGGCATCACCACCTTCGTTCGGATGGGAAAGGACGCCGACGGGTTTCTCCACGGCGACCCAGTCCACCGCCGACTTCAGAATCCGCACCCCCTTCCCCCACGGCAGGTCTTCCCAGTTCAGGCCATCCATCAGTAATTGAACGTAATGGTTACCTCTTCCCGGTCACCCAGCGTCTTCTTCATATCATCGGTCCACCGGCCGTAGGGTGCCCTCGCATAAATCGCGTCCAGACAGATCATGCTGGCAAGCTGGCCGGCCGTGGTTTCCACGATTTTCGCCTCCTCAATGGAGCCCTCCGTATCAATGATGAATTTCACCTCGACCGATGAAAACCGGCTGCCGGCACCCACGGAAACTTCGCGGGTCAACTGATGCCATTCCGCCTGAATCGCCTCCAACGCGCGCTGGGTGTAATCCCCGTAGTCCGTCAGCCTGGAATCCACCGCGAGCTGGCCCCGTCTGGGTGCCGACTTTTCCGAGCGGGCCAGCGGAGCGAGAAGGACGTCGGCCCCCACCTTCTTGCGGGGGAGCGGTCGCGCCTCCGGGTTATTGGTCGCCGTCGCGGGGGTTTCGGCGGGACTGGCGGCACCGTCGTCGTTGAGCACCAGCATCCCCGGCAAGCGGTCTGGATCCTTCGATTCCTCCTCCTCTCCTTTCCTCGCTTCCGGGATCTGATCCCCTACGCCCTCGACCCGGCTCTCGATCCATTCGGGCGTTTCCTTCTCAACCAGGGGCGCCAGCTCACCCAGCCGACTATCGTCGGCCCGGGTAGCTTCCGAAGCGGTGGCGGACTCACTGTAAACTCCGGGTGGCAACCGTTTCTCGGTGTCACCCCGTTCCACGAAGGTCTGGGAATCCTCTTCCGAGTCGCGCTGGGGGAAGGAGGATTCACCGGCCGGATCGGGCTCTGGTTCGGCCGCCTGCTGATCGCGGGCGCCGAAATTCGTGGTCTCATCCGGTGGATTCGTCGGCACCTCGGGGTTTGCCTCCACAAATCGATCTTCCAGCGGTAGAACCCTCACGTCCAGCGCCCGGACTTCCTCATTCTTTTGAGGCAATTGGGAGCGCCCCTCCATGAGAAACGACTCCAACTGAACGGCCACCGACCCGTTCACGAGAACGGATACGGCTATGGCAACCACCCAGATCGCGGTCCGGGAGAACCGGCCGGGTCGCCCCACCTCTGCATACCAATCCGTCATGGATGAACAGGATGGCGAAAAAGCCGCGGATCTCAATGAAATCACAACCCCAGTCGGAGGAGCACTTCCTCCACCGGAAGACCGATCACATTCGTCCGCGAGCCTTCCACCGAGGCGACGATCCGGGCACCTTCCTCCTGGAGAGCGTAGGCACCGGCCTTGTCCATGACATGCACGTCGCGGATGTATTGCCGAATCTCCTCCCCGTTCAATTCCCGAAACCTCACCCGGGATTCGACGGCGAAAGGCTCCTGTTCCCCGTTCGGTCGAATCAGGCAAACGCCGGTCACCACCGAGTGAAGCCGCCCCGCCAGGAGGCCCAGCATCCGGGCGGCATCTTCTTCGTCGACCGGTTTACCCAGGAGCCTGTCTCCGAGGGCCACCACCGTATCGGCCGCCAAAACGGTCTCACCGGGAAAGCGACCAGCCACCTCGCTAGCCTTCAATTCCGCATTGAAGAGGGCCGTCGCGCGGGCGCCGGCCCGTTCCTCCTCCTCGACCCGGGCCGGTTCCACCCGAAAGGGCACACCCGCTTCTTTCAGGAGATCGCTCCGCCGGGGCGAAGCGGAGGCCAACAGGATCGGCCGGGATCTACCGGTATCCATTTCCCTTTCGCCGAGGCCGTTCCCGGCCCGATCTCAGGTGTAGGACAGACGAGCTGAAACCTCGTCCACCGCATCCGAATTCTCGAGCAGCTCGGTGATCGGGTCCCACCGTCCCTCAATCAACCCCTCGCGGGCCGATTCGGGAAGGCATGCGTTATACTCCTTACCTCCCGCCGTTACCTTCAGATTGCGGATGTCGATCGTTATCTCCGTCTGCGGATCCTCGGACACGGCTTTGGCAATTTCATTCAAGTGCGGTCGCGCCAAGGTCATGCAAGGCATCCCCAGGGTCGTGGAGTTTCCGAAAAAGATCTCCGCAAAACTTTCGGCCAGAATCCCGCGAAAGCCGTAGCGGTAAAGCGCCTGCGGAGCGTGCTCCCGGGAGCTTCCGCATCCGAAATTCGCCCCCGAGATCAGAATCGTCGCTCCGGAAAACCGCTCCTCGTTCAAAACGTGGGGCTTCTTCGATCCATCCTCATTCATTCGAACGTCGAAGAAAGCGTATTCCCCCAGCCCGTCGAACGTCACGCACTTCATGAACCGCGCCGGAATGATCCGGTCGGTATCGATGTCGTCGCCCATCACCGGAACACCGGTTCCCGTCACTTCAAAAATCTTTTCCAATGCCATAATTCCGTCCTTTCCTCCGCATGTCTAAGCGGCTGTTTTCCCGATCTCGAATACTTCGCGGGCGTCGGAGATCACCCCGGTCACCGCGGCGGCGACCACCATCAACGGACTCATCAGCACCGTGCGGCCGGTCGGGCTACCCTGGCGCCCCTTAAAGTTCCGGTTGCTGGAACTGGCGCACAACTGATCCCCGATCAATTTGTCCGGGTTCATGGCCAGACACATCGAACAACCCGCGCCGCGCCATTCGAAACCCGCCTCTTTGAAAATCACATCCAGCCCCTGTTGTTCCGCGATCGAAGCGACCACCTGCGAACCGGGAACCACGATCGCCTTCACTCCGTCGGCCACCTTCCGTCCCTTCAGGTAGCGAGCCGCTTCCTGCAAGTCGGAGAGCCGACCGTTCGTGCAACTTCCCAGAAAGGCCACATCAATCGGCGTCCCCGCGATCGGCGTTCCGGGTTCCAGAGACATGTGGTCGAGGGCTTCCTCCGCAGTCGCCCGGTCCTTCTCCGGAACCTCCTCGGGCCTCGGAATGTTCTGATCGATGAAGATCGCCTGCCCCGGAGTGATTCCCCAGGTCACGGTCGGAAGGATGTCCTCCCCGCGGATGTTCACCACGTCGTCGTAGTCACAATCCGGATCCGAGCGGAGCGCCCTCCACCGCTCCAGCGCCGCATCCCAATCCCTGGGCACGTAATTCCGTCCCTTGAGATATTCGAACGTCGTGTCGTCGGGATTCACGTATCCGCAGCGGGCGCCTCCCTCGATGGACATGTTGCAGACGGTCATCCGCTCTTCCTGGGTGAAATTGTCGAACACCTCGCCCCCGTATTCATAGGCGTAGCCGATCCCCCCGTTCACCCCGAGCGTCCGGATGATGTGCAGGATCACGTCCTTCGCATAGACTCCGGGCGAGAGCCGACCGTCCACATTGATCCGGCGCACCTTCAACTTCGACATGGCCAAAGTCTGGGTCGCAAGGACGTCCCGGACCTGGCTCGTGCCGATCCCGAAGGCGATCGCCCCGAACGCTCCGTGGGTCGACGTATGCGAATCTCCGCAGGCGATGGTCATCCCCGGCTGCGTGATGCCCTGCTCCGGCCCGATGATATGGACGATCCCCTGCTTGCCGGAATGGACGTCAAAAAACGTAATATCGTTCTCGATACAATTCTTGCGCAGTTCCTTGATCATCGCATCCGCGAGTTCGTCCGAATACGGCTCGTGACTCTCGTCGGTCGGGACGATATGGTCGACCGTCGCAAACGTGCGCTTCGGATAGCGGACCGGCAGATTGAGATCCCTGAGCATCCCGAACGCCTGCGGACTCGTCACCTCGTGGATCAAGTGCGTGCCAATAAACAATTGGGAGCGCCCGTCCGACAATTTGCCGACTTCATGGGACTCCCAGACTTTTTCAAAGAGGCTTTTGGGTGTGCTATTCATGGGAAAAACCATCAGCCTGATCTAATTGAGACCTTTTTGCAACTCGTTTCTGCGCTTGATTTTCATGTTTCCCGGTGGCCGTATCCCGGCCACCCGCGGGCTGGCAGCGACCGGACCCTTCAACCACCTGGAGCCGGGATCCCCGCACTTCTAAACACTATTGGTTCCGCCCGCGCCGTTTTTAAATTTGCGAAATCGGGGGACTCCTCTATTTCAGTTGCCAAGCCGGGAACCCGGTCCATCCGCTTCTCCATCCACAGAAACAACGAAACCCAACCGCTCTCGCCCGACCTTCTCCCATGAAAATTCGAACACTCCTCTCCCTATTAGTTCTCGGCGGCATGGCGGTCCATGCACAGATGGATCTCGTTTTCGAAGATCAATCCAGTGCTTTCGACCCGTCGGATGTCTGGATTTCCTTCGACAACGGCGGGGGAGCCACTCCTTTCGACGTCACCTACAACGGGGGCACCGCAGTCACTTTTGGCAGCTACTCGAGCGGAGGCAACACTCTCACCAATCATTTGAGCAGTCCGATCCGCTTGTCGTCGGTGACGAACCACGCCTTCACGATCAACAGCGTCAGCAGCGTAGCGGTCTATGTGACGTACGGTAGCACCTTTACGGATCTGACTGCATCTCCCTCGTTCTTCAAAGGCGCTCCCGGTGCGGACGTAACTTTCCAGAATATCGAAATTACCCGCACCGGAGGAGCCGGCGACCAGGGAAATTTGACGAATATCAACTATTTCACGGCACCGATGAGCATCAAGAGCTTCTCGGACAGCTACATGAGTGGCACCGAGGCCCTGCAGAGCACCGGCTTTTCTCAAACAACGACGCAAATCGCCTCGAAGTTGGACGCCCTTTCCCCTTCCAGTGCAACCACCGTAAACGGGAAACTGCGCCGCTACATCGGCCCGTCGACTTACACGGACACGCCTCCTTTTCCGAGTTTCAAGTCCTATTTGAGCAGTGTCCATACGAGCGGGGTGGCGACTACCATTCAAAACATCAATGCTTTCAATACGAATGGGTCCGACGGCACGAACGGGGAGAACTACAACTTCACAAACGATCTCACCTCGGAGGTCAACGACGACGGG
>CAZBLJ010000140.1:0-7490 GCA_964492605.1 uncultured Puniceicoccaceae bacterium
TGGTCGGGATGACTGGATTCGAACCAGCGACCTCTGCGTCCCGAACGCAGCGCTCTGCCAGGCTGAGCTACATCCCGCAAGATTAGGCCGCCATCCAAAACATTCCCCCGGAAGAAAGCAAGGTTTCTTGCGAAAAATTGATTCGATTCCAGGCCGGGAAACGCCGTAAACTGAGAGGTTTATGAGTTGCGAAAGGGTTCGCTCCCAAGACCGACATTCAGCATGGACAACGAATCACCCATCAAACCGACCGACCTGCGGGGCATTTTGAAATACGTGCCGATGTTCCGCGGGCAGACGTTCGTCGTGTCCGTCGACGGCAGCGTGGTCGCGCACGAGGGGTTTCGGAACTTTCTGATGGATCTGGCGGTCCTGCGAAGCCTGAACATCCGCATCGTCCTCGTGCACGGCGTCGGCCAGCAGATCCGGTCACTCTCGGAGGAACGGAAGCTTGCGATCAACGATCCCTACGGGTGCGGCCCGACCGACGAGGGCACCCTCCACCTGGCGATCGAGGCGGCCGGACAGGTCAGCTCGAAGATTCTCGCCCAGTTCACCGAGCTGGGAATCGCCTGCGCCATCCCCAATGCGGTGCGCTCGACCGAGAGAGGCATCATCCACGGCACCGACCATCTTCTCACCGGCAAGGTGGACAAGATCGATGCGCAGGTTCTCGCCGATCTTCTATCCTCCGGGATCACGCCCATCATCACTCCGTTGGCGGCGACCCGGAACGGCCGCACCTTGCGGATCAACTCCGACTGGATCGCGGCCGAGATCGCGGCGGCGGTCGGCGCTTCCAAGCTGATTTTCCTGACGTCCCATCCGGGGCTGGTGATGGACGGGCAATCCCTCCTCAACGTCCCGGCCGATCAGCTGAAACAGACGCTCGCCGAACAGCCGGACGCGATCCAGGCAGAACTGCGGAGCAAGGTCGACGCGTCCCTGTCGGCCCTTTCGCGGAACACGCCGCGGGCCCATATTCTCGACGGAAGGATCTTCGGGGCGCTTCTCACGGAGGTCTTCGACAAGGTCGGGCTCGGGACGATGATCCACAGCAACGATTACGACCGCATCCGCCCCGCGAAGCCCTCCGATCTTCACGCGCTCCATCTGTTGATCCGAAACGCGGCCTCGAACGACGCGGTGCGGGCACGCAGTCTCGATTCGCTTGAGAAGGGGCTCGGCGAGTTCTTCCTCTACGAAATCGACGGCAGCCTTGTGGCCTGCGCCGCCCTCACGCCCTACCCGGACGAGGGCGTGGCGGAATTGGCGTGCGTCTTCGTCCAGTCTTTTTACCAAGGCCGGGGAGTGGGGCTCCGCATGGTCCGCTACGCCGAAGAAGAAGCCCGGGCCAGGGGATTTTCCCGTCTCATCGCCCTGAGCACGCAGAGCTTCGCGTTTTTTCGTGAGGTCTGCGGATTTACGGAGGCCAGCGAGGCCGACCTTCCGTCTTCCCGACTCAAAACCCTCGAAACCGAAGGCCGCCGGTCCAGGATTCTCGTCAAGGATTTGGCGGACACCGGCAAGGATCGAAATCCATGCATCTAACCGACTTGAACAGCTCCGGCGGAATCGGGGCGAACAGCACGTTCCTCGAAATCGGCCCGTTCCGGGTCTTGGTCGATGCGGGGCTGCACCCGAAGAAACTGGGGCTGGAAGCCCTCCCGAAATTCGACCGGATTCGCGAGACGGCCCTGGACCTGATCATCCTGACGCACTGTCACCTGGATCACCTGGGGGCTCTTCCGGTGGTCGCGCGGCAGCACCCCCAGGCGGAGATCTGGATGTCCCGCGAATCCGCCGTCCTGGCCCCGCGTATGATGCGGAATTCCGTGCGCGTCATGAGCCGCCAGAGGGAGGAAGCCGATATTTCGGAGTATCCGCTCTATACCGACGGCGAGGTTCGCGCCCTCGAGGAGCGTTTCGTCAGTCTGCCGATGGACCGGGCGAACGAACTGCACCTGAACGGAGAGATCCTGACGGTCGAATTTTTCCACGCCGGTCATGTTCCCGGTGCGGTGAGCGTCCGTCTCCGCCACGGGCGCGAGTCCGTGCTTTTCTCCGGGGATATCCTGTTCACCGATCAACATATCCTTCCCGGTGCCCGACCGGGGGATCACGACGAAGTCAACACCCTGGTCCTCGAAACGACGCGAGGCGGGACGACCCGTCCGGATGGAATGAGCCGTGCGGAGGAATCGGACCGCCTGATCGCGACCGTCAGCGAGACCATCCGCCACGGAGGATCCTGTCTCCTGCCGGTCTTCGCCCTCGGGCGGATGCAGGAAATTCTCAGCCTTCTGCACGAGGCGTTCCGCCAGGGAAGAATCCCCGAGTGCCCGGTCTACACGTCCGGTCTGGGCATGGATCTGGCGAACTACTTCGACTATCTTTCGCGAAAAAACAGTGCCTTGCAGTTCCGCAAACGGATCCTGAAGGACTTGGGAGTCCGAAAGATACCCCGCGACATCACCCCCGGCCGGTCGCCCCATGGACCGGCGATTTACGCGGCCAGCAGCGGGATGCTCGTCGAGCATACGCCGTCCTACCGTCTCGCTGCGGCGATGATCGGCGACTCGGCGAACACCGTCTGCTTCGTCGGCTACTGCGACCCCGACGCGCCGGGATACGATATACTGTCCGCCGGCCACGGCAGCTCGGTTCTGTTCGAAGCGCTGGACTTCGAGACACCCTGCCGCGCCAGGGTCGAGAAATTCGATCTAAGCAGTCACGCCGACCGCGAAGAACTTCTCGACTACGCCATCGCGCGAAATCCATCCACCGTTCTTCTCAGTCACGGCGATCCGGAAGCGCGCGGCTGGTTCGAAGAAGAGCTGTATGCCAGCGTGCTCGACGCGCGGGTCATCGATCCGGATCCGTTGAAGCGGATCCATTGTTGAAGGAATTATACTTTGACCCGCTGCCGCACGTCGGCCATTCCGCCGTCCACCGACCAGACCTGGCCGGTCACCCAGTCGTTCTCCGGTTGGCTTAGAAAGAAGAGGGCGGAGGCGATATCGCCGGGTTTGCCGACGCGGCCCAGCGGATGCATGGCGGAGGACATTTTCATGGCCTGGTCGGACCCGAGCAAGGGCTTCGCCATCTCGGTCTCGACCATTCCCGGAGCCACGGCGTTCACGCGCACCTTTTTGGAGGCATACGTGGAGGCCGCACTGCGGACGAGCGCATCGACACCGCCTTTGGCCGCCGCGATCGCCTCGTGATTGGGCACTCCCACCTGGGCGGCGACAGTGCTCACCAGGGTAATGGTTCCTCCTCCGTCCTTCATCATCGAACGGGCCGCCGCGCGAAGGCCGATGAACGCCGACCGCAGGTTCAAGGACAGCGTCTCGTCGAATTCTTCGTCGGAAGTCGAGTGCGCCGGCTTGAGAAGGATGGATCCGACACAGTGCACGTAGGCATCGAGTCGCCCGGCTTTCTCCTTCCACTTTCCGAACACCTCGTCAACCTGCGAGGAATCCGTCGCATCGGCCGCATAGGTGACCGCTTCCGGGTGATTCTCCACGAACGCCTCCAGCTTTTCCTCCGACCGGGCGAAGCCGGCGACTTTCCAGCCGGCTTCCAGGAATCGTTCGGCCAGGTTCGAGCCAATGCCGCCGGAGATCCCGGCGATCAGAACGGAACGGGTTGCATCTTCTGTATCTGTCATACCCCGTACAGAGACGAGACGCCATTCAAGCGCAACTCAGCCGGGCAGAACCATCGAAACGGCGGCCGTAAGGGGAAAAGGATCACTCGCAGGGGCAGGCGAGGAAATCGTGGATCTTGTAGCGGTTGAGGGTGCGCCGGGCCCAGTCGAGGGTTTCGTTCACCGCCCGCTCTTTCACCGCAACCCGGTCACCGGGGAGGACCATCCTCTTGGACCAAACACCCGACGGGGAGAAATGGGCCGCGTAAACCGTTCCGACCGGATTCTCCGCCGTCCCGCCGTCCGGACCCGCAAAGCCGGTCACCGACAAAGCGTAATCGGCCCCGATGTGCTCGGCCGCGCCGGTGGCCATGGCCACCGCCACTTCCGCCGAAACCGCACCGTGCTGCAAGAGCATGGCCTCGGGAACATGGAGCATCTGCACTTTGGTCTCGTTCGTGTAGGCGACGACTCCACCGGAGAACACCTTCGAGGCACCCGCAACATCGGTAAAGGCACTCGCCAGCAGGCCGCCGGTGCAGGACTCGGCGATCGCCAGGGTCCGTTCCCAGCAGCGCAGTTGCAGAACCAGAATTTTCGCCAGCGAATCCTCCCCGAAGCCGAAAAAGTGCTCACCGAGCATCAGGCGGCACTCCTCGCCGACCTGATTCACGGCGGCGACGTTCGTTTCGGGATCAGCCGGGGAGAGGCGGATGTCCACGATCCCGGCGTGGGCACAAAAGGCAAACTGGACGTTGGGACGGCTCTCGATAATCGGGGCCAACCGGTTCTCCACCGAAGATTCACCGATACCCGCCGTGCGAAGTTGCAACCAGGAGGAATAGTCGCACAGGCATCCCTTCTCCTCCAACTCCGGGAGTACGACCTCTTCGAACATCGGACGAAGCTCCGATCGCGGGCCGGGCAGAAGGTAGACGAAGCATTCTTCCCGATGCACCTTGAGCCCCGGAGCCGTGCCCCATCGATTGGGGACCACCGCGGCCTCCTCGGGGCGGAGGCATTGCCGCAGGTTGTTTTCGGACATCGCACGCCCGACGGATTGGAACTTCGCATGGATGCCTTTCTCCACCTCGCCGTCGTGGACGAGCTTCGTATCCAGCACGCTGGCGAGGGCCTCGCGGGTCAAATCGTCGGCGGTGGGTCCGAGCCCGCCGGTGACGAAAACAATGTCGGCCGACTCCATCGCTCCCGAGATTGCCCGCGCGATCTCGTCCACGTCATCCCTGACCACGCGGCAATGGACCAAATCGCCCCCACGCCGGGATACGTGCTGCCCGATATAGGAGAGGTGGGTGTTCTCGCGAATGCCGAGGAGAAGCTCGTCACCCACATTGACTACGGCTACGGAAAACTGTTGGCTCATTGAGGTAATGTTTCGCTGCTGACTAAAAAAGCACTCTATTGATACTCTAAGGAAATTGCGAACCACAGGAACAAGTAAACTCAAGGAAATTCTCCGGCAGCTCCCTTACCGCCCCGGCGTTTACCTTATGAAAGACCGCATGGGCGAGGTGATCTACGTCGGCAAGGCGAAGGAGCTGAAGAAACGGGTATCGTCCTACTTCCAGCCCGGGAGGGCGCGGCAGATCGAACAACCGAAAATCCGCGCCATGGTTTCGCTGGTGCACGATATCGAGGTCATCGAGGTCCGCTCGGAGGCCGAGGCCATTCTCCTCGAGGGCCGTCTCATCAAGGAGTACCGGCCCCGCTACAACACGGATTTCACCGACGACAAGCGGTTTCTGCTCATCCGCGTGGATGTGATGAACCCGGTGCCCCGTTTCAAACTTTCCCGCAATCGGAGCCAGGACGGTGCCATCTACTTCGGCCCCTTCGCTCACGCGGGTCCCCTCCGCAAAACTCTTTCCCAGATGCGGCAAAAATTCGGGATCCTCCTCTCCGATGCCTCTCCGAAGGAGATCGGGGAGGGGCGGATCCGCCTGTACGACGACGCCCGCGCCGACCTCTACGAACATCCGAACGAAGTGACGGTGGACGGATACCGGGAGCGGGTGCGCAAGGCGTGCCTTTTCCTGGAGGGCAAAAGCCGCGAGTGGCTTCGGGAGATCGAGAAGGAGATGAAACGCGAAGCGGCGGAACAGAATTTCGAGGAAGCGGCCGCCCTGCGGGACACCTTGGTCTCTCTGCGGAAAACGATCTCGCAAACCCGCAAATTCACCCGCGGCCTGCCGGACCACAACGCCGTCGCCGAGGGGTCCCGGAGACTGGGCAGCGCACTCGGAATCGAAAAAGAGCCGAACTCGATCGAATGTTTCGATATCAGCCACATCTCCGGCAGTTTCACGGTGGCCTCCATGGTTCGCTTCGTCGACGGTCGGCCCGAGCGGAAAAGCTACCGCCGTTACAAGATCCGCTCCTTTGAGGGGAACGACGATTTCCGGGCGATGGAGGAAGTGGTGGGTCGCCGTTATCGACGTATGGCCGAACAAGGTTCTCCGTTTCCGGACTTGATCGTCATCGACGGAGGGAAGGGTCAGGTCACCGCCGCTCTCCGGGCCTTTCTGATCCTCGACCTGGAGCCCCCGCCGCTGATCGGACTCGCCAAAAAAGAGGAGACCGTCATCTTCCCTTCCGAGCGGGAACCGCTTCGTTTGCCCCATCACGATGCCGGATTGCGCCTGCTCCAACGGGTGCGGGACGAGGCCCATCGATTCGCCAACAGCTTCAATGCCGATCTTCGGTCGCGAAAGATCCGGGAGTCCGTCCTGGATGATATTCCAGGCCTCGGTCCCAAGCGGCGTAAGGTACTTCTCGATCATTTCGGGTCGATCCAAAACGTCCGGAATGCGAGCCGGGAGGAGTTGGGTGCCGTAGCGGGCATCGGTCCGGCCTTCGCGGAGAGCATCCACCGGCATCTGAACCAGGGATGAACGAGGTTTGTTCCTGGCACCCGAAAGGTCCGGCTGCCAATCTCCCGGTCGTGTAAGAATCACGCCACTCGTATAACGAACATTTTTCGGAAAAACGGATACGAAGCCTTGCGGGCGGTCTCCGACCGGAAAAAGTAAATGCAGCCGTCCATTATGTCCCTTCTTTTTCGCAAAGATACCGGGAAACCGGTCATGCACCAGACCTGGCGGGATCTATTGTTCTTGCACTGGCGATACGATCCCGGACCGATCGAGGCGAAGCTGCCCCCGACCCTGTCCCTCGAGACCTTCGACGGTTCCGCCTGGATCGGCGTCGTCCCTTTCCGGATGCAGGACATCCGTTTGGGAGGACTTCCTGCGGTCCCCGGCACTTCCGCGTTCCCGGAGTTGAATCTACGAACCTATGTGAAGGACGCCCGGGGCCGCCCGGGGGTGTGGTTCTTTTCGCTTGATGCGGGCAGCCGACTCGCCGTTTGGACCGCGCGGACTTTCTTCCATCTGAACTACCGCAAGGCGCGAATGGAGGTCCGGGAGGGGAACGAAGGGCTCATCCACTATCGCTCGACCCGGTCCGAAGCCGGCGAAACCGCCCAGGAATTTTGCTGGAGCCTGCCCCATGAGGACGACTTGAGCACTGCGGTGGAAGGGACTCTCGAGCACTTCCTGATCGAACGCTACAGACTCTTTGCCTGGACCCCTTCCAAACGGAAGTTGCTCACGGGAACCGTCCGCCATCGTCCCTACAGGATCGCACCCGTCCCGGTGGAGCGGCATTCCACCCGCCTTTTCAGCCTGAATGGACTCGAGGAACCGGATGGCCCGCCCGACTCGGTCCTCGCCGCCCCGGGATTCGAGGTCGAAATCTTTCCGATGGAGGCAGCCGAATAAAAAGCCGTCGCCATGGCTATGGTGGGCAAAAATAGGGG
>CAZBLJ010000141.1:0-7424 GCA_964492605.1 uncultured Puniceicoccaceae bacterium
TCGGAGTTCAGCACGTTGGCGGCCATCAAAGCGCCGTGCTCGGTGAAGGCGTAGGGTAAAGCGGGCGAGTATTTAAGAATCTTGGGTGTTCCAGTGGGTTTATGGGTGTTTCTAAACTCTTTTTAAGTTCGGATCGGTGGAGAGATTCCGGGTTTGGTGCGGATCAAGCTCGGTCAGTCGTCCCATAAAGAAACTGCCAGGCCGGTATGAGTTTTGAATCGTGATTCCATGTATCCGGAGTTTCATGGCAAACGAGTGCCGTATCGATCCCGGGGAAACGGTTACGAACCCAATCCAGTGATCGCGTTTCGCGCTCCCGCGTTTCGGGATCGTGAATGCTCCAGGTCACATTCCAGGCCGCTTTGGGAAAATCGTCTCCCCTCACCAAATCGACTTTGTGCGCATCGGCCAAATAGTAGAGTTCCCGTTGTCCTCGGTATAGTTGGTGAAAGACCACATTCTCGAGTCGCTTGCCACGATCAGGTGTCACCGAGAATCGACCAGCGAGCCCGGTATCAATCACATAAATTTTCGATGGATTCATGCTCCGCACCCTCGGAGAGCGATCCCATTTTTCGACGGGAAAGACAACAAAGGCCTCTTCGAGGTGATCGAGATAGGCGTAAAGGGTATCCTTACCGACCCGAACCCCCATACTGCGCAGAGTGGAGTAAAACTTATTAGAACTGAAGAAGCCTGCCGGATGCCCCATGCACTGTTTCAGCAGCAGTTTAAGCACATGTGTGTTTCCAATGCCAAAGCCTTCAATTAAATCTTTATACAGGATCAGGTCCGCGTATTCCTGCAAAATCGCTTCGCGCCATTCCGCTTCGGCCAGCACCACTTCTGGAAAACCACCAATCTCAAGATACTCCTCCAGGCACTGAATTATCCTCGCCTCACTGGCACGGGACTTCGCCTTGACCTCAATCCCACGAAACCGGAGGAACTCGCGAAAGTTCAGCGGGTAAACCTCCAGATGCAAAGACCTCCCCCGCATGGGTGAGGCGACATCTTTGCGCAGTAGCCTTGAGGAAGAACCCGTCAGGTAAATTTCCCAATCGCCCCCATCATAGACCCTGCGGATAAATCGTTCCCAACCCTCGACTGCCTGCACCTCGTCCAGAAAGAGATACCGTTTTTCCCTGGCCAACTCGGGGTGTAGCTCAGCATGGGCCTGTAAAATCGAATCCAGTTCAGAGGCAAGGGTCGGGAAAATGCGATCATCTTCGAGGTTGAGATACACGATCCGCTCACGATTCACACCGGCAGCCAGCAAGCGGCTGATCGCATCAAAAAGCAGACTCGTTTTACCGCTCCGCCGAATTCCGGTTAAAACCACCACCTTGCCACTTCCCAAAGGCACCTGCAAATCCCGGGGAATCATCCGCGGCAGAGAACGCTCCTCCGCCTCGGTGTAAATATACTTTAATTGTTCCTTATTGATAGAGAAACAAATGCCGTATTCTTTCCTTTTTTTCAAGGAAAAATACAGCATCCTGACGGAAGTAGTCGCGGGGTTCTGCCCGAATGGCACAATGAACCATTATCAGCCAGATGCCCGTCAAAACACGGGCTGGGTCACGCAATGGATTCCCCCTCCTCCGAGATAAAAGGGTCTGGCGTCAAACGCCACGGTCTCGCGGTTCGGGAATCGCTCCGCAATCCCCGCCAGGGCCGCTTCATCCCGGGGATCTCCGAACTGCGGCACCAGCAAGCAGTCGTTCGCGGGATAAAAATTCAAATAGCTGTAGGGCAACCGGTCCCTCCGCGAAAACCGCGCTTCGGGTTGCGGAACCGATACGACTTCCCTGCCCTTTTCCTCCACATATCTCCCGTTTCGCTCCGTCCCCCCGCGGTTTGGATCGCCCGGATCCCGGCAGGTGTTCAAGAGAACCGATCCGTCCTCCGCGAAAGCCGCAACGACGTCCACGTGTCCGCCGGTATCGTCGCCGTCGAATCCGCACGGAAGTTCCCATATCGAGTCCGATTCCAGAATCTCCGCCAGCCGCGATTCCCTGTCCGCCACACCGTCGGTTCCGGATCGGCCGGTATCCCGAAGAACCGCAGCAGTCGTTAAAACCACTCCCTTCCCGTCCGAAAGAATCCCCCCGCCTTCCATGGCAAACTCCGGCTTGCGAACCCGCGCCTCCTCGAACCCGGCAATTTGTTCGGCCGCCCGCGCGTCTTTTTCGATCGGCCCGAACCGACCGCCCCATCCGGTAAATTTCCAGCATACCGCCACCGACTCATTGCCGCCCGCAAGGAACGTGGGAGCCGCGTCTCTCGCCCAGGCATCGTCCAACGGAAGCGGATACACTTCCGCTCTCTTCCCGATAAGGGCCGCCGCTTCCTCGACTCCGGACGGATCCACTCCGACCCGGACCGGCTCGAAGGCGGAAAGGACATCAACGAGCCGCAGAAACGTCCGCTGAACGAGCGTAAAATCCGACGCGCTTCCGTACGGATACCGGGCCGCACGGGTCGGCCAAAAGACCCACGTGGCCTTGTGACGTTCCCATTCGCCGGGAAACCGCAATTCCTCCCTCACGCGGGAGCGCTGGCCGGGGCGGTTCCGCCGCCGAGATCCTCTTCTTCGCCCTTCTTCGCCTTCCCCTCGTCCTCCGCTTCCTCCGGCTCTTTCTCGGGCTCGGAAATCGGCTCGGTGGGGATGACGGGACTCGTCAGAGACCCGGTGTCGATGATCTCGTGGACGTGTTTTCCTTCAACCGTCTCATATTCGAGGAGGGCGTCAGCCAGCGTGTGCAGGTGGCCTATGTGCTCCTCAAGGATGCTTTTGCAACGGTCGTACTGGCGGTCCACGATCTGGCGGATCGCACTATCGATCGCCTGCGCCGTCGCCTCGCTGTAATTTTGATTGCGCGAAATTTCTTTGCCGAGAAAAACGTGATCCTGGTTGTCGCCGTAGGCGATCGGGCCGAGATCGCTCATCCCCCAGTCGCAAACCATGCGGCGCGCCAGCTTGGTGGCCATTTTGATATCGCCCGACGCACCGCTGGTGATGTCTCCGAGCACGAGATCCTCGGCCAAACGCCCGCCCATCGCGCAACAAATCTGGTTTTCCGCACGCTTTTTGGCCTGGTTGAGAATGTCTTTTTTCGGCGCAAACATGGTGCTCCCCAAACTCCCCCCGCGCGGTATGATCGTTACCTTGTGGATCGGCAAATGCCCGTCGTCGATGACGGCCTGCACGATGGCATGACCGGCTTCGTGGTAGGCCGTGATCTTCTTGTCCTCGTCGTCCATCAGACGGCGGCGCTCCCTACCGAACGAAATCTTCTCGCGGGCTTCGTCGATGTCCGACCGGTCCACTTCCTTTTTCTTTCTCCGGGCCGCGATTAACGCGCCCTCGTTGAGAAGATTCGCCAAATCGGCACCCGCGAATCCGGGCGTCGAGCGGGCGACCACCTGCAGATCCACATCCTTGCCGAGTTTGATCTTCTTGGCGTGAACCTTGAGAATCTCTTCCCGACCGACGAGGTCGGGCGGATCGATCAAGACCTGGCGATCGAACCGTCCCGGTCGCAACAGTGCCCGGTCGAGAACGTCGGGCCGATTGGTGGCGGCGATCACGATGATCCCCTCATGGCCGTCGAAACCGTCCATCTCGACGAGAAGCGAATTCAGCGTCTGTTCCCGCTCGTCGTTTCCACCCCCCAGCCCGGCACCACGCTGGCGCCCGACCGCGTCGATTTCGTCGATAAAGATGATGCAGGGCGAGTTCTTCCGCGCCTGCTCGAACATGTCCCGGACGCGGGCCGCTCCGACTCCGACAAACATTTCCACGAAGTCCGACCCTGAAATCGTAAAGAAGGGAACGTCCGCTTCCCCCGCAACGGCCTTGGCCAGCAGGGTCTTCCCGGTGCCCGGAGGGCCTACCATCAGAACGCCTTTCGGAATCTTCCCCCCGATCCGCTGAAACCGCTTCGGGTCCTTCAGGAAGTCGACGATTTCGCTAACCTCTTCTTTCGCCTCATCGCAACCCGCAACATCCTTGAAGATCACTTTCTCGCGATCGCGGGTCAGCATCTTCGCCTTACTCTTCCCGAAGCTCATCGCTCCTTTGCCCGCATTGCGCAGTTGCCGGACGAAGAGGAAATACAGGAGTCCGATGATCAGCAGAATGGGAAGGAGATTGATCAGCAGATTCGTCCAAAGCGTGCTGGCCGGCTCCTCCGTGAAATCCGCACGGATCTTCGTAAACTCGTCCTCCGTGAGCCGACCGCGCGCCTGGAAACGGATCGGAGTGCCATCGCTGCGGTTCTTGAATTGCTCCGCCGTCAATCCCTCCGGCGCCAGCGTACCGTGGATCACATACCAATCCTGGCCCGCACTCGGATCGTTCTTGATCGTCCCCGCGATGATCCGGTCCTTCTCGGCGGCCTCGATTACCTGCGGGATCTTCAGGGGCTCGACGCTGGCCCGATGAGAGTCACTCAGTGCGTAGAGGGTAAAAATGGCCGCAATGATAGCCAGCCAGATCATCAACACCTTCGGCTGGAAACGATCCGGTTGCGGGGGCCGCTGCTGCGGCTTCTTCTCTTTTTCTTCGCTCATTGACTTACTCCGGTTGGCCGAACCTCGGCCAAACCTCCCTAATCTCGCTACGAAGGGTGGTAAGTCAAACCCAGAAGAAGTTCTTCACCTCCCCGCACGCGGAACCGTTCCGCCGGAGGAAGACCCGGCACCCAGGCAATCTCCCCTCCGAGCAGGATCACCGGAAGAACCTCCCGCCTGTCCCGCTCGATTTTCCGGTCCGTCAGACAATCCTTGAGCTTCCGCGATCCCGGCGCTCCCAACAGGTGCACCCGGTCCCCGTTTCGCCGCCGTCGCACCCGCAGGGTTACCGTCGGATCTCCGACCGCCAAAACCGCCTCGCGGGAGGGGTCGATCCTCCCGGCCAGCACCCGCCCGGTCGTCGGGGCATCCACCGGGATCAAGCGGCTCTCGAGCATTCCACCGCCGGGAAAAAACAGTTTCTGTGGAACGGAGAAGCCGACCGGCCCCCACAACGCCCGCCTCTCCTTTCGGTCAATCCGGAGCCTTCCCCCCTCCAGGCGGATCCAGGTGTCCGACCCGGCGGCCCACTTCCCCTTCGCCTCCGACGAGGCACCCACCGCCGCCAGAACCTCTTCCACTGCGACCGGTGAAAGTTTCAGTGCGTGATGAGCCAACCAGCGCTGCACGGCAAATCGGATACAAGCCGGGTGCGCCTTGCCCAGGCGCGAGACCGGCAACACCGGGCGACGACATCCTCCCGGCAGAATCCGTCGAACCGATTGCTCCACGAAATCGGCCGTCTCCTCCAACAGATGCCGCGTCCTTGCGACCCCTCCGAGAATATCCCGGTCGGGAAGCGCCTCTTTCCACCGGGGAAGCACGTCGCGACGGAGACGATTGCGCAAATATTGGTCGCTTCGATTCGAAGAATCTTCGACCGCCCCGAGGCCCATATCCGCCAGAAAACTCCGAATCGACGCCGAGGAAACGGCCAGGAGCGGACGGATTCGCCAATGCTCCCACCGGCTCCGGTGACGGCTGACCGGTCGGGGCGCGGACAGACCCTCCACGCCGGACCCGGTCGCCGCCCGCGCCAAAAACGTCTCCGCCACATCGTCCGCCTGGTGGCCGAGCAAAAGATGACGGATCCCCTCCCGCTCCATCGTTTCTTCGAAAAAAGAAAATCGCGCGTTGCGCAGCGGCTCTTCGCCCTTCCCCTCCCCGCCTTCCCGGGCACCAATTCGAAAGGCAAAACCGAGACCCTCGGCCATCTCGCGGGCCCGCTCCGCATCCAGACGGCTCTCTCCGGACCGCGTGCCATGGTCGTAATGGAGAACCAGCGTTAAACTTCTTTGTTCCGGAAACCAGGC
Source organism: uncultured Puniceicoccaceae bacterium (assembly GCA_964492605.1). Taxonomy (GTDB): domain Bacteria; phylum Verrucomicrobiota; class Verrucomicrobiia; order Opitutales; family Puniceicoccaceae; genus Puniceicoccus. The sequence goes on from CAZBLJ010000141.1 coordinate 5,892, forward strand.
GACCCACCACAGAAGAAGGAATAGCGAGTCCGGCCCGCCGGAAAAAGCGACCGCGGCCTTCCGCCCGTCTCGTGCGATCCCATCCAAAAACTCCGGCACCGGACCGGCTTCCGGAGGAAACTCATCCCGCAGGCGGGCCCGGATCCGCTCCAATGACTCCAGGCTGAAGGGATTCGCCTTCAAAACACCCGCACCCTCAGGCCGGCAACTCCAGTGCTTCCGCACCGAACACCTCCGATAAAGGAGCCGGAAGATTAACGCTTTTCTCTCCGTCGAACCCGTTTTCCAGCAAAGCCGCCAACACCCGCGGAACCGCCAGCGAAGACCCGTTCAAGGTATGGACGAACTCCGGCTTGGCGCCTTCCCGGGGTCGGTAGCGGATGTTCGCCCGCCTCGCCTGGAAATCCGTGAAATTGCTGCAACTCGACACCTCCAACCAGCGCTTCTGTCCGGCGGCCCATACCTCCAGATCGAACTGGCGAAAATGGGGGAAACCCATATCACCCGCACAAATTTCCAACACCCGGTACGGAAGATCGAGAGCCTGCAGGAGCGCCTCGGCATCGGCCAACAACTCCAGGTGGGCCGCCTCGCTGTTCTCCGGCTTCTCCCAGCGGACGATCTCCACCTTGTCGAACTGGTGCAGCCGGTTCAGGCCGCGCACGTCGGCCCCCCAGCTACCGGCCTCCCGGCGGAAGCACGGCGTATAGGCGACATGCTTGCGGGGCAACAGGTCGCCGCCGAGAATTTCGTCCCGGTAGAAATTGGTGACCGGCACCTCCGCGGTCGGGATCAGGTAGATTTCTTCCTCCCGGCAGGAGTACATCTGCCCTTCCTTGTCCGGAAGCTGCCCCGTGGCCCGCGCACTGTCCGCATTGACCACCAGCGGCGCCGCGATTTCGGAGTAACCCCGGCGGGCGTTATGATCGAGAAAGAAAGCGATCAACTGGCGCACCAGCCGGGCCAGATCGCCCCGGTAAAACGGGAACCCCGCCCCGGTCACCTTGTTGCCGCGATGGAAATCGAGCAGCCCGTCGATGCCGGGAAGCTCATAGTGCGGGAGCGCTGCCGGGAAACCTTCCAAATCGTGTTCGGAGCGGCGAATCTCCGCATTGTCGGCCTCCCCTTTTCCATCGGGCGACTCGTCGGAGGGGATGTTCGGCAGTTTCAGGAACGCCTCCCGAAAGGCCTGGTCGGCCTCCTTCGCCGCCGCCTCCAATTCCTTGGTCGCCGCGGAAAGTTCCTTCATCTCCCCGATCTTTTCCACGAACTCCGGCGAGCCCTTCTTCAGGGCGGCCATCTCCTTATTCGCGGCGTTCTGACGCGCCCGCGCCGACTCGGCGTCGGTAACGGCCCTGCGCCGCGCCTCATCCAGCCGCATCACCTCGTTCACATCGCAAGCGAACTTCTTCCGCGATAGTTTCCCCGCGACCTCTTCGGATTGATCCCTCAACTGTTGGATGTCGAGCATGCCGACCATCATGAGCAAGGAATCCCGCCCATGACCAGTCCGGATTTGTGCCTGGGAAACTT
>CAZBLJ010000142.1:0-7393 GCA_964492605.1 uncultured Puniceicoccaceae bacterium
ACCGGCATTGCCGTCCGGGCTGGGCGACGATGCTTCCTCCGGCGGCGGGGAGCCCTCGCTCCCAGCCGGTCTGGGGAATGGCGGGTCGACCGGCGAAGCACCCGACCTCCCCTCCGGACTCGAGGCGTCGGATCCCCCCGCGTCGACGGATCCGGGCGCATCGGCTCCCGGGACCAGCCCGGGCTGGCGGCTTCCCGCGGGGCTGTCGGGGTTTCTGGAAGGACGGATCGGAGCGCGGCTTCAGAACGATCCGGGCTACGACCGGACCACCCTGGAGGAGATTCGCCTGCGGACCGAATACGCCCGATCCTTCCTGGGTCTGCGCGGGCGACTGGCCTTCGACTTGATCGGAGGAAAGCCGGACGAGGAGTCGGTCGACCTGAGGACCGGCGAGGGATGGTTCGATCTGAGGGAGGCCTGGATTCTGGCACGCCCCGGGCGGTCGATCGACCTGAAAGCGGGGCGCATGATCGCGACCTGGGGAACGGGAGATCTCATCTTCATCAACGACCTGTTTCCGAAGGATTGGATTTCCTTCCTTTTGGGACGGGACGAGGACTACCTGAAAGCGCCTCTCGACGGAGTGCGCGGCACGTTTTTCACCGATTACGCGAACCTGGATCTGGTTCTCGGCATTCCCTTCGCACCGGACCGTTTCGTGGACGGAAGCGACCTGTCGTTTTCCAATCCCGGCGGGCCGCCGGAGCTACCGCCGCCCGACGATCCGAATCGGCCCGATCTGTATTCGCGTCTTTTCCGGACGATCGGATCGGTCGAGGCAGCCGCGTATTTTTATGACGGATACTGGAAAAGCCCGGGGGGATTTTCTCCGGATGGCACACCGTTGTTTCCGCGTCTCCGGGTCTACGGGGCGAGTCTGCGCGGTGCGGCGTTGGGAGGAATTTCCTCCGTGGAAACCGGTTACTACGACAGCCTCGAGGACCGTTCGGGGAACAATCCGCTGATCAAGAACAGCGAGTGGCGCTTCCTGCTGGGGCATGACCGGGAGTTGTTCCCGAAGTTCAACGTGGGTCTCCAATACTATGTCGAATGGCTCCAGGACTACGGTGCCTACACATCCGGGTTGCCGCCCGGCTTCGAACCGCGGGAGGAATGGCGTCAGGTCCTCACCCTCCGTCTGACCCGACTCCTCCTGCGCGACGATCTCACGCTCTCTCTGTTCGCCTTTTATTCGCCGTCCGACGAGGACTTCTACCTCCGCCCCTCCGCATCCTGGAAGCTGAGCGACCGTTGGCGGCTTTCCGGCGGCTTCAATCTCTTCGGGGGCGAGAAGGAAACGACCTTCTTCGGCCAATTCGAGGATAACAGCAATGCTTACCTCGCGTTGCGCGCGGTGTGGTGATGCCGGAAACCGTGGAAACGCGACTCGTTGGCGGTCGGCTTCCGGAAAAATGATGGCGGATGGCGGAAATTTTCGTCCTTCCTGCGATTAAGGCCCGATTTATGCGGCGTCCTTCCCATCATGACCGCTTGGGATACCGTTTACGGGAGGATTGAAGGAATCACCAGCCACAGCCGGTACCGCGGCGGCGCCTTGAAATCCTGTATGGTGAACCGGAAAAACGAGATGGAGACACCCGTCGGACTTTTGGTTCCCCAATACCGCGGTCCCGAGTTCGGCGAACGCCAGAAAAAGCACCGCAGCTCGATGGATTTCTACGAATCGGGGCAGATCAAGAGCATTGCCCTGGACGAGCGGATGCCCGTCCGGACTCCGATGGGGGTCATTCCGGTCGAACTCGTAACCTTCCATCCGGATGGCGCGGTCAATCGGGTCTTTCCGCTGAATGGCAAAATCGACGGCTTCTGGACCGAGGCGAACGAGCGCGGGCTTGCGGAGCCCGTCGAGTTCGATCTTCCCGTGGGTCGATTCAGTCCCAAGGTGATCAGCATCCACTTTTATCCCGGAGGAGCGCTGAAAGCCGTCACCGTGTGGCCGGGGGAGGTGATGATTTTGGAGACACCGTTGGGGCCGGTCGCCGGGCGGGCGGGCTTTTCGCTTTTCGAAGACGGCTCGGTCCGATCGGTCGAGCCCGCCCGGCCGACGGACATCCCGACCCCGTTCGGTCCGGTGAAGGCCTTCGACCCGGATATCATCGGCATGCACGCCGACCGGAACTCGCTCCAGTTCGATGAAGCCGGGCGTTTGTGCTCTTTGAAGACGATTCACAGCGGTTTACGTGTGAAGGACGCTTCCGGGCGCGAATGGGAGCTTCAGCCGCAGGAGGCGAGATCCTTGATCGATCCCTCGCGAATGCGAACGGTTCCGATGGAGATCGCTTTCGACCGGGAAAGGGTGCGGGTGAACGCCGGGAAGCCGCACGAGTTTCCCCGCGCGGAATGTGAGTTCACGACCTTCGAAAAAGAGATCGTCCTTCACGAAACGTGCGCGGAGTGCCCGGGCGGCGAGACCTGCTGCAAGGCCGGAGGCGAAGCGGGAGCGGGAGGATGTTCCGGTTGCGCGGTGCGCTAGGTTGCGGCGGCCTCGAATCCTTGCCGTTCTCCTCTTCTTTTTCGGATTCTGTGCTGGCACGGGCTCCGGCTTTTCGCAAGCATGGCTTTCAGAGATGCCCAGCGATGCGATGATCCCATTATTGGCCCTCCAGGCCAAAGACCTCGAGCTACGGAAGGCGACCCAGAGCCTGAAGTCTTTTCCGGCGGAGAGAAAAAAACTGGAGGGAGAGATCGAAACGGCCAAATCTGCTCTGGAAGAGGTCAGCCGCGGCGTGAAGAACTCGGAGGTCGAGCGGCAGCGAATGGAGGACGAGGTCGAGGCCGCCCAGGAGAAAATCCGCAAGCTGAAGAACCAACAACTCGATGTCCGGAAAAACGAGGAATACGAGGCGCTCAGTCACGAGATCGAGGCCCTGGAGAAGAAAATCGAGGAAATCGAAGACCGTGAACTCGTGTTGCTCGATTCGATCGATGCCGCCAAAACGAATCTGGAGGAACACGAAAAGGTAACGGCCTCGATGGTGGATCGGCTGGAAAAGGCCCTGCGGAAGATCGACGCGGACGAGGAATCCTTCCGTCGGCAATTGTCGGGCCTGGAAAAAGAAGTGGAGGAGCGACGGTCCCGGGTCGCGGAGGATCTCCTGGGCACCTACGATTCCCTGTGGACCCACATCAAACGGCCTCCGGTAGTCGTCCCCCTCAGGGACCAGCAGTGCAGCGGGTGTCATCTGCGGGTGAGCAACGAGATCGATGCGGCCGTGCAGGCTTTCAAGCCGGTCCTCTGCGACCAGTGCGGGCGCCTGTTGTATGCCGAGTAGGGAGGAAGTGCGGTCTTGATCCCGCCGCCATCCTCCGACATTCTCGAAAGTTTTCCATGTTAGAGGATCCCTCCAGAAAGTATCGCCCGTTCGAGGCGGTGGACTTGCCGGACCGGTCTTGGCCGGACCGAAGGATCGAACGGGCGCCGATCTGGTGCTCGGTCGATCTGCGCGACGGCAATCAGGCGCTCGCGATTCCGATGAGCGTCAACGAGAAGTTGCGGATGTTCGAGCTGCTGGTGCAGATCGGTTTCAAGGAGATCGAAGTCGGCTTCCCGTCCGCTTCCCAGGTGGAGTATGATTTTCTCCGGAAGTTGATCGAGGAGGATCGGATTCCGGAGGATGTCTCGGTCCAGGTGCTCGTGCAGGCTCGGGATCATCTGATCGACCGCACCTTCGAGGCGTTGCGCGGCGTGCGGAAGGCGATTCTGCACATTTACAATTCCGTCTCTCCCTCGCAGCGGCGGATCACTTTCAACTTGTCCCGGGAGGAAGTGAAGGGGATCGCCGTTAAGGGTGCCCGCAAAGTAAAGGATTGGTTGCCTCGTATGGAGGGCTCGGACATCCGGGTGCAGTATTCGCCGGAGAGCTTTTCCAGCACCGAAATGGAGTATGCCCTCGAGGTATGCGAGGCGGTCTGTGACGTGATCGAGCCTTCCGCGGAGAATCCGATCATTCTGAACCTCCCCGCCACGGTGGAAATCGCCACGCCGAACGTCCATGCCGACCAGATCGAATGGTTTTGCCGGAACTTGTCGCGGCGGGAAGCGGCCATCATCAGCCTGCACACGCACAACGACCGGGGAACCGGTATCGCCGCAACCGAGCTGGGCTTGATGGCCGGTGCGCAACGGGTCGAGGGAACGCTGTTCGGAAACGGGGAGCGGACCGGAAACCTGGACATCGTCACGGTGGCCCTGAACCTCTACTCCCAGGGGGTGGATCCCGGGTTGGATTTCCAGGATTTGGACCGGATCCGGCAGATCTACGAGGAGAATACGCGGATGGAGGTCCACCCCCGCCATCCCTACGGAGGGGAATTGGTCTTCACGGCCTTTTCCGGGTCCCACCAGGATGCGATCAAGAAAGGATTCGATCTTCGGGAAGGCCTGGAAACGGGCCAGGAGATGATCTGGGATGTTCCCTATCTCACGATCGATCCGCGCGACATCGGGCGGAACTACGAGGCCATCATCCGGATCAACAGCCAGAGCGGAAAAGGGGGGGTCGCCCATGTTCTGGCGAGGGATTTCGGCTTCAAGCTTCCCAAAAAGATGCAACCTGAAGTCGGGTCGCTGGTGAACCGGCTTGCCGACCGGAGGGGTGTCGAACTGACCGGCCAGGATATTTACGACCTTTTCCGGGAAGGCTTCGTGAATCTCGAAAGCCCGTTGAAACTGGTTTCCTACGAGATAAAGCGCTTGCACGACGACCCGGTGCGCTACCGATTCGCGGGTGTCCTGGCGGTGGAAGGGGAGTCGATCCCGGTGGAGGGGGAGGGCAACGGTCCGATCAATTCGCTGGTGCGGGCGATCGAGAACCGGGGTTGGAAGAATTTCCACCTGCAGGATTACGAACAGCATGCCATCGGGCACGGTTCCGCCACCTCGTCGGCCGCCTACATATTGATCGAGCGGCAGGACGGTCGGCAGTTTCACGGCTGCGGATTGGACACAAACATCGAGGAAGCCGGCCTGAAAGCGCTCCTCAGTGCTGTAAATCGAGCCCGGCAAACGGCTTAGCCAACCTGCGGAGATTCGCGAAATTCTATTGCATGGACCGGATGTCTGCGTAAGGTGATGGTTAATGATAGTTTTTCGATGCATTTGGCTTCTCAAGGGCCTGTGCGGAATCACCGGATGGCGTGCCGAAGCGCCGGAACGACCAAAGAAAGGGTGGATCCGATGAACGACGAGTTCTCAGAATTCTTTGACGACAACGATTGGGAAGACGTTCCCGAGCCGATCTGGAAGGAATTTGACTGGCAGCGCTATCTGAACGAGTCGGACGGCGAGATCGAACGTTTCGTCCAACTCTACGTCGGTGCCCAGCCTGCCTTCGACCGGCTCGATACGGTCGCGCGCCACATGGGGTGGGATAGCGGCGATTGGTCGGTCGAGGAGAGCGCAATGGTGAACGAAGAGCGCCCGGACATTCCCGATGCCGAGCAAAGAAGCTCCGTGGAATACGACCCGTTCACCGTTCACCAACACCCCGTCTTCATCGCGACGCGGGGGCTTTATCTGATCATCCGCCGCGAGTGGGAGTCGCTCCTGGCTTCGGGCCTGGCCCCTGCGGATCCATCCGTGTCCTGGATGCTGGGGCGGTGCTTTCACGAGGGTGAATTGGCCGGTCTGATGGCCACCCAAGCGGTCGAAATGGGGGACGTGGAACTGGCGGTCTGTCACTTCAAGGCGATGTTGGGAGAGTTGAATCGGTCGCTTGCGACGCTTCCGGAACCCGATACCGGGCGCTCCCGAAAAGTTTTGTCTTCGGATCGCGTTTTGCGCGGTGCGTTGTTCGATCTGCGGGAGATCGCTCTCCGCGTTATTTACGAATGCCGGGACGAGGCACGCCGTCGTCCAACCGACCGCGATTCCTGAACGGGCCGGTCGTTTCCTGTCTCCCTCTCTCTCCCCTCCGCCATCGGATAGCCAACCCTTTCTGTCTCATGAAATCAGAACTCCATAGAGCTTACGCCCGTGCCCGTTCCGGTTCAGAAGAAGATTTTTCAATGGTGGTGCGCCACTACGAGGCCCTCGTTTTCGGATATTTTCGAATCGTCGCTCCGGACCGTTTGACGGAGTCGATGAGTGCCACCCAGCAGATTTTTTTCCGGATGTGGCAGGAGATGCGGCTCCTTGCCCGACTCTCCGATTTCGAGAAGGAACTCGTGACCCAGTTGATCGACCGGGATTGGACTCTTTTCTCGACTCCGCAAGATCCCCGTTTGGCGGCTCTGGCCGAAATGCCCGCCCGCGATCGCATCATCGCTCTGGCCGTCGAGATCGGGAATTGGACGATCGATTCCGCCTCGAAGGCGTTCGAGGTATCGCGCTCCGTCATGGAGCGGGATCTTCTCCGCATTCGATGCGACCTGATCGGCGTTCACTTCATCAATCTGACGGAGGACGAAAAGCGGGTGCTGCGGGAGGTGAGTACCCACCTGTGCCGGGATTTGTCCAAAAAACAGCGGAAGAAGATCGCCGAGGCGACGAGTCGCTCCCGGGAGCTGCGTGATTTCAAGTCGCGTTGTCTCGAGAAACGTTGCGAAATGGTGGAACTCTGGCTGGATTTCCGCCTGTCCGAAGAGGAGAGGGAGTGGTTGATCGGAGGTGTGTTGGGCCTGGTTCGCCGGGAGAAGGAAAAGCGGGAAGCTTCGGGGGTCGGCGGGATGCGGTGGCTGCTCCCGCGGCGGCGGAAGAAGGCTGCCGTTTCGTGACGGAGGTTGCGCCTCGCTCTTTGTTTTGGAGGGAGGCGGAGGCGGCCGGGTTCGACTCCGTCTGTGCTCTGGATTTCGAGGGGAGCGACCGGACCGGCGTCGTTGAATTCGGCTATGTGGTCTTCGATGCCGGGGGAATCAGGAAGACGCGCACCGAGCTGTGCCGCCCGCACGCAACCATCTCCGTCCGCGAGGCCGAAACCCACGGGCTGAGGGGGCATGAATTCGGGGCGACCCTCCCCTTTGCGGAATACTGGGAGGAATTTCGGGACCTTCGGATCAAAAGTCCTTTTCTGGCCCACTCGGCTTCCGTCGAAGATCGTTTCCTGCGGCGGCAGTGGCGGACTGTCGGGGAAGTGTTTGATTGGTCCGAAGTGCCTTCACGCGTCATCGGTTGGGGCCCCTGGCTCGACAGTTGCACCCTCGCCCGGAGTGTGATCGAGGGTGGTTCCGCCGCCCTCCGCCCCCTCGTCGAAGGGTGGGGGCTTTCCGGCGAGTTGGAGAGATTGGCGGCCATCCACTGTCCGGCGAGAAGACGAGGCTGGCATGCGGCTCTCTACGACAGCCTGGCCTCGGTTTTGGTTTTCCGGCGTGTTCTGGAGGCTCGACCCGGGTGGGGGATTCGGCGGGTTTTTGCCGAATGCCGGGGCACCGGTAG
>CAZBLJ010000143.1:0-7371 GCA_964492605.1 uncultured Puniceicoccaceae bacterium
AGTGGGGCAAAATCCCTGAACAAACTCCTGTTTTCGGCCAGATGAAATGCCCCTGGCCTCGGTGGAAATATCCTTGTCATCCATCCTGGACTACCGAATCGTCAAGGGATCATGCGTTTCACTGAAAAACTCCGCTCCCTCGCGGCCAGGCACGAGGCACTTGTCACGCGACCGAACTTCGTCGATGAAGATTGGTATAACGGCGTTATTTCCAGATATCGGCATTGCGTGCTCACCAACGAGCACGCTCCGGTCTACTGGCGTTACGACATCAATCCGGAGACGAACCCCCACTTGATTGAACGGCTCGGCGTTAACGCCGCAATGAACTCCGGGGCCATTTATCTGGACGGCAAGTTCTACCTGGTTCCCCGGATGGAGGGGCACGACCGTAAGAGTTTTTTCGCCATCGCCGAGAGCGATAACGGGATCGACAATTTCCGGTTCTGGGACGAGCCACTCGCCTTGCCCGAACTCCCGGACGACGGCACGAACCTCTACGACATGCGCCTGGTCCAACACGAGGACGGTTGGATCTACGGAATTTTCTGTGTGGAGCGCCGTCCCGGGGACGCACCCGCCCACGATATGTCGGTGGCGGAGGCCCAATGCGGTCTGGCACGGACGAAGGATTTGAAGAAGTGGGAACGACTGCCGGATTTCAAGAGTCCGTCCCCCCAGCAGCGGAACGTCGTGCTCCATCCCGAGTTCATCGACGGTAAATACGCCTGGTATACCCGCCCGCAGGATGGGTTCATCAGCACCGGTTCCGGCGGTGGCATGGGATTCGCGTTGTCCGAGAGCATCAACCCGGCGGAGTGCGGGGAGGAGCAGATCATCAACAAGCGGGTCTATCATACCATCAAGGAGGTCAAGAACGGGGCCGGCGCCGCGCCGATCAAAACGCCGAAAGGGTGGCTCCATGTAGCCCACGGGGTGCGCGCCTGTGCTTCCGGTCTCCGCTATGTCCTCTATGTCTATGTGACGGACCTCGACGATCCGACAAAGGTGATCGCCGAGCCCGGCGGGTATTTCCTCGCGCCCTACAAGGAGGAATACGTCGGCGACGTGATGAATGTGATCTTCAGCAACGGGCTTGCCGTGCGCGGAGAGGAGATCTTTATTTACTACGCCGCCTGCGACACCCGCTTGCATGTGGCCACGACGACGATGGACGTTCTGTTGGATTACGCGTTCAACAATCCGGAGGATGCCTTGACGACCGGTGCCTGCACTCGCCAGCGGATCGATCTGGTCCGGAAGAATCTGGAGTTCGCCGAATCGAAAGGCCTCGATCTTGGCCAGGAATCGACCTGGCGCTGAGCGACCGAACCGTTCGAATCATGCAATACGGAACCTTTGACGACGACGCCCGTGAATACGTAATCAACCGGCCGGACACGCCGCGCCCTTGGAGCAACTACATCGGTAGCTCGGAATTCGGCGGGGTTGTTACCAACAATGCCGCCGGGTATACGTTCTATCGATCAGCCGCTCAGGGGCGGCTGACCCGGTACAAGTTCAACGCGGTGCCTGCCGACCTGAACGGTCGGTTCGTCTACCTGCGGGATCAGGAAGACGGCGATTTCTGGTCGAATTCCTGGATGCCGGTGCGCAAACCGCTCGAATCCTTCGAGAGCGAGTGTCGGCACGGAACCGGCTACTCGATCCTGAAGTCGACCTACCGTGAAGTCGAGAGCGAGGTTACGTATTTTGCTCCCCCTGGAAAGCTTTACGAGTGTTGGAAAATCAGGATCACCAACCACTCCCGGCGGGAGCGTAATCTCCGGGTTTTTCCGTTCGTCGAACCGCAGTGTAACTGGTCGGCGGACGACGATATGCGCAACCTTCAGTATAACCAGTATATCGCCAAGACGGAACTGGTGGACGGCATCATCGACATCGGTAGCAACGTAAACATGCCGGAAGATCCGGCAAACTTCACCAACAAGGACCAGAAGCGCCACACCTTCTTCGGCCTTGCCGGAGCGGAGGCCAGCGGCTTCGATGGCGATCTGACAAGCTTTCTCGGTGCTTACGGAAGTTATGCACGCCCCGCTGCGGTGGAAGCGGGGGCTTGTGGGGGGAAGACGGCCTCGAGCGATATGCCGGCGGCGGCCTTCCAGATCGATCTCCGCCTGCAACCGGGGGACTCCGAGACCTTTGCGGTGGTTTTTGGCGTCGGTTCGGCAGACGAAGCGGGTCGGGACGCCGTTGCCGCCATGGAGGCGACGGAGGACGTCGATGCCGGGATCGAGAAAGTCAAAGCCTACTGGCACAGCCGGTTGCAGACGTTGTTCGCCAGGACGCCGGATTCCGCTTTTGACGCCATGATCAACACATGGGCTCCTTTCAACAACCTGATGACCTTCTATTGGTCGCGTGCGGCGAGTCTGGTTTACGCCGGTGAGCGCGACGGTCTCGGCTTCCGGGATACCCTTCAGGATTTCGTTGGATCGGCTTCGTTGATCACGGAAGAGACCCGTGATCGCCTCGAATTGATGCTGACGGGGCAATACGCCCACGGCGGTTGCAAGCCGGTTGTCCAACCCTTCAATCACCATCCGGGCAAGGAAAGGGAACCGGATCACCTGCGGGCCGACGATGGAATGTGGTTCTTCAACGCGGTCCCGGCCTTCGTGAAGGAGTCCGGTGATATCGATTTCTATCGGAAGACGCTGCCTTTCGCCGATTCCGGTGAAGCAACGGTGCTCGGGCATTTGCGTCGGGCGATCGAGTTTAACATCGAGCGCTCGGGTGCTCACGGTCTGCCTTGCGGGCTGCACGCCGACTGGAACGATTGTATTCGGCTCGGCGAAAAAGGGGAAACGATCTTCGTAGCGATGCAGCTGCGGTATGCGCTTAATGAGTACATTGATATTTGCAAGCGTCTCTCCGAGTCCGGTGAGGCGGCCTGGGCGTCCGAGGAGCTTGCCAAACTGGATGCCAATATCGAGACCCATGCCTGGGACGGTGAATGGTATCTGAGAGCCTACCGTTACGATGGGGTTAAGTTCGGCTCGAAGGAATGCGAGGAAGGAAAGATTTTCATGAATCCGCAAACCTGGGCCGTCCTTAGCGGAGCAGCGACGGAGGATCGTGCGGAGAAGGTGCTTGCTTCCATGGAAGAGCACCTGGGCACGGAATACGGGATTATGCTGTGCACGCCCCCTTACGTTTCCACCGATCCTCAAGTATGCCTCGGTCGACTGATGAATCCCGGGAACAAGGAAAACGGCGGTATCTTTAACCATACCCAAGGGTGGGCTGTCATGGCGGCCGCTAAACTGGGGATGGGGGATCGCGCTTATCAATACATGCGTAATGTCATGCCGGCCCGCTTCAACGAGATTGCCGAGATTCGGGAAGTGGAACCTTATGCCGTCTGCCAAAGCACCCACAGTTCTTTCAGCCCGCGCTACGGCGCGGGCCGTGTCTCCTGGCTTTCCGGGTCCGCCGTCTGGAACTACGTAGCCATGAGCACGGCCATTCTTGGCGTCCAGCCGGATTACGACGGACTGCGAATCGATCCGTGCATCCCCTCCGATTGGCCGGGATTCAAAGTGAGCCGTCGTTTCCGCGGGGCACTGTACCGAATCGAGGTGAAGAATCCTCGTGGCAAACAGAAGGGAGTCACCCTCGTCGAGGTCGACGGAAAGCCAATCGACGGGAATCTAGTGCCGCCAGCCGCAGACGGAACGACGGTGCAGGTCGTGGCGACTCTCTAAATTTCAACCGAGTGGTCAGAATGACGGAAATCCCCCGACCCGAATACCCCCGCCCGCAGGCACGGCGGGACGAATGGATGAACTTGAACGGCCCCTGGGCTTTCGCCGAGGACCCGGAGCGCATCGGGCTTGATCGGTCTTGGGAGGAGCGGGGCGATTTTGCCGAGACCATACAAGTGCCCTTTTGCCGCGAGGCGGCGCTCTCCGGGATCGGTCGCGACAACCAAATACCCTGTGTCTGGTACGAACGGGAGATCGGGATTCCGGCGGACTGGGCGGGGCGGCGCATCCTCCTGCACTTTGGTGCGGCGGATTATTTCACCCGTATCTGGATCGATGGAAAGCCCGTGGGGCTCGAACACCGGGGAGGACATAGCAGTTTTTCCTATGAGCTGACCGATCATGTGCGGGCGGGTCGAAGCCACCGCTTGACCGTGCGATGCGAAGACGACTCACGGCTCTCCAAGCCTCATGGCAAGCAGCGCCGCTATGACAAGAGTTCCAGCGTCTGCTACGTGCAGACGACCGGTATTTGGCAGACCGTCTGGTTGGAGCCGGTGCCGACCAGCTATCTTGAGCGACCGCGGATCACTCCCGTGGTCGATCAAGGTGCTTTTATGCTGGAGCAGCGGGTGAGCCGCCCGGCGGACGGACTTCGAATTCGGGGCAAGGTATCGGTCGATGGTCGGTTGGTGACGGATGTGACCGTGCCGTTCCAGAACGACGCCCTTGCCACACTTTGGCTTGTTATACCAGATTCGGAGCTACGGCTGTGGCAGCCGGGCCGGCCTTTTCTTTATGACCTGGAGATCACGCTGCTCGGTGCCGACGGGACCGAACTGGACAAGGTTCGCTCGTATGCCGGCTTGCGGTCGGTCGCCATCCGGGGCCGGGAGGTGCGGATCAACGGCGAATCCGTCTTTCAGCGGCTCGTCCTCGATCAAGGCTACTATCCTGAAGGTCTGCTTACCGCGCCCTCCGATACGGCGCTGGTGCGGGATATCGAGTTGAGTATGGCGCACGGATTCAACGGTGCCCGCTTTCATGAGAAGATCTTCGAGGAGCGTGCGCTTTATCACGCCGACCGACTCGGCTACCTTGTCTGGAGCGAGTTCCCCGATTGGGGTCCAGAGTTCCAGCGCGACGAGTCCAAGTCGATCAACGCCCGCTGGATCGAGGAGTGGTTGGAAGCGATGGAGCGGGACTATTCCCACCCCTGTATAATCGGTTGGTGTCCGCTCAATGAGCAGGAGGGACAAAACCCGGAGCATCTCGCCGAACTGGAGACCGTCCAACGCGCCTTGGTTCTTGCTACCAAGCAGGCCGACCGCACGCGTCCCGTTCTCGATAGTTCCGGCTGGGTACACCGTTCTCCGGAGGCGGATCTATACGACGACCACGACTACGAGCAGGACCCGGAAAAATTAGCCGCCAAATACCGCGACCTGGACGGTTTCAGCGGAACGGCCAAGGGTGCGCCCTTCAACCTCACCACGGCCGACGGCAAGCCCTTTTTCATCAGCGAATTGGGTGGGATGAAATGGATTGAGGATGAGGATCATGCCGCTTCCGACGACTGGGGCTACGGCCGCGCGCCCCAATCGAAAGAAGAATACATGGATCGCTTCGCCCGCCAGTGCGCTGTATTTCTGGACCACCCCTCCTGTTTCGGTTATTGCTATACCCAGCTTACGGATGTCTTCCAGGAGAAAAACGGCCTGCTTACGTTCGAGCGGCAGGTGAAGTTCGACTGCCAGCGTATCCGTGCCGCGCAAGTTAGGTCGGCTGCGATCGAGGATGCGTAGCGCGACGCGATGATCGGCGGATTGATAGGAGAGGGAACGAGGTGCCCGCAATTGTTAATGGGCGGCGAGAGGATCCGGCAAGTTGAGGTTGAAGATTTTTTCCTGATCGAATCCTTGCGGGTAGAATTCCTTCCGCATGACCGCCAATCTCCGCTTCTCAACGAGGCGACGGTATTGCGGGCCGGTCATGTAGGGCGGTATATCATGTCGGTAAGGGCCGGGCAGGCTATCCGTGATGCGGTGTAACTCCTCACGGAGGTCGGCCAGGATCTCCGAATAAGCGGGCTCGTGCACCAGATTGCGGCGCTCGAAAGGATCGGCTTCGCGGTCGTAGAGTTGCTCTGGATCGAAGTAATGAGGCTTGTTGATGAAGTTGTACTCGCAGAAGGGACCTTCGACATAGGCTTGTAGGCTAGGGGGGGCCGGGTCGATTTCACCATTGCGGAGCTTCCGCATGACGCTCTCCGGATAGAAAAAGTGGATCAGCCGGTAGCGGCCTTTGGTGATCGCGCGTCCGACCCCCATTTCCTGATAGGTCACCTCACGGTGGGTGTCGCTTTTGCCCTTAAGAAGACTCAGGTAGCTGCGCCCGTCCAGTTGATGTTCGGTCGGGATTTGTGCTCCGGCTGCTTCACAAAGAGTGGGAAGGAAATCGACATGGGAGACTTGGGCATCAATGTTGCGCCCGGCGGGAATCGCTTCCGGCCAGCGCATGACCAAAGGCATATGGTAGCCGCCGAGATAGCAGGTGCCTTTGCCGTGGATGCCGTGGTCGGCCGTGTAGATGAAGAGGGTGTTGTGGAGTTCCCCCATGGCTTCCAGTTGAGTGCGGAGGGCTCCGACCTGGTCATCGATCTGGATCATGCCGGCATTGATCGCCGCCACCGGACCTTCGCTTTGGAGGTCGGCTGCGCGGAGGCGCTCGAAGACGGTGGCGTCGTGGGGGAGGCTTTGCGGGGGGCGATCTAACTTGCCGCTGAAAGTGTAGCGGTGGTCTTTTCCGAGAGAGCCGGTCGGATCCGGTCCGTGGGGAAGGGTGTTGGCTAGATGGAGATAGAAGGGGCGTTCGTCGGCTGCGGCGGCTTCGAGAAACTCAATGGCCGTGTCGGTCATCCAGCCCGGGTTATGGAAGCACAGACGATCCGGTCGACCGCCTCCGAGATTACCCCAATTGGCGGCTCCGACCCATTCGAAACCGGCGCAGGTTCTTACCACCTCTTGGTGACTGGCCTGAAGCTTCCGAAGCCGGGCGTCGACCGCCGGGTTGTCGAGGTCGGCTTCGGAGCCCAGAAGATCGCTGTCCCATTCTTCGCCGAGGATGGCGAAATTGCTGTGCCATTTGCCGACATGCCCGGTAAAATAGCCCGATTGTCGCAGAGACTTGGCGAGGGTGGGGGTGTCCGGTTGCAGGTCGGCGTTCTGTCCGAGAGAATAGGGTTCATCCGCCGAGCATCCGTCCGAACAGGAACGGGCTCTTCCGCAATACTGTCCGGTGAAAATACTGTAACGGCTTGGGTTGCACAGGGGAGCCACTCCGTGAGCCTGGTGGAAGAGCGCACCCTCCCGGGCCAGACGGTCAATATTCGGGGTCGGAGTGGACCCACCGTAGCAACCATGGTAGGAGGGGGTGACATCATCCGCTATGACGAAAACAATATTCGGGCGTTTCATATGCGCAGCATGGAGGATGATATCGCTGATAACAATCTAGATTTCCCTTTGAAGAAAATAAGAGAACAGTTCTATAATAGTTGACAAGAAGGCAGGGCCCGTGGATTCTCCGGGCATGAAACGACGAAAGCGCAGGAAAGTGGGAGAGGGTCAGGTTGGGTATTATC
>CAZBLJ010000144.1:0-7347 GCA_964492605.1 uncultured Puniceicoccaceae bacterium
TTACGATTCCTCCCGCCGTTCAGGCTCCACAACGATCCGGAGTCTCACCGGGCAGGGGGACCTCCCCGTTCTCGTCGGTTTTCCCGGAGCCCACGGCCCGCAGTCGGCGGACTTCGAGCTTCATGAGCAGGGAAACCGCCAGGGCCACGACGAAAGCCCCACCGAAGACGTAGAGGCTCTGTTGATAGCTTTGGGTCCGTTCGTAGACATACGCATTCAGCATGGGCCCCACGATCCCCGCCAGCGACCACGCGGTCAGGATAAAACCATGAATGGTCGGCATTTCTTTCAATCCGAACAGGTCACTGATGTAGGCCGGAATGCTCGCGAAGCCCCCGCCGTAACAGGTGAGAATCAGGAAGGTGACGAGCATGAAAGCCATCGGCGATCCGGCCAGGTTGGCCAGGAGCGGAAAGCAAATGATCTGGATGACGAAAAAGGCGACGTACGTGTTCGAACGCCCGATGTAATCCGAAAGAGATGCCCAGATAATTCTTCCGAGTCCGTTGAAGAGAGAGATCCCCATGACCAATAAACTCGCCATCTCCACCGGGAGGCGAACCATCTCATACCCCATCTTCTTGGCCGTAGCGATGACCGCTATCCCGCAGGCAACGTTGATAAAGAGCATGATCCAAAGCCCGTAGAATCCGGGGGTTCGAAGAGCCTCGCGGGCCGTCATCTCGACCTGCGGGGCCGCGCTGCGACCGGCAGCTTTGCGATCGGAGAACTTCGCCGCATATCCCTCCGGCGGCGGTGCGATGTACAGGGCGCTCGGGATCATGATGAGGGCGTAAATGATTCCAAGAAAAAGAAATGCCAGGGCGATCGATTTTTTGTCGTAAATGAGCGCCGTATGATAGCCCGCCGTTTCCTCGCTCAGGCTGATGTAAGCTTCCGTGTGGGTCTGGTCCTGGCGATAGAGGGCCGCCACTTCGGACTGCTGCCGCACGAAATCGGACAGTTCGGGCGAGTCGGCCGTCAACTCCACCGCCCGGTCCCCTCCGGCCAATAGGGCCTGGCTGTATTGGTAGCCACTCACATCCTTGGCGAGCACCACCTCCGCCCGAACCGGCACGAACTGGTCCACCAATTTCGCGCAGATCAACCCGCCGAAGCCGAAACCCATGATGGCAAGGCCCGTTGCCAGGCCCCTGCGGTCGGGGAACCATTTCACAAGCGTCGACACCGGAGTAATATACCCGACCCCGAGGCCGATACCGGAGATCACTCCGAAGCAGAGATAGAAGAGCAAAAGGCTCTCGACCCAGACCGCCAACGCGGAGCCGATCAAGCCCGTAGCGAAAAAGGCCGCAGCGAGCAGTCCCCCTTTGGAAGCACCCTTGCGCTCAATGAAACGCCCGAGGAATGCAGCCGAAACGCCGAGAAAAAAGATCGCGATACTGAAAGCCATCGCAGTCTTGGTCGAAGACCATCCAAGTGCGTTCTCGAGTGGCATCTTCCAGGCACTGTAGGCGTAGATCGAACCGATCGAGACATGAATACCGACAGCCGAAGCTGCAATAAGCCAACGATTTTTTGTCTTCATGAAAAACGAAAGAAGAAAAAGCGGTTTCTACGAAGCTACCACGCCGTGATCCGCAAATATCCTCCGCACCCTCTCCATTTGCGAATCGGAAGGAGGAGGCGTGTCTTGAAGCTGATAGGATATAGCCGCGCGCTGGTACTTTTCCTCACCCATCTTGTGAAACGGCAGGATCTCCACCCGGTCGACATTGCCGAGACCTGCGATAAAAGCCGCGAGCCCGTCCACGTTCTCGCGCAGGTCCGTCAGGCCCGGCACCAGAACGAATCGAATCCAGACCCGATTCCCGCGGGCATCGAGCCGCCGGGCGAACTCCAGAACGGGCTCAACCGGGACGCCGGTTGCGAGTTTGTGAGTAACCGGACTGAAACTTTTGAGATCGAGCAGAACCAGATCGGTAAGATCCAACAGCGCATCGCTCGCCTTGTGCCCCACAAACCCGGATGTATCCAGCACCGTATGGATGCCTTCCTTTTTGGCCAGGGAAAACATCGCATGAACAAAAGCCGGTTGCATCAATGGCTCCCCTCCGCTGATGGTCAGCCCGCCGCTCCGGATAAAGGATCTGTATTTTAGCAAATCCGCGAAGACCGCCTCGGCCGAACTGCTTTGCCCCCCGGGGCGCCCCTGTGCGTCGGGATTATGGCAATACTGGCAGCGGAGCGGACACCCGTGCAGAAAGAGAACGTAACGCAGACCCGGCCCATCCACCGTCCCACAGGTCTCCACCGAATGGACGAATCCCGTTGTCTCCGGAGACGGCGGACCCTCCGGACCTGCAAACGCGCAGGCTTCGGACGACCCGGATTCGGCTCGAATCAGCATTCGGCTAGAAGTTCTCGTGGAACGTCCGCGTGATCACGTCGAGTTGCTGCTCGCGCGTCAATTTGATGAAATTCACGGCATATCCGGAGACACGGACGGTGAGTTGAGGATATTTCTCCGGATGTTCCATCGCGTCGTAGAGGGTTTCCTTCTCAAAGACGTTGACGTTGATGTGATGACCCATCTGCTCGAAGTAACCATCGAGAAGGCTGCCGAGATTGGCGACCTGCTCCCGGGGGCTCTTTCCCAGTGCTCCCGGAACGATCGAGAAGGTATAGGAAATACCGTCTTGCGAGTGTTGGTAGGGCAGTTTCGCCACCGAAGCCATCGAAGCGATCGCGCCCTTCCTGTCGCGCCCGTGCATCGGGTTCGCACCGGGGGCGAAGGGTTCGCCCATCTTGCGCCCGTCCGGCGTGCTCCCGGTCTTTTGCCCGTAAACCACATTCGAAGTGATCGTCAGCACCGATTGGGTCGGCACGGCATTCCGGTAGGTCGGCTGACTCCGCACTTTATCCATGAACCGCTCCACGAGATCATTCGCCAGGGCATCCACCCGCTCGTCATTGTTTCCGTAGGCCGGGTACTCGCCCTGGACCTCGTAATCCACCGCAAGACCCTCGTCGTTGCGAATGACCTTCACCCTGGCGTATTTCACGGCCGAGAGGGAATCCGCCGCAACGGAGAGTCCGGCGATGCCGCAGGCGAGCGTGCGATAGACGACGCGGTCGTGCAGCGCCATCATAATGCTCTCCGAGCAATACTTGTCGTGCATGTAATGGATAATATTGAGGGCCTTGACATAAGTCGCAGCCAACCAATCCATCATCTTGTCGAAGCGTTCCATCAGGTCTTCGAATTCGAGATAATCACCCCTGAAAGGCTCACTGGCCGGAGCGATCTGATCGCCGGACTTCTCGTCTCTCCCGCCATTGATCCCGTACAGCATTGCCTTGGCCAGATTGGCCCGCGCACCGAAAAACTGCATCTGTTTCCCGATCCGCATGGCGGAAACACAACAGGCGATGCCGTAGTCGTCTCCCCAATACTGACGCATCAAATCGTCGTTCTCGTACTGAATCGAACTCGTCTCGATCGAGACCTTCGCGCAGAAATCCTTGAATCCCTGCGGCAAACCCTGCGCCCAAAGGACGGTCAGATTGGGTTCGGGTGCCGCACCCAGGTTGTAGAGCGTCTGCAAAACGCGGAAACTCGACTTGGTCACGAGGCTGCGACCGTCCTCGCCCATGCCACCGATACTCTCCGTCACCCAGGTCGGATCTCCCGAAAACAGGGCATCGTAGTCCGGCGTCCGGATGAACCGGACGATCCGCATTTTCATGACGAGATGGTCGATGATTTCCTGGGCCTCCTCCTCGGTCAGGGTCCCCTCGGCGAGGTCGCGCTCGAAGTAGATATCGAAGAAAGTCGAGCAGCGGCCAAACGACATGGCGGCACCGTTTTGATCCTTAATGGCGCCAAGATAGCCGAAATAAGTCCACTGGACCGCTTCTTTAGCGTTGGAGGCGGGGCCGGAGATATCGATGCCATAGGCCGCGGCCATGGTCTTGAGGTCCTTGAGAGCTTTGATCTGATCCTGCTTTTCCTCGCGTTCGCGAACCCAGTCTTCACTGAACTCGTCGTTCTGAGTCTCCAGGAGCGTCTCTTTCTTGTCGGCAATGAGACGATCCACCCCGTAGAGGGCCACGCGCCGGTAGTCGCCGATGATTCGACCCCGTCCGTATCCGTCCGGGAGTCCGGTCACGATACCGGCCGAGCGGGCTTTGCGAATGTCGTCCGTATAACAGGCGAAAACTCCGTCGTTATGGGTCTTCCGGTGCTCCGCAAAAATCCTGGCCGTCTCCGGGTGCATCTCCCGACCGTGCGCCTGCAGCGCTTTCTGCGCAATCCGCACCCCGCCGTACGGAAGCATCGCCCGCTTGAGAGGCTTATCCGTCTGCACTCCCACGATCTGCTCCAGACCCTTGTTGATGTAACCCGCACCGTGCGAGGCTACCGTGCCGACAACTTTCGTATCCGCATCCAGAACGCCCCCGGCCTTCCGTTCCTCCTCCAGCAACTTTTTCAGATCGTCCCACAACTCGTCGGTCCGTCTCGTCGGGCCCTTGAGAAACGAAGCATCACCGTCGTACGGTCGGTAATTGCACTGGATGAAATCCCGCACATCAATCCGGTCCTGCCAGGAACCGCTTGCAAATGCCCGCCAGGGCTTGGACGCTGCCGAAGCCGTGGATTCGGTCGGAGTAGCTTCTGTCATCGTTGTCATATTCTCTCGCTTTCGTGTTAAGATCCAGGGGTGTGAAGAACTGTCCAAAAATTCTCCTAAACAGTTAATTTTATCGACCTAAATTTGGACCGGCACGCCTTTATTATCGATTTTCATAGTCTGTATTAGCCATTCGGGCCGAGTTTACAATCAAAAACACCGTGGAGCAATCCTCAGTCGTATTGCAGATCGGTCGCTTTTCCCCGGAAGATGTAGTAAGCTACGGCGGTATAGCCGATGAGGAAGGGTAGCACGATCAAGGTCCCGATCAGGATAATGAACAACGATTCGGGGGCGGCGGCGGCATCGACAATCTTCAGCTGGCCGGGGATGATGTAGGGATAAAAGGAATAGACGAGTCCCGTGAATCCCAGCACGAATATGAAAACTGCGATGGCAAAAGGCATCCAGGCCAACCGGTCCCCGGGAAGGGGCAGGACGGAGCACAGAAAATGAACCAGGAGCGTAAGCACGATGGAAGCCAGGGGCATGGCCAACAGGAGAGTCACCTGCGGAAACGTAAACATCCGTTCGTAGATCCGGGTGTCCGTAAAGACCGCGGCCATACTGCTGAGCAGCGCTCCGGCAACCATCGTCCATATGGCCCGCCGCGTCCATCGGATGGCCCGCGCTTGCAGCGCACCTTCCGTCTTCAGGATCAGCCAACAGGCACCGACCAGGATGTAGGCGGCCACGACGAGAAGACCGAAGAACACGGCGAAAAATTCGGCCGCCGGGCCCTCCTGGAAACCGGTCATGAAGCGTCCCAGCATATACCCCTGCGTGAGCGCCACCACGCACGAGGCCAGATAGAAGGCGCGGTTCCAGAAGGGTAGTTTGCGGGGCGGGGCTTTTTTGCGGAAATCGAAGGAAACCCCCCGGAAAATGAGGGCCACCAGCATCAACCCCACGGGCAAATAGAGGGAGGTCAGGACAATTCCGTGAGCGGGCGGAAAGGCCACCAGCAGCAGCCCGACCCCGAGAACGAGCCAGGTCTCGTTGGCATCCCAGAAAGGACCGACCGAAGCAATCATACGGTCGCGCTCTCCTTCGTCGGCGAAGGCGCACAGCATGCCGACCCCCAGATCGTAGCCGTCGAGAACGGCGTAGGCCAAAAAGGAAAAGCCGATCAGAAAGGCAAAGGTGAAGGGGAGCCACGCACCACTCTCGATCAGTTCATTCATCGGGCAGTCCTCCACTCAAGGCCGGTTTTTGCATCTCTTTTCGCTGCAGATAGAAGAGGGTGTACACAAAGGTTCCCAAAAGAAAGACGTACGTGACGAGGTAGGCGGTAAGAGTCAGCCCCACCTGCGACGGCGGCACATCGGCCACGGCGTCCGCCGTGAGAAGCACGTCGTACACGAGCCAGGGCTGCCGTCCGATCTCGGTCACGTACCACCCGGCCACGACGGCGACCCAGCCGCTGAAGGTCATAGCGACGAATCCGCGCAGATACAGACCGTCCAGCGGGCGCTTGCGAACGCGCAGATAGACCCCCCAGAGCCCGAACAAAATCATCAGCACGCCCATTCCCACCATGATGCGAAACCCCCAGAAAACCGGCGCAACCGGCGGATGCTTGTCCCCGAACTCGTTAATGCCCTTGATCTCCCCGTCGAGGCTGCGGGTGACAATCAAGCTCCCCAGCTTCGGTATGGCGACTTCGAACCGATTGGAGCGCGTTTCCGAATCGGGCAAGGCGAAAAGCACTAACGGAGCACCGGTTTCGGTCTCCCAGAGACCCTCCATCGCGGCGAGCTTGGCCGGTTGATAGTCGCGGGTGACGAGCCCGTGCTGGTCTCCGACAATGGCTTGCAGCGGTGCCAGCACGGCGATGAGAGTAGCTGCCGTGCGCAACCCGGCCTCCACCGCCGGGCGGTCGTCACCCTTCAATTTCCGGTAGGCCAGGAGGCCTCCGACCAGAAAGCCCGCGGTTAAACCCGAAGCCAGCAAGGTGTGAACCAAACGGTAGGGCATGGACGGCGAGAAAATGATCTCCCGCCAGCTGGCCGCATGGATCGCGCCATCGATCCACTCGAAGCCCTGCGGGGTCTGCATCCAGCTGTTGAGCGCCAAAATCCAGAACGCGGAAAGAGTCGTCCCGATCGCCACCAGAGCGGTGGCACCCGTGTGCAGCCAGGCCGGAACTTTGCGGAAAGCAAAGAGCATGATTCCCAGAAAAGTAGCCTCGAGAAAAAATGCGGTCACCACCTCGTAGGCGAGAAGCGGCCCGGCGATATTGCCGACCGTATTCATGTACCCGGGCCAGTTGGTGCCGAACTGGAAGGACATGGTCACCCCGCTGACGACCCCGAGGCCGAAACTCAGGGCGAAAACCTTGGTGAAGACAAAATAGAGTTCCATCCACTTGTAGTCCCCCGAGCGCTGGTAGCGCACTTTGAAGTAGAGAAGCAGCCACCCCATCGCGATCGTGATGGTGGGGAACAGAATGTGGAACGTAATGTTCGCCGCAAACTGGATGCGCGATAGGATGAACTCGTCCATTCACACCGGTTTATTCGGACACATGAACGTTTTCAAGTCATCAAATCGGGGCGAATCCTGGCCCCCAGGGGCATTTCGTCTGGCCGAAAACAGGAGTTTGTTCGGGGATTTTGCCCCACTTCGGGCTTACTCTCCGCCTGAACCGACTTCGCCCTTCGGGCTACGACGGTCACGAGGCGGAGTTCCC
>CAZBLJ010000145.1:0-7206 GCA_964492605.1 uncultured Puniceicoccaceae bacterium
TCTAATCTGCCTGCCCATGGATCCAATTCTGCTCTTCGGGCTCGCGTTTCTGGCTTTCGGGGCGATCGCCTACTTCAGCTGGCTTCAGCAGAAGAAGCGGCGCGAGGCCCTCGCCGCCCTCGGGGCGAAGCTCGGGTTGCAGTTCCTTCCGGACAAGGACAAACACTCGGTCCGCCAGTTCGAATTCATCGATCTCCTCCGCAAAGGCAGCAACCGTTTCGTTCAGAATCGACTGACCGGAACCCTGGACGGATACAAAGTCGAAGCCTTTGATTTTCATTACGAAACCCACAGCACGGACAGCAAAGGGAGGAGGAGTACCCGCCACCACTACGGAACCTGCTTCCTTTTGATGCTGCCCGGCGCTTTTCCCGAACTGCGCATTTACCGCGAAGGGTTTTTCCAGAAGATCGCCCAGGCCATCGGATTCGACGACATCGACTTTGAGTCGGCCGAATTCTCCAAGCGCTACGCCGTTAAAAGCCGCGATAAAAAGTTCGCCTACGACTTCTGCAACGCCCGGATGATCGATTACCTTCTCGATGAGGACGATCTGAACATCGAGGTCGAAGGAGCCTGGCTGGCCCTTTGCTTTGCGAGACGGGTCGGGCCGGAACTCTGGGAAAAGAATCTTTCCCGCCTCGGCATGATTCTCGGTTTGATGCCGGAATACCTCTTCGACAAAGAGATCAGCCCGCAGAACCATGAATGACTGGATCCCCCTGGCCCTCGTGGCCGCCATCATCCTGCTTCCGGCCTTCTGGGTTCTCATCCAGTACAACGGCCTGGTCGCCCTCCGCAATCACATCAAGGAGGCGTGGAGCAATATCGATACCGAGCTGAAGCGCCGTTACGAGCTGATCCCCAACCTCGTGGAAACCGTGAAAGGCTACGCCGCCCACGAAAGCGAGGTTCTCGAACGGGTGACCCGTGCCCGCCAACGCTGCCTGGAATCCGCCGGGGAGGTCGCCCGCCAGGCCCCGGCCGAGCAGGAGATGTCCAACCAGATCACCCAACTACTGGCGCGGGCGGAGGATTATCCGGACCTCAAAGCGGACGAGCAGTTTCTCTCGCTGCAGAGGGAGCTGGTCATCACGGAAGACCGGATCCAGGCGGCCCGCCGGTTTTTTAATGGAAATGTGCGAGACTACCGCAACAAGTGCGAGCAGTTCCCGTCCAGCCTCGTTGCCAGCCTCTTCGGCTTCGAAAAGCGGGACTACTTCGATGTCGACCCGGGCGTCCGCGAGGTGCCCTCGACCAAGTTCTAACGGTCCGTTACACCCCGGGGTGCCGGCCCCCTCAAAAAACCGTTGCCACGAAAACCATGCCGGAAAAACTGAATTCATGCAGCCTCCCGCCGACGAACCGTTCCCCGATAGAATGTGCAAGGATCTGCTCCGCACTTTGCCCCTGATCGGGTTCAGCGGAAAGATTCAGTTGATTGCCGACGACTCGCACCTTGAGGCCGCTCTCGAAGAAATCCGCCCGGTCTCCGTGGTCGGTTTCGACACCGAGAGCAAACCGACATTCCGCCGGGAAGACGAAATCCGTCCGCCGGCCCTTCTGCAATTGGCCACCGGAGCCCGGGCCTGGTTGTTTCAACTCCGTTCGCTGACCCGCCATGAGGAGCTGTTCTCCCTTCTCGCGGAACCCTCGATCAAAAAAGTCGGTGTCGCCCCCCACGACGACATCCGGGGACTGAACCGCATCTCGCCGTTCGAGGCGGCGTCATTCGTCGATCTCTCGGCCATAGCGGCCGAACGGGGGATTATTACCACGGGGCTTCGCAACCTGGCGGGCATGTTCCTCGGCGGCAGGATATCCAAAGCGGCCCAGGTCTCGAATTGGGAACAAAACCCGCTCACGAAAAAGCAAATCAATTACGCCGCCACCGATGCCTGGATTTCCTTGCGCATTTACGAGGAACTGATGCGCAGAAAAGGCAACGCCCAGCCAACCCCGGAACCGGCGTCGACGTAGCGATAACCGCAGGGCGGCATTGGAAGCCGAATGGCCAGTCGGCAAGCTGGCCGAACCGACACCGGAAACCTCAGGAATCCCGGACGAGTTCAAACCCGTCCGGCGAATCCTTCACGGTCCAACCTTCCGCCGCAATCTCGTCCCGCAACCGGTCCGCCGTGCCAAAGTCCTTCGCCTTCCGCGCCGCCTGCCGCTGCTCCGCCAGCGCGAGGATTTCCGGAGGCGGACCTTCTTCGTCCGCTTCCGGGCGGTCGTGCGTTTCCTCCCACTTCGGAAGGTCGATCCCGAGGGCCTCCAGGATGAATCGCGCGGACCCGGCCCAGCGCTCTTTCGCTCCGTCATCCCAGTTCCCGGATTCCTTTTCGCAGCGCGAAACCTCCTTCATGACATGCCCCATCGCCCGGGGTACATTGAGGTCTTCCAGCAGGGACTCCCAGGCCGCCAGCCAATCCCCTTCGAGAGAAGGATCGCCAGCGGTCCGTCCGGCGCCACCGCAGTCGCGAATGGCTTCCGCCAAACGCACGAGGGCCTTGCGCCCCGCCCGCAGCGAATCCATCGTGAAATTCAGGGTCTTGCGATAATGCCCCGAAAGCAGCACCCAGCGAACTTCCATCGGGTGGTAACCCCGCTCCACCAGATCCGCGAGGGTGAAGAGATTCCCCAGACTTTTGCTCATCTTCTTTCCCTCGACCATGAGGTGGGCGGAATGAAACCAATGCCTCGCAAACGTTCTGCCCGTGGCGCATTCGCTCTGGGCGATCTCGTTCACATGGTGGGGGAACGTCAGGTCCACGCCACCGGCATGAACATCGAAAGTCTCGCCGAGATACTTCATGCTCATCGCACTGCACTCCAGGTGCCATCCGGGCCTCCCCGGCCCCCAGGGGCTTTCCCAGAAGTTCTCCCCGTCCTCCGGCTTCCGCGCCTTCCAGAGCGCGAAGTCGGCCACGTCGTCCTTGGAATACTCGTCGTCGGAATTGAGCCGACCGTCCGCGTTATCCCGCAACGCACCAGGATCGATGCGGGCGAGTTCCCCATATCGGTCGAACGAGCGGACCCGGAAGTAGACCGACCGATCCTCGCCCCGATAGGCGTGCCCCTTTTCGAGCAGTCTTTCGATCAGGGCGATCTGCTCCGCGATATGTTCGACGGCGGAGGGAGACTGATGGGGCGGAAGCAAATTCAACGCTCCGCAATCCGCTTCGAATTTCTCGCGCCAGCGCGCGGTAAATCGATTCAACGACTCGTCGCACGCCATCGATTCGCGAATCGTCTTGTCGTCGATGTCCGTCACATTGCGGACATGGACCACGGACAGCCCCGAAAACTCGCAGACCCGGCGAAATAAATCCTGGACCAGAAAGGTGCGGAAGTTGCCGATGTGGGCCGGCCCGTAGACCGTGGGTCCGCAGCAGTAGAATCCCACCGCTTTCCCGTCCGCCGCGTAGACCTTCTCCCTGCGACCCGACGCCGTGTTGTGCAGACTGAAGTCCATCAGACGTCCGCTGTAACGCGGCGCGACGCCTTCTCCACATCCGAACCGCCGGTCTCCTCCAGGAGGATCTTGTATTCGTAGGCATCCTTAAGCGCTTCCCAGCTCGCCTCGATGATGTTGTCGGAGGCACCCACCGTGCCCCAGGAGCGGTGTCCGTCGCTGGACTCCACCTGGACCCGGATTTGCGCATCGGCACCCTCGTTGGTATCGAGAATCCTCACTTTGAAGTCCACCAGACGCATCTGCTCGACGAAGGGATAACTCGCCTCAAGCGCCTTGCGCAGCGCGTGATCGAGGGCGCCGACCGGTCCCCTCGCTTCGGCGACCGTGTGGCTCTCGACCCCGTCCACCGCAATCTTCACGGTGGCTTCGGAATACAGCTCGCGGGATGCGGCGGTCTCCTCGGACACCGTGGTCCGATAACCCCGGAGTTCGATGCGGTCCCGACGACCGTGCAGAAATTTATCCAGCAGCAGTTTGAAGGATGCATCGGCCGACTCGTATTCGTAGCCCTTGAATTCCAGACCTTTCAATTCCTCCAGCAATTCCTTCAAGGCCGGAGAGCGGGCTTCCAGATCCACTCCCATTTCCCGGGCCTTCATCATGATGCTGCTGCGCCCCGACATATCGGACACCAGAACCCGCGAGCGGTTTCCCACCAGCGCGGGATCGATGTGTTCGTAGCTGCGCGCCACCTTGTTTGCCGCATCCGCATGAACCCCGCCCTTGTGGGCAAAGGCGCTGGCACCCACGTAGGGGGCACGGATGTCCGGACGTTGATTGGCCATGTCGTCCACGAAAAGCGAGACGTCCCGCAGCTTGGCAAGGTTCGTCGAACAATTCGTGTCGTAGCCGAGTTTCAGAGACAGATTCGGAATGATGCTCGTTAAATTGGCGTTTCCGTTCCGCTCGCCGTAGCCGTTGATCGTGCCCTGCACCTGGGTCGCCCCGGCGCGAATCCCGGCCAGACTTACCGCCACGCCCAGCCCGCAGTCGTTGTGACAATGCATTCCGATGGCAGCATCGGGAAGGGCTCCGCGGACACTGGCGACGATCTCCTCCACCTCGTGCACCTGGGTTCCGCCGTTGGTGTCACAAAGAACGAGGAAGGAAGCTCCCGCACGGTGGGCGGCTCGAAGGGTGTCGACGGCGAATTCCGGGTCATCCTTGTACCCGTCGAAAAAGTGTTCGGCATCGTAAACCGCCTCACGCCCGTTCTCTCTCAGAAACCGGATCGAGTCCTCGATCATTTTCAGGTTCTCCGCCCCCGTCGTCCGGATCACTTTCTCCACATGAAGCTTCCAGGTCTTGCCGAAAATGGTCACCACCGGAGTTTCCGCATCCAGCAACAGGCGGATCTGCGGATCTTCCGCAACCGCCACATTGGCCCGCCGGGTCGAACCGAAGGCGGCGATCCGGGCGTGCTTCAGGACCAGCTTGCGCGCCTCTTCGAAAAAAGCCAGGTCCCGCGGGTTCGAGCCGGGCCAACCCGCCTCGATGTAATCGACACCGAATTGATCCAGTTTTTCGGCGATACGGATTTTGCTGTTCACCGAGAAGGAAATCCCCTCGCCCTGACTTCCGTCGCGAAGAGTCGTATCGTAGATGTTGATTTTCGGTGTGCTCATTCTGGGAAAACCGGTGATCCTGCCAGAAAACAGGTGCAAGTGGCAAGACCCCAATGAACCATGCGGAGAGGGCGTGGAGGTTTTCCGTCTTAACGCTTGTTCCGCGGACACCGGTTCTTTTACCCTTCCTCCCATGTCTTCCTCTCGAGATGGTTGGTCCTCGCGCCTCGGGGTGATCCTCGCCGTGGCCGGGAGCGCCGTGGGGCTCGGCAATTTCCTGCGGTTCCCCGGCCAGGTGGCGGAGTACGGCGGCGGGGCTTTCATGATCGCCTACTTTCTGGCGTTTCTCCTTGTGGGTCTGCCGGTTTGCTGGGTCGAATGGACCCTGGGACGGGCGGGCGGACGCTACGGCTACAACAGCGCACCGGGGATTTTCGGAGCGGTCAGCGGATTCATGGGGAGCCGGTGGCTGGGGGTCATCGCTTTCGTAATCCCGGTCTGCATCTACATGTATTACGTGGTGATCGAGGCATGGTGTCTGGCCTATGCGGTCAACTACGCCCGCGGCATCATGGATTTCGAGCAGACCTCGCAGGCTAAAGATTTCTTCGGGAGTCTGGTCGGTATCGGCGGGGACGGAACGGCGATGAAAGCCGATTTCGAACACGTCGGCATCTACTTCCTCGTCGTGTTTCTCCTCAATTTCTTCCTCATCTACCGGGGTATCGCCAGAGGCATCGAATTTTTCTGCAAATACGCGATGCCGGCTCTGGTTCTCCTTGCCCTCCTCATCCTGGTCAGAGTCTTGACGCTGGGAACGCCGGATGCCGAGCATCCGGACCAGAACATCGATACCGGTCTCGGTTACATGTGGAATCCCAGCAAAACCTATCTCGTCGAACGGGCGGTCGATGACGCCGGCAATCCCGCTTTCCGACCCAACGGCGATCCCGCGTGGAATCTCTCCGGGAAAACCGAGGTGGTTTACGCGGACAACGTATCGGAGGCCAAAGCGCTGGCCGCCGCGAATCCGGACCGTTTCAAATTTGTCAGGAAAACGGTCTGGGAACAGCTGGCCAACCCGGATCTGTGGCTGGCCGCCGCAGGGCAGATCTTCTTCACCCTTTCCGTCGGGTTCGGGGTCATCATCACGTATTCGAGCTACCTCCGGAGAAAGGATGATGTCGTGTTGAGTTCCCTTGCCGCCACCAGCGCCAACGAGTTTTGCGAGGTTGGCGTGGGCGGGTTGATCAGTATTCCGGCGGCCGTTGCCTTCTTCGGCATCTCGGGACTGGCCGCTATTGGCATGGGAACCTTCGATGTCGGCTTCACCGTTCTTCCGATGGTGTTCGCAAAGATGCCGCTCGGGCAGTTTGTCGGGTTCGCGTTTTTCTTCCTGCTGTTCCTCGCTGCGGTCACCAGCTCGATCTCCATGTTGCAGCCGGGCATCGCCTTTCTGGAGGACTCCCTGCGCATCAATCGGCGGCAATCGGTTTCCATCCTCGGCTTCATCACGGGTATCGGAGGTATCCTGGTCATCTACTTCAGCTCCGGCCTGCGCCTGCTCGACACCCTCGATTTCTGGGTGACGAATCTCCTGATGGTGCTCCTGGCCCTGATCCAGGTCATCCTCTTCGGGTGGGTGATCGGCACGCGACGAGGCCTCGATGAAGCCCACAAAGGCTCGGCCATCCGCATTCCGAAGGTGTTCGGGATCATCATCAAGTTCGTCACTCCGTCGGTGCTGATCGCCATCTTCGGTGCCTGGATTTTCAAGACCCTCCTCGGCGTCGGTGCCGGATCGGATGAAATCGAGGTCAACCCAAGGGTCGCCGACCTCTTCCTCGATCCGAATGCGGTCTCCTGGCTGGGGATCTGCATCATCGCGCTGCTTTTCCTCTTCGGGGTGTTGAATCTCCCGGTCAAACAGGAAGTGCGAACCCACATCAACCGGACGGAAAAGAAAGGAGACGGGATATGAGCTGGGGCGGCTGGACGGTAATGCTGATTTCGGTCGGCGGCGTAGTGTTGTTGTTCGGATGGTGCATCTGGAAGGTGCTGACCACCAAGGGCGAAACCGAACACCTCCACGGATTCGAGGTCGATCCTCCCGATCTGGTTGAAACCAGGGACGGGGTCCGGCGGCGACGCCGCAGGGATTGA
>CAZBLJ010000146.1:0-7187 GCA_964492605.1 uncultured Puniceicoccaceae bacterium
CGACGGAATGATCCGAAAGTCCGCGTTCCAATTGCGCCCAGGCCAGAAAATCCTCCACCTGCTCCAGCCAAAAGGCGGTCGGGCCGCCGGGATTCCCTGATTCGTTGTCCCTCATTCCTTTCCGGTCATTCTGACCGCTCTGGGTCCCGTATCGAGCCTTAAACAGCGATCCGTCTCGACGGACAACGACCCCGTTATTTTCCTTTCGCTACGCCAAACGGACCGCTACCGTTCCTGTTGTGGAGGCTCTTCGGACAGTTGCTCTGGTCGTCAACCGATCCAAGCCCGGTGCGCGTGAGATCGGCGATCAACTCCGGGCCATAGGGCGGGATATGGGGGTATCCATGCGGCTCACCGAGGACCACCCGCTGCCCGAGAACTTCCTTCAAGACTGCGACGCGGTTTGTGTGATCGGAGGGGACGGCACTTTTCTGGGGGTCGTTCCCCAGGCGGTGGAGTTCGGCACGAAAGTGCTGGGGGTCAATCTCGGCAAACTCGGCTTTCTCGTGACGTTCTCGCCGGAGAGCATCGCCCGTGAATTCACCCTCATTGCCGAAGGAGGGTATGAGATGGAGGAACGCTCCCTCCTCCGGGCCACCGAGCCCTCCGGGGAAAGCCGGGTGTGCCTGAACGACATTGTCGTGAAGCAGGTCGGCTCCTCCCGCCTGATGCTACTGGAGGTGTTCGCCAACGAGAGTTTGGTCAACGAATTCGCCTGTGACGGACTGATCTTTTCCACCCCGACCGGATCGACCGCCTACAACCTGTCGGCCGGGGGGCCTATCGTCCATCCGGAGGTGAGCGGGATTACGCTGACCCCGATCTGCCCGCATACGCTGAGCAACCGTAGCGTCCTGCTCTCGGCAGAAACCCGGCTGGAGGTCCGAACGGACTGGGAAGTCGGCAACGCCCAGGTCACGATCGACGGCCGACCTTCCTTCCCCCGCCATGCGGTTTTCCCCCTGGGCATCTGCGTGCCCGGAGAACGCTTGCGCCTGATCCACGGCCCAGGATACTCCCACTTCCGAACCGTTCGGACCAAACTGGGCTGGAGGGAAAATTCCCTGTAAGCTACCACACCTTTGCCGCTATGAGTAAATACTACGTACGAGCCCCCGGAGCTGAAAGTGCCGACGGCCCTTTCTCGGTGGAGCAGCTAAGGGAACTGGCCTCCTCCGATCTGGTAAAGCCGGAAACTCTCTTCAAATCGGACGAAATGGACGAATTCGTTTCCATCGGCGACCAGCCCGACCTTTGGGAGCAAATCAAAGCAAAACCCGGACCCGGCCTGAAGCTTCGCAAAAAGGAAGACCCTTCGGCAGGGACCGGCCCGTCGGAAACGGAGAGCCCCGCCGGGAAGAAACAACCGAAAAAGAAAACCACGCCGACGCCGGCTGCCCCTCCCCCGCCCACCAGCGAATCCGGCAACGTGGACGAAATGCTCGCCGCCGCAGAGGGGAAGACCGCCCAGACCCGGCACATCCAGTCTCTCCGCAAGTCCCGCGATCGGGCCGTCGCGCTTCTCCTGCCCGGGGTCGTCCTGATGCTCCTTCTCTCGATCGGCGGGATTGTCCAGCCAGTATGGGAGCAGATTTACGATATGTTCCAATCGGGAGAGTATTCCATCAGCATTCTCTTCGACAATTGGACACTTGCCTTTGCGATCGTCGACCTGGTGCTCGCGATCGGGATCGGGCTGGGTCAGACGGCCTTGTTCCCCCTGTTGCGCTTCCGGGCCGCCCTCGGAATCGGCTTCTTCGCCTATCTCTTCTATTCCCGCGGGGATCCCGGGGCGATCGCCGCGCTTTCCGCCCTCCAGCTCGGTATGATTTGCTCGACGCTCTGCACGCGCTTTGGCACGACCTTTCTTTCGGTGGTCCTCGGGCTCGCGGGCGGAGGAACCTTCATCTGGTTGGCATGGTTCCGGGGGATACCCCTGTAAACCCGGATGACGGTCGATGACGGATGATAAGAAAGAGGGCAAGGTCGCCAGGATCCGGAAGATCCTGCGGGCCGTTCCCGACTTCATAGGACGGGAAATCTGGCTCCGGAACGACGAGAACCGGGACCCCCGGCGCGAGCGCTCCTTTGCCATTCTCCGGGTCCTCATCATTGCCTGGCGGGGAATCAACGACAACAAGCTCTTCGGCCAGGCGGCCGCCCTCAGTTACTATTCGCTGATCGGGCTGGGGCCGCTTCTCGCCATCGGGATCATGATCTCCAGCTTCCTCCTGCAGGGCGAGGAAGACCGTGATAATCTCGTAGTTGAAAAACTGACACAAACGCTCGTCTTCCTCGCGCCTCCGGTCGCGGAATGGGAGGAAGAGGATACGGATGGCGGGGGAGAAGCCAATCAGACGCGGTCGAGCCCCGCGGACGAAACCGATTCGCCCCCCTCCACCGCGAGCGGGTCCCCCGCCCCGCCGGCGCGGGAAGCCCGGGAGGCCCTCAACCCCAGCGTGGTCAAATTCATCGACCAGATCGTGCAAAGCGCCCGGTCCGGAGCCGTCGGTGTGATCGGCTCCCTGGCGCTGATCATCATCGTCATCCAATTGATTACCTCCATTGAAAAGGCCTTCAACGGGATATGGGGGGTTCGCAGGGGCCGCAGCTGGGCGCAGCGGATCATTTCCTATTGGACCATCGCCAGCCTGGGCGCCGTTCTCAGTATCACCGCAGTCACCCTCCTCTCGGCCACCACTATCGTTTCACGCTTCGACCAGCTCATCCCCGGCATCGAATACGAGGACATCAACGTCTGGGCCGGCCCGCTGCTTTCGATATTTCTGCTGACCCTCGTTCTTGCGGTGTTCAACCGGTTTTTTCCCCATACGACGGTCCATTGGAAGGCCGCTTTCATCGGCGGAGTCATCGGCTCCTTGCTCCTCCTCGCCAACCACTCCCTGTCTTTTCTCTACGTCCACAAGGTGATCCGCGAGCAAAGTTTGTACGGCTCCGTCGGCATCATCCCGGTGCTCATGTTCGGCCTGTACCTCTTCTGGCTAATCGTCCTCTTCTCCTGCCAGATCGCCTACGCCGTCCAGAATGTCGGCAACCTGACCAACCAGGCCGCCTGGAGCAACGTCAGCCAGCGGACACGGGAAGCTCTCGGTCTGGCCTGCCTGCTCTTCATCGGCCGGCGGTTTCACCACTGCGAAAGCCCTCCTACGACCACCGAGATCGCCAACCACCTCCGCGTCCCCGGGCAACTGGTCAACAACTCCCTGACGATGCTTTCCGAACTCGGTTGGATCCGCGCCCTGGAACCGGATGACGACGACAGCCAGGCCGAGACCCGCTTCCAGCCGGGCATCCCCCTGGAGAAGAAGAGCCTCCTCGACTTCCACGATTCTTTCGTGCGGGGTGGTAACAACCGGGGCGAGGAGATCCTCGAGGAGGCCGAACCCCTTCTCGCCGAATACGTCGAGGGGTTCGATGCGAAGGACCGGGTCCGGCGACCCATCTCGGATCTCTTCGAGCAACCGGGCGGTTGAAGCCGCCAAGACTCCGGACGATGCGCACCGCGTCAGGCCGCGGGCTCCCGCTGCAGCCGGAGCTGGCCGCAGGCGGCGGCGATGTCGTGCCCTTTTTCCCGCCGCAACGTCACGGAGACTCCACTCTTGCGGAGAACGGACGCGAATTTCTCCTGTCGCTTCAGGTTGGGCCGCCTCCAGGAAAGCCCTTCCACCGTATTGTAGGGGATGCAGTTCACATGGGCGTGCAGGTCGCCCGCGATCTCCGCAAGAGCCTTGGCCTGCTCCATGGAATCATTCACTTCCTCGATGAGGATAAACTCCAGGGTGACCATTCGATTGTGCTTGGAACGGAAATACCGAACCGCCTCCAGCAACTCGGGGATCGGATGGCGGCGGTTCACCGGCATGATCTTGCCACGCACCTCATCGGTGGCTCCGTGGAGGGACACCGCCAACCGTACGGGAATCCCCAGATCCGCCAGCTGCCGGATCTGCGGAACCAGTCCAGAGGTGGAGACCGTGATCCTGCGCGCGCCGAAGCGGAATCCCCAATCCGCATGGAGGGTCTCGATCGCCCCGGCCACCGCATCGAAATTGGCCAGGGGCTCACCCATCCCCATGAAAACAATGTTGTCGAACGGGACGTGATCCGCCCGCACCGCGGAAGGTTCGTCGCCGCGCTCCTGTCGTTCACCCACCCGGAAAAACTGGCCGAGGATTTCCCCCCGGGTGAGGTTCCGTTTCCACCCCGCCAAACCCGACGCACAGAACTTGCATCCGTAGGCGCAGCCGACCTGGCTTGAGACGCAGACCGTCGCCCGCGATTTTTCCCGGCCCACCCCGACCATCGGCGCCTGGATCAAAACCGTTTCGATGTAGGAACCATCCTCCAGTCGCGAGAGCAGCTTGTGCGTCTCATCCCCCGACTTTTTCCAAAACACCTCCTCGACCGGATTTCCGGCGAATCGATCCTCCAATCGCCCACGAAGGTCCTTCGGGAGGTTCTTCATGTCGGAAAAATCCGTGCATCCTTTCTTATACACCCAGTCCAGCACCTGGCGGGTGCGAAAGGCCGGGACTCCGGCCCCGGCAAGTTCCGCACCGAGGGTTTCGGCACTCTCATCGAGGATGGACGGTTTTTCCGGTCGAAATTTCATAAAAGATGGCATGAACTTCCGGTCATGCGGCAACCGGAAGAAGAATCGATTCCCTGGGGGAGGATCAAGGCCTTACTATTGGACAGCGACGGTGTTCTCACCGACGGAGGCGTTTATCTTCCGGAGAATGACGCTCCGGAGTTCCGACGCTTCGACATCAAGGATGGCTTCGGATTGACCCGTCTTCTCGGCGCCGGCTTTCCAATCGCCGTGATCAGCCGGTCTCCGTCCGTCCCGGTGCAGACGCGCTGCAGACGCCTCGGGATCGAGAACGCTTTCGTGGGGGTTGCGGACAAAGTCACCTGCGCGGAGTCGTTTCTGCGGAAACAAGGGATCGAATGGGAAGCGGCCGCTTTCATGGGGGATGATGTGCCCGACCTTCCACTACTCAGACAGGTGGGTCTCTCCCTGGCTCCGGCCGATGCTTCCGAAGAAGTACTTAAAGCCGTCACCTGGGTCTCCAGGCGAAACGGCGGCCAGGGGGCCGTCAGAGAAGTCTGCGACCGAATTTACTGGGCTCGGCTGGCGAGCACCGAATGATTGACACGCAAATGCCGCCGTCATTCGTCTGCATGCTACCTCGGGGGAACCGAAATGCACGACGAAGAAGGTCTTATTCGTAGAACTCTCGTGGATCACCTCGGGCAACCGATTTTCCGAGCCAAGCTCCTGCGCGGAGTAGTCTGCTCCCCCTATTACATCGCGATTTCGGGCTTTCGAGTGTCCGCAAAGCATTTGAAACGAAAGAAGGGGAGCCAAAGACAGTGCCCTCCGAAAGGAATTTCAGCCTCTGTCTCAATAGCTCATGCAAGGGCAACTCGCCTTTCTGCTCTTCGATGACTTGTCGGGCCTTCTCGGGCTCGATAAAGGCCTTGCCCTCCTCGGGATACGCCCCTGCGCCGAAAAGCCTCTGACGGTAATGTGCGAGGGTTTTCTCAATGCGCAGCAGCCCATACTGCGCCCGCGATTTTCCCGCCAGTGCTTCGGCGTAACCGCAATAGGAGTAGTCTTTCGGGTCGTCCACTATTCCCGCCCGAACCGCATTGAGGTCAATGTAGGCCGCGACAGTGGACAACGAACCCGTCTCGGCCTCTACCAACAGGCTCTTGAACGGCCCGCTCCAGAGATGCCCGAAACGGTCGTTCTTGCGGTTATACCAAAGGGCAAAGCGCTGCTTGAGGGTTTTCATCATCCAGGGCACATCGTGCATCCGGGCGGTGAGGCGGCGGCGGAGGGTTTTTCCCTCATGGGTGTTTTCTTTCAGATGATGCTCCAACATCTCGGCTGACATCGGGTTCCAGGCCGTCGGTTTAGGGTAGAGGATCCGATAACGTTCGAGCAGTATACGATCGCTCACCTCTCCCTTTTCCGGGACCTCGGCCAGAATGTGGAAATGGTTGTCCATAATCGCGTAAGTGAGGATCTCGATCCCGGAAAACTCCGCCACCTGCCACATCATCTTCCGAAGCACCTCCTTCTCACGCGTTCCGAAAAGCTTCTCCCCATTCACCGTTCTCGAGAGGAGGTGGTAATAGGCCCTCTCCCCCTTCAATATAAGTCGTTTTCGCTTCATACCCCGAACAATGCTTCAAATCGCCAAATCGTCAATCATTTTAAACCTGGTTTATTTTTATCATCGACTGGCGTTGTCAACCATTTTAAACTTGGTTTATTTTTAGAGTTCTTCAACAAGCAGGTCACCGAAAATCCCCTCACACACCGCGTGAAAATGACCTGTTTTATCTCTGCCCCTCTCGTTTCGTCCTGAAAGGCCCCAAGTTCGGCCTTGCTGATCCTTCCGAAAACGGCTGTAAAATGATCTTATGATCGATTCAAAAGCCTCTCACCTTCTCAACGAGCAAATCGGGCACGAATTTTCCGCATTTCTCCAATACGTGGGCGTATCCTCCTGGTTCGACGCGGAAGCTCTGCCGGAGCTGAGTCGATATTTCGCGCAACAGGCCGATGAGGAACGCAATCATGCCATGAAAATGATCCAGTTCCTCAACGACACGAATCAGGACGTGGCGATTCCCGGCATTCCTCAGCCTCAGAATCAGTTTGAGTCCGTCGAGGAAGCGATCCAGTTGGCCTACGACCAGGAAGTACGGGTCACCGATCAGATCAAGGCGATTTACAACGCCGCTGCCGATTCCAACGACCGAATCACCCAGAATTTTCTTCAATGGTTTTTGGAAGAACAGGTAGAAGAGGTGGCCAGTATGGACACGCTCCTCAAAATCACCCGGCGCGCCGGAGACAACCTGTTTCGCATCGAGGAATACGTGGCCCGTGAAGGCCACCCCGACGAGAACGCCGAATAAGAGCGAATACGCTACCACGAGCAACCTGGAACTGAAGGAGGTTGCGGCGGTTGACACTCTTCGCGGAATGGATTCAGGGATGGGCGCGGACACCGCGGCGAGCAGCCCGAGGGGTCACCAGAGATCTCCAAGACTCAGCGAGCCTCATCAGGCGAGATCGATTCGCAGTGACCTAAGAAGTCGATTGATAAGGATGCTTAGAAGAAAGGCAATGAGGTCGCCCAGAATCC
>CAZBLJ010000147.1:0-5043 GCA_964492605.1 uncultured Puniceicoccaceae bacterium
GCCGTAAAGAAGACGGCCAAAGAAGCGGCGAAGTAATCATTGGCCTGTCGCCCCTTTGGCGACCGAAGCACTGCGTTCGATCACGCTGGTATCAGGCCTTCGGACTTGATATCAACGCATCCACCGCGCCCTGGACCGAAAACGGAATGACAAGGTCGTGGTGCCCGGTGCCTTGTGGTCATCAGAAATTCAAGGCGTCCTGGATGGCCTTTGCTTCGGACTCCGAAAAAGGCGTTCCCCGATCAATCTTCGAACGGAGGGTGTTCTGGTTGTTTTAGGCTGGTGGGAGATACTGGATTTGAACCAGTGACCTCTTGCGTGTCATGCAAGCGCTCTAACCAACTGAGCTAATCCCCCGGAAAGTGGTGCGGGCCTCCGGCCCGCCGGGAATTACCGGTTTTCGTTTTTCACCCGCAGGTAGTTGCTGAACTCGGCCACCTTCTTCTTGCGGCGGCGGACTTCCGAGGGCTTCTCGAAATACCGCTTCGCGCGGGCGTCGCGGATCACGCCTTCGCGATCGAGACGTTTTTTCAGGCGGCGAAGAGCCCGTTCGACGGACTCGCCTTTGCGGATGTTGACATCAACTGGCATAAAATTCGGTGTTTTGGATTGGGAAAAGCGGTGAGTTAAAGTCGGATCTCGCGGAGGGGTCAAGCAATTCCGATGGAAAAGTTTTCGAATTTTTCGAATTACTCTTTACAGCCCTCCGGCAAATCGATTTGCTCTTTCGTTTTTCCGCCATGCAAAAGACCAAGAAATCCATCGCCAAGCGGTTTAAGGTGACCGGGACGGGACGTCTCCTGCGCCGCAAGCCGGGCAAGCGCCACCTGCTTCGCAAGAAGTCGACGAAGCAGCTCCGTGCCGCACGCCAGGATCAGTCGGTCTCCAAGGGCTTCCAAAAGCGTCTGGAGAAAGCGATCCTCAAATAGAGACGGAAATCCGCGGCCCCGGGTGACATCGACAGGCGACCCGGCATCCGCACCAAACCACGAATCAAAACATGCCAAGAGCCACCAATAAACCCGCTTCCCGCAATCGCCGCCGTAAAGTTCTCGGCAAGGCGAAGGGATATTTTGGAAACAAATCGCGTCTTTTCCGCTATGCCAAAGATGCGGTCGAGCGCGCCGAAAAGTTCGCCTACCGGGATCGTCGGAAGAAGAAATCCGAGATGCGCAAGCTTTGGATCGTCCGGATCAATGCCGCTTGCCGCTCGGCCGGGATCAACTACAGCCGTTTCATGTCCGGCCTGCGCCTGGCCGGGATCGAGATGAACCGGAAGTCCCTCTCCGAACTCGCGATCCATGATCCGGCCGCTTTTGAAGCGCTGGTGCAAAAGGCGAAGGAAGCGAACGCCGCCAAGCCTGCGGAATAAGGGATTGTCCGGAAAGGGGGTCGACCGGTTTCGACGGTCCCGATCTCTCCGCCCTTTCGGAACAGAGACGGCCAGCATACCATGGACGAAGAAATTTCGCGGATCCTGAAGGAGGCGGAGGATGCCGTATCCGTTATCGGATCACGGGCCGACCTCGACGAGGCGAAGGCCCGCTTTTTCGGCGGGTCCGGAGCCTTTACGGCGTTCCGGAAAAAGATCGGCGACCTGCCCAAAGAGGAGAAACCCGCTTTCGGGAAAAAGGTCAACGAGCTGAAAACGGGCCTCGAATCGCTCTTCGAGACGGCTGCGAAGCAGGTCGAGGAGCAGGAGTTCAACCGGCGTCTCGGTCCCGAGGTGGATCCGTCCCTCCCGAGTCCGGATTGGCCGAGGGGTTGCGAACACCCGCTGGCCCAGGTCCGCGAGCGTATGATTTCCATTTTTCGGCGGATTGGTTTTTCGGTGGTCGAGGGAACGGATGTGGAGACGGAGCATTACTGCTTCGATGCGCTCAACACTCCGCCGGATCACCCGGCCCGCGACCTCCACGACACTTACTATTTGAAGGAGCAGGCGTGTTTCTCGAATGTGGAGAAGAAGAGGGAGAACGAACGCTACCTGCTGCGCACGCACACTTCTAGCACGCAGATCCGCACGATGCTGGCGCACCCGCCGCCGGTGCGCATCATTTCCCCCGGACGCTGTTTCCGGAGGGACACCGCGGACGCCACCCACAGCGCGAATTTTCACCAGATCGAGGGGTTGTATGTGGATCGCAACGTCACCGTGCGCGACCTGAAGGCGGTGTTGGACTATTTCGTGGGCGAGCTGCTCGGCTCCGGAGCGAAAACCCGCTTCCGGCCGCACTTCTTCCCTTACACCGAGCCGAGCTTCGAAGTGGATTTCCCCTGCGGCCATCTCGGCAAGGTCGGGTCCGAATGGATCGAAATCATGGGATGCGGTATGGTCGATCCGGCCGTCTTCGAATCGGTCGGTTACGACCCGGACGAGGTATCCGGCTTTGCCTTCGGCATGGGGGTCGAGCGCGTGGCCATGAATCTCTACGGGATCGACGATATCCGCTATTTTTATCAGAACGACGAGCGGTTCCTCCGGCAGTTTTCATGAAGATCAGTCGACAGTGGTTGGCGGACTATGTCGGCATCGACAAGTCCGACGAGGAGATCGAAGAAGCCCTTACCTTGATCGGATTCGAGGTGGAGGGGATCGAGACGGTCGGCGTTCCGGCGCTGGACAAGGTGGTCGTCGGTGAGGTGCTCGCCAGCGAGCAACATCCCAATGCGGATCGCCTCAGCGTCTGCTCGGTGAACGTCGGAGGGGACGAGCCCGCCGGTATCGTCTGCGGCGCGAAGAATTTCAAGGTGGGCGACCGCGTGCCGGTGGCCCTGCCGGGAGCGGAGCTGCCGGGTGGATTCAAGATCAAGAAGTCCAGGCTGCGCGGGGTGCCGTCGGCGGGGATGATGTGTTCGGCCTCCGAGTTGAATCTGGGCGACGACCACTCCGGGTTGTTGATTCTGGAGGATCGTCCGGCGGTCGGCACTCCCATCAACGATCTCTTTCCCGAGCCCGATACGGTGTTCGACATCGAGGTGACCCCGAACCGCCCGGACTGTTTGAGCCTGGTCGGCATCGCCCGGGAACTCGCGGCCTGGTTCCGGACGGATTTGAAGTATCCGGAAATTCGTCACGATGTGTCGGGCGCTCATGAAGGGACCGCCTTGCTGGATGCGGTCGACGTTCGCGACGGGCGGGCCTGCCCGCGTTATTGCGCCTGGTCGATTCGCGGGGTGGGGATCCGGCCGAGTCCGGAGTGGATGCAGCGTCGGCTTCGGGCGGTAGGGTTGCGGCCTATCAACAATGTGGTCGATTGCACGAACTATGTTCTCCTGGAGCTGGGACAGCCCCTGCACGCGTTTGACCACGCAAAGATTCGGGGGGGCAAACTCGAGGTGCGCCGGGCCGTTGCGGGCGAGAAACTGACCACGCTGGATGAGAAAGAGCGGGTGCTCGAGCCGGGCGATCTGGTGATCGCCGATGGCGAACGTCCCCTGGTCGTGGCCGGGGTGATGGGCTCGGTCGATGCCGAGGTAGCCGATTCGACGACCGACGTGGTTCTCGAAGGTGCCGCCTTCGAACCGGCGGGCATTCGGGCGACCTCGCGGCGTCTGGGCCTGAGCACCGACAGTTCCTATCGTTTCGAGCGGGGCGTGGATCCTGCGGGGATCGAGTTCGCGGCGGCGCGTTGCATCGACCTGATTCTCGATACGGCGGGTGGCAGCGTTGCCGGAACCCCCTTTTCCGTCGGGCATCTGCCGGAGACCGTCACCGAGATTGCGGTAAATCCCCGACAGATTGTCGATCGACTGGGTTTCGAGGTGGAACCCGATGAGATCGCCGGTGCCTGGGAACGGCTCGAGATGGACGTGTCCCGCCCCGATGATCCGGCCGCTCCGTGGACCGTGCGGATTCCCGGTTTCCGCATGGATCTGGACCGGGTGGCCGACCTGACCGAGGAATTTCTGCGGATGTTCGGCACGGACCGCATCCCGGCGGCGGAGGTTTCGGCAGAATCGGTTTCCTCTCTGCCGGAATCGCCGGTGGACCGCCTGGCAACGGAGGTGCGTTCGCATTTCGTGGCAAACGGCTTTCTGGAAGCGTTCAATTACAGCCTCGTCGATTCTTCGGAGGCGGTTTTTCGGCAGGGTGAAGCCGGCGCGGAATGGCTCGGTTTGGAAAACCCTCTTGCCCGGGACCAAAGTCATTTGCGTCCTTCGCTTCTCGGCGGATTGCTCGACGTGGTGCGGTTCAACCGGGGTCGTTCCCGTAAGGCGTTCCGTTTCTTCGAGAGCGGTCGGGTTTTCCGCGTCGTGGACGGTCGGGTGACCGAAATGTTTGCCGTCGCCTTTGTCGTGTCCGCTCCGCCGGAAAAGAACGAATGGCTCGAGAGGGAGGATTTCGACTTTTTCAAAGCGCGTCGCCTGGTGGAGGATCTGGTCGGTCTGGCGGGAGAGCCCTGGAACGCGGGCGATGTCAGGGGCTTGGAGAATCCTTCGGTGTGGGCGCGCGGTCGTTCCGCAGGTGCGGAAGTGGGCGCCGCCGGCTCGGTCGAGTGGGGGGCGG
The DNA here is from genome assembly GCA_964492605.1 of uncultured Puniceicoccaceae bacterium. GTDB lineage: Bacteria > Verrucomicrobiota > Verrucomicrobiia > Opitutales > Puniceicoccaceae > Puniceicoccus. Next base: position 4,511 of record CAZBLJ010000147.1, read on the forward strand.
TCTGCCGGAGCTACCTGGAGGCCCACGGTATCGACGATCCCGTTTTCGCCGGAGAGTTCGTAGTCGATCCGACGCAACTGGCCGGACGCAAAGGTCTGCGGGGCACCTTTGTCCCGCCCGGTGCTTTCCCCCGTTCGGTCAAGGACATCGCCGTAGTGTGTCCGAAGGACGAATTGGCGGAGTCCGTGCGTGCGAAGGTCGAAGACTTCGCCGGGCGGGGAACGGGTGATTTCGCCGTCGAGGAAGTCCGGATCTTCGATGTTTACGAAGGCAAGGGCCTGCCGGAGGGGACCAAAAGCATCGCGCTGACGATCGCTTACGGTTCCTCGGAGCGAACCTTGAAGGACAAGGAAGTCGGTACGGCCTTCGATGATCTGCAAAAGCGGATTCAGGAGGACCCCGTTCTGTCGATGCGATAGGGGATCGCGGGAGGGTGTCGTTTTGATGGGTGCCTCCCCCGACGGGCCCGAGCAAGCTCGGACACTACGATCCATCTTCCGGCCTGTATTCGTGGCGTCGCAGCTGGCTGCGGC
>CAZBLJ010000147.1:5143-7166 GCA_964492605.1 uncultured Puniceicoccaceae bacterium
GGACACTACGATCCATCTTCCGGCCTGTATTCGTGGCGTCGCAGCTGGCTGCGGCTTTGTGGGAGATCATCGACAAGCATGGAGACATCGAGCAAAGCCCGAGCAAGCTCGGACACTACCAACCATCTTCCGAATAGAATCACATCCGATGTGGGGGAAAATCTGCTCGCCAAGTCGGATCAGCTTGTCCAAAAATTGCGTCAATGGAACGAAAAGTCGCCTTATTAACCGGCATCACCGGACAGGATGGATCCTACCTGGCCGAGCTTCTGCTCGAAAAGGGATACGAAGTTCACGGAATGGTGCGCCGGTCCAGCTCTTTCAACACCGGGAGGATCGACCACCTCTTCAACGATCCGGAGATTCACGGACAATCGCTCTTTCTCCATCACGGGGATCTCACCGATTCGAGTAACTTGAACCGGCTGCTCGAGAAGATTCAGCCGGATGAGATTTACAACCTCGGAGCGCAGAGCCATGTGAAGGTCTCGTTTGAAGTGCCGGAATACACGGCCGAGGTGGATGCGGTCGGAACCCTCCGCTTCCTGGATGCGATCAAGGAAACCGGCTTGCCGACGCGTTTCTACCAGGCTTCGACCAGCGAACTTTACGGGATGGTGCAGGAGGTTCCGCAGACGGAGAAAACTCCGTTCTACCCCCGGTCGCCCTACGGTGTGGCCAAGCTTTACGGGTTCTGGATCATTGTGAATTACCGGGAATCCTACGGGATCCACGCCTGCAACGGCATTCTTTTCAATCACGAGTCTCCCCGCCGCGGCGAAACCTTCGTGACCCGCAAGATCACCCGGGCCGCCGCACGGATCTCCCACGGTCTGCAGGAGACCCTGAAATTGGGGAATCTCGATGCAAAGCGGGACTGGGGGTATGCGCCCGAGTTCGTCGAGGGGATGTGGCGGATTCTGCAGCACGACCGGGCGGAGGATTTCGTTCTGGCAACGAACGAGACGCATACCGTTCGTGAGTTTGCCGAGAACGCTTTCGACGAACTGGGAATCCATCTCGAATGGGAAGGCGAGGGGGTGAAGGAAACCGGAATCGATCGGAAAACGGGAGCGCGGCGGGTGGTCGTCGACCCCGCGTATTTCCGGCCGGCGGAAGTAGATCTGCTGATCGGCGATCCGGCGAAGGCGAAGAAAGAACTGGGATGGGAACCGCAGACCACGTTTTCCGAACTGGTGCGGATCATGGCCCGGGCGGACTATGACAAAGTCGCGAAACGGGGATATTGAGCCCGTCATGAATCCGGAAACCCGTATATTCGTTGCCGGCCACCGGGGAATGGTCGGTGGCGCGGTGGTCCGCCTGCTGGAGAAGAGGGGATTCGCAAACATCCTGACCGCCCCCCGGTCGGAAGTCGATTTATGCGACGGCCCGGCGACCTTTGCCTTTCTGGATAGGGAACGTCCCGATGTGGTGATCAACGCCGCCGCTAAGGTCGGAGGAATCCATGCGAACAACACCTATCCGGCCGATTTTCTCCGGGACAATCTGGCCATCGGATTGAATCTGGTGGACGGGGCGGCCAGGGCGGGCGTGGGCCGCGTCCTCAATCTGGGGAGCACCTGCATCTATCCGCGGGAGGCCCCGCAGCCGATCAAGGAGGAGTCGCTCCTGACCGGGCCGTTGGAGATCACCAACGAGGCCTACGCTCTCGCGAAAATCGCAGCCTTGAAACTTTGCAGCTCTTACCGAAAACAGTTCGGGCTCCTGTATCACTCCGGGATGCCGACCAATTTGTACGGCCCCGGGGACAATTATCACCCGGAGAACTCCCACGTGTTGCCGGGCTTGATCCGCCGGTTCCACGAGGCGAAAGAGAAAGGGCTGCCGAAAGTGACGGTGTGGGGGTCGGGCACCCCGAGACGCGAGTTTCTGCACGTCGACGACCTGGCGAAGGCGGTACTCCACCTTCTTGGCCTGGAGGACCCGCCCGACTGGGTGAATATCGGAACCGGGACGGACGTGACCATTCGCGAACTGGCCGAACTCGTTAAGACGGTGA
>CAZBLJ010000148.1:0-1546 GCA_964492605.1 uncultured Puniceicoccaceae bacterium
GCTTCGGTCTTGGGTCCTTCGGCGGTGTCGTGAAGGGGCTTGGAGCTGGAGGGCGCGCCCGGTCCGCCGCCGATGGTGATATCGGCGCGGGCCCCGAGAAACCATTCCGAACCGAGAAGATCCTCGTCGTCGTACCAGGAGGCGTCGAGGAGGAGAAAGGAAAAGGGGCGGGCCTCCAGACGCGCTTTGGGACCGGCGATATCGTCGCCGTACGGATTGTCGAAGGCGTAGTAACCTCCGTAGATCCGAACCGGGATAAAGGTGAGTTCGGTGGGAAGGAGGATTCCGGCTTCGCCGTCGTATCCTTCCAGGGCGGCTTCATACTTTTCAAAGAATCGTGTCGTCGTCGTGCGGCGGAAGAGGCGGGTCGTCGTTGTGGTGAAGGGTTGGACGATGGTGTGGCCGACCGCAAACGGCGCGGAGTAGGAGGTTTGGGTCGTCGTCGAAGTGCTTGTCGAGGTGCTCGAGGAGGAGGTTTCGGCGATCTGATTTTTGTCTTTGTCCGGGAAGTAGGCGTTGAAACGAAGATCCAGATAGGGTGACATCCACTCGAGTCCGGCCCCGAATTGGTTGTAGTCGAAATCGTTGGAAGACCGGGTGAAGTCGTAGAAAACGTTTCCGCCGATGATCCAGGGGAAATGGCTTCCGAGAAAGGATCCCTGGCCCCGCAGGCTGCGGAAGCCGAGGCCGAGGGAGGCGCTGTTCGTCTCCTCCTCCGTGCCCGTTAGTCGGGGAACCAGAAACAGAAGAGTCCGATGACCGTTACCGCCAGTCTGCCAGAAGGGAACGAGGGCGTCGACGTAGACGTCGGAATTGTCGCCGAGAGTCGCACCGACTCCGACGGAGAAAGGTGCCGCGTAGTAGAGGGAGGGGTCGGTCGGGGGAATTTCCGGAGGTGGAGCGGTCGACCGATTCGGATCGTCGGCGGCCCCTGCGGTTTGTTCCGGAGGTATGACGATTCCGGTTTCGGTGACGATGGATTCGCCGGGATCAAAACCGGGGATTTCCAGGATGAGCGGGAAGACCAACTCGTCCGTTTCCCCTGGAATCGGCTCGCGCGGACCCGTCCCGAAAGTCGGTCGTTCGGGGAGTTCGCCGGGCTCGGTCGCGGCATCGGCGGGTTCCGTGATCGGAGGATCGGGTCGATCTTCCTCCGGTGCCTCTACCACCGTCGGGAAAAGGTCCGCTACAGGCTCCGACTCTTCCCGTATTTCCACGACCGGAAGGAAGTTGGGGCGGTCGCCCGTGGTCGGCGGGGGTTTGTCGCCCCGTCCCTGCTCGAGAATCGATTGAAGGGAACTGGATCGCGCAGCCGGAGAATCGGCGGAAGGGGGAGGAGGTGCAGGATCGACGGGCGTTTTCTCAGACGTCGGGGGCTCGGGTTCCCGTGCTTTCTGCGGTGCGGGTGGTTCGTCAGCCGGGGTCGGGGTTTCGGTGGGAAAAAGTTCGTCGAAGGCGGGAGGCGGTTCGATGGAGGCGGCGGTTCGGTCGGCCTTCGTCGGTGTCGGTTGGGAAGAAGTTGGAGGAGCCGGTTCCTTGGGAGCGG
>CAZBLJ010000148.1:1646-7057 GCA_964492605.1 uncultured Puniceicoccaceae bacterium
AGCCCGTGGCCGAGAACGAACAGAATCGCCCCGCCGCATAGAAGGGTGGGGAGGGCTTTTTCGGAAAATTTCACGCTGACCGCAAACGATTCACTGTTTCTTTTCTACCGACAACACCGAGGCCTTCAACTTCTTTCCGGACTCCAGAAGCAAATCCCGGTAACCGGCGAGAAAGGTCCCGGGGGATTCCGGATTCCAGAGATCCTGCGGTTCCACCTGGACGATGGGAAGGGTGTGGGCCGATCCGTCGGCGGTGACGACGGCTTCGATGATCGCGCTCCCGGATCCGTCCCCGAGAAGGAGGAATCGGTCGATTTGCAGGTCAATGCGCAGATTTTCGGGAAAAGGTTTCTCGCCTGCCAGGAGCAGAACGAAGCCCCTGCGAATGGCATCAGGCAGTGATTCGGCCCAGAGGAAGCCCTTTATTGCGGTCAGTCGACCCTTGCGATCAGAATACCAGACGGTGCTCTGTTCCAGATAGGCCGGAGCGGTGGCGGTGGTGATGGGCGCCGGGTAAACCGCTCCTTTCTCTTCGGACAAGGGTTCGACGGGGAGACGAACGAATTCCGCCGTTTCCCGTGTGGACTGGAATGGGAGACATCCCGCTAGAAGAACGGTGGCAAGGGTGGCGGCGTATCGGATCATTCTGGTTCCTTTCCAAAGATAAGAGCGTTCGGGTGGCGGCGGAGGAAGTCGATGAGGCTTTGAATGGAGCGCGCGGCCCGCTTGAACTCGATCAACGTCGATTCCAACTCGGTAAGCGGACCGTCGACGTTTTCGGTCAGGCCTACGACCGACTTGGTCATCTGCTCGATCGCTTCGGTTGTCTCCGCCAGCCGGGTGAGCGAATTGGCGAGGGGTTCCCCGACCGGGCCCTTGCCGGAACGAATGTCCCCCGCCAGTTCGGTGAACTCCTGTAGGGTCTTCTGCAGGCCGTTCAAGGTCGATTCAATCTCCCCGGAGTTTGCGAGTTTCCGAACGGCAACCATTGTCTGATTGAGGTTCTTCGAAGTTTGGCCGGGATCGATCGCTACCAGAGACTTGTCGATCTGGACGATGAGTTTGTTCAAGTTCGCGCTTAATCCGGAAAAGTCGACCTGGCTGATGTCCTTGACAATCGAGAGAGCCTCCGAGGTAACGTTCGACAGGAGAGACGGGACCGCCGGGATGACCCTTAAGTCGTTGCCGATGGTCCGGGGCTCCTGCCGGGCGGAGGAATCGGGGCGGAAATCCAGGTCTATGTAGAGCTGGCCGGTTAGCAGGCTTTCGGTGTCGAGCTTCGCCGAAATGCCGTCACGGATCGCGTCGTTATAGACGTTTTCGCTGCTAATGTCTTTATCGACACCCAGCTTGGTTTTGAGGCGGTTGCGGTCCACTTCGTACAGGACGGGAATACCATTCCCGGTAACATCGTCGCCCAGACTCAGACGGATGTCGGTGACCTGGCCGACCATGACGCCCTTGAAGCGCACGCGAGAGCCGATTTGGAGCCCGCGAACGGATTCGGGAAAAAAGGAGACGAAATGAGCTTTCTTTTCGAAGATACTGGTGAGTCCGAAAAAGAAGAGGCTTCCGATGAAGAGAGCCCCGGATACGATGACAAAGACGCCTATCCTGAATTTCAATGCTGCGGGCTTCACGGGGAAATCCTTTCCGGGTTCTTGTCTCCGCGGTTGAGGAAACTCCGGACCTCCGGATGAATCGAGTTGGTTTTCATGGTGTTCGGATCGCCTACTTCAAGTTGTCTTCGGGTAGCAGCGTTGAGGAAAACAGTTCGATCCGCGAGTGCAAAGATGCTAGCGAGTTCGTGGGAAACGATCACGATCGTAGGTCCGAGGCTGGCGTTGATTTCGAGAATTGTTTCGTCGAGATGCCGGGAGGTGAGGGGGTCGAGCCCGGCCGAGGGTTCGTCGAAGAAGAGCAGGTCGGGGTCCAGGGCGAGGGCCCGGGCCAGGCCAGCCCGTTTCATCATTCCGCCGCTGATTTCGTGGGGATACTTGCGCCCCGAGCCGTCGAGGCCGACCAGAGACAATTTGTAGTTCGAGAGATCCCGGATTTCGCTTTCAGGCAGGTTGGTATGAATCCGCAAGGGCAGGGCCACGTTTTCCAGCAGGGTGAGGGAGCTGAAAAGGGCGCCGCCCTGGTAGAGGACGCCGGTGTTACGAAGAATCCCGGCCTGTCCCTCCGGGTCCTCCTCCAGGAACGGAGTTCCGTCGTAGCGGATTTCTCCGGAGACGGGGGGGAGCAGTCCGATCAGGGTTTTCAGAAGAGTGCTCTTCCCGGAACCGCTTCCGCCCATGATGAAGAAAATCTCGCCCCGGCGGATGCCGATTTCGATTCCGTCCATGATGGCCTTGCCGTCGTAACCGATCGAGAGGTTGTCGGTCCTCACATGGATTTCGTCGCTCATATTCCGTACAGAAAGAAGAGAATCGCGAAGATTGCGTCGGCTACGATGATCCAGACGATAGAGGTGACGACCGCCGAGGTGGCGGCCCGTCCGACGGATTCGGCGCTCGAGCCGGCGGCGAGCCCTTTGTAACAGCCGGTTAGAGCGATAATTGCGCCGAAAAAGAAGCTTTTAACAATTCCTCCGAAGAGGGTGGCACCTCCAATCGAGGATGAGGCCTGGTTCAGATAGGCGGTCGCAGTGATGTCCATGAAGCCGACGGTGACGATCATGCCGCCGAGGACGCCGGCGATTGATCCGAGGAAGGCCAGAACGGGCATCATCAGGATGAGCGTTACGAGCCGGGGGAGAACGATGAAATCGAACGGGGAAACTCCCATGGTCCGCAGGGCGTTGAGTTCGTCGTTCGCTTTCATGCTGCCAATCTGGGCGGCGAAAGCGGAGCCGGTGCGACCGGCGAGAATAATGGCCGCCATCATGGCGCCCATCTCCCGGAACATGGCGATGGTGACAAGGTTGGCGACGAAGATGTCGGCCCCGAATTGGGAGAGCTGGATCGCACCGACGAAGGCCATGATGAGCCCGGTTAGAACCGTAATCAGCAGGACGATGCCAAGAGACCTCCCGCTGTTTTCCCAGAACAGGTTGAGAAGATCGCCGCGCTGGAACACGGCTCTTCCCCGAAAAAGCCGACCGACGCTCTGACAGGTTTCCCCGATAAAAATCGGAAAGTTGCGGAGGCCGGATACCATTTTTAGGGCGCTTCCACCGATTCTCTCGATTGGATTTTCCGTCTCCGCCGCGTCCGGTCCAGAGGACTCGGCCCCCGTCTCCGGAAGGCTCTCGATCAAGTGCATGACCTGATCGGGAAAATTTTCCAGACGCAGGGTCTGGCCGGATCCGGAGAATCGCTCGCGGAGCTGTTGGATGCGGATGAGAAGGGCGCTGTCCCAGCTCGCCAGTCCCGATCCGTCGGCGACAAAGCTGCGGTTCGCGGACGTCTTGGGCGAATCCGGTAGTGCGGGTGGCTGGCTTTGCAGCGTGAACGCGCCGGTGAACAGGAAACGGGATTCCCGTTCATCCTCCCGGATTTCAATGGAAGGAGAAGAAGGATTCGACTTCGTATCCGGTCTCTTCGCTTGGTTCATGGGTCTTCGTGGAAAGCCGTTTGAGGTTAGAAGATGCTCACGACCAGTTTGGCGAAGATGGTCATCAGGACGAGGGCCGCGGGGTAGGCGGTGGCGTAGCTGATGACCGGCACGGGAGAGTCGGTCTTCGAGCTGATGACCCCGAGAGCGGGGGTGGAGGTCATGGCCCCGCAGGTTCCTCCCAGGGTTTGAAGGAAGCCGAGCTTGAGGATCTTGCGGCAGACGAGAAAGGCCACGACGAGCGGAACCAGAACGATGAGGAGGCCGGCAAGCAAGAGGGTCAGCCCGTGAAGCTCCAGCGTTTCCACGATTCCGGCTCCACCGCGGATTCCCGCGTCGGCGAGAAAGAGAGCGAGACCGAATTCCTGCAGGAGCAGGCGGGTGGGCCGGGGGATGTAGCCGGTAATCTTCCCGACCCGGCCGAAATGACCGAGGATGAGGCCGACCAGGAGCGGCCCGCCGGCCAGCCCGAGCGTGATCGGTCGGGATCCGGGAAGCGCGAGCGGAAGCATGCCGACGAGGATGCCGAGAGCGAGACCGACGGACAGAGAGATCAAGTCGGTTTCTCCGAGACTCTGCGGTCGATGGCCTGCCGTTTCGGCAAAGGTCTTGAGACGGTCGGGAGGTCCGACTACCGTGATCTGGTCGCCGTTTTCGATCCGGGTGTTTGCGGAGGCGACGAATTCGTAGTCGAGACGGCGCACCCGGGTGATGATGACCCCGTGTTCCCTCAGGGGGTCGAGGTCCTTCAGGGTCCGCCCGACCACGTTCCTGCTGGTGACCAGAAGGATCTGCCGCTCGTTCTCCGAGTCCCGCTGGACGGGATCGGAGCATCTTTCGCCGAGATAGTCGACGGCCATTTGCAGCTCCGGTCCGTGGCCGACCAGAAAAAGCTTTTGTCCGATCTCGAATCGATCTTCGAAGCGTAGCGGGACGAGCTGTGATCCTCGCAGGACCCGCGAGACATTGCAGGAGGTGAAGGAGGTCAGACCGCTTTCGGCGATCCGCTTTCCCGTCAGGTTGGGATTTTTTACCTCCACCAGAACGGTTTCCACCCGCTCGTCATCGTCGTGGGGAGTCTCCCCCGTCTTTCCCAGATCGACCTTGAGGATCCGTGGAAGAAGCTGAACGAACAGGACGACCGCGATCACGCCAAAGGGATAGGCGATTCCATAGCCCACCACAAGGTTCGATCGCCCGGTCTCGCTCAATGCTTCATTGGCCGCAGCCAGCGCAGGGGTGCTGGTCATCGCACCGGCGAACAGTCCTCCGGCAAGGTCGGAGGGGATCTTGAAGATCCAGGCGAGAACGAGGGTCGCCGATACGGCGGCAAGTACCACGACGCCGGATAGTTTGATTAGGGTCATGCCCTCTCTTTTGAGACTGGAGAAGAATCGGTTTCCCGCCCCGACACCCACGCAGTAGGCGAAAAGCAGAAGCCCGATCGTCCCGGCACCCTCCGGCACCGACAACCCGAAATGCCCGGCGGTCAGCGCCAGGAAAAGCACGCCCGAGGTGCCCAGATTCACGCCTTTCACGCTGATTCGACCGAGAGCCATACCACATCCGCAAAGGAGGAAGAGGAGAAGGTAGGGATTGCCCAGAGTTTGTTGGAGGATCGGATGCACGGGAAAGGTCGGTCGCTTTCCAATGGGCTATGACGCCTGTCGCGCGCGTGCAAACCTGAAAAGGGAGGGGCGGCACCCTCGGTGCAATCACTTGCATTCGCAGGGATACTTGTGGTAACCGTACATGAGTTGTGAATGTTGAACTCCTATTTTTGGTTGCGGAGGTTTGCCTGATGATCCTGTTGATGGGCTTCGGCATTCGTTTCGTTTTGTACGATGAAGACG
>CAZBLJ010000149.1:0-2817 GCA_964492605.1 uncultured Puniceicoccaceae bacterium
CTCTACAGAAGAGGTAGACCTTGCTTCTCAAGGTCTCTACGGGGCGAGGGGGTTGATCTTGCTGGAATCGATCCGTTCCGGCATTGACACGGGAGGGAAACCGGCCTTTTCTCCTCTGTTTTTTTACACCGCCATGCAACCGACCTATCGTCCTTCCAAAATCAAGCGGGCCCGCAAATTCGGCTTCCGCAAGCGCAACTCGACCAAGTCCGGTCGCAAGATCCTCGCCGCACGCAGGCGCAAAGGGCGCGCCCGCCTGTCCGCCTAGGTCCGCCGATGAGCCTCTCCCGTGAGCAGCGGCTCCGGAAGAGCGCGGACTATCAGCGTCTCCGAAGTTCGGGCCAGTGGATCCCCGGAACATACTTTCATCTCCAAGTGAGCGCCCGGGGAGAAAGCGAGCCGATTTCCCGTCTGGGCCTGGCGGTCTCGCGGCGGATCGGATCGGCCGTCGTCCGGAACCGCGTTCGCCGACGCTTGCGGGAATGCTTTCGCGGGTTTTCCCCGGAGTTCGTCCAACCGATCGATCTCGTGGTAATCGCCCGCAAAGGGATCGACTCGCTGGAGTTTTCGGATCTGAATGCGCGGCTTCGGCACGCTCTTCGCAAATGGTTTCCCACCCGCTGAACTAGATTGATGGACAAGAAAAATTTGATGCTCGGCCTGGCCTTCATTTTGGCGGCTTTCGGACTGATGTTTTATCAGTCCTCCCAGATGGAGCCCCCCCCGGAGGTGCCGGAAACCATCCAATCCGAAGATCCCGGATCCGGAAACCGGGGCGGCGGGACCACTGCGGGATCGACCGCACCGACCCCCGGGCAGGTGCCCTCCGGCGAAGCCGAGTCCGGGGACGCCACAGGGATTTTCAAGCCGGTCGCCGAGCGCGAGGTGGAAGAGGTCGAGGCGGTGACGGAGAACGTGGGGGAAGAGAGTCGCACTCTGGCCAATGATTTTATCGAGGTCGAGTTTACCAATCTGGGAGGCGGTATCCGGCGGATCAATTTTCTGCAAACGAAGCGGGGGGGACCGGATGATTTCGTGTTCAACGCGGATGCGAAACTGCCCGCTCTGGGACTGAGTTTCCAGGGTCCCGAGTCGGAGGTTTCCTACCTGCGCGCTTACGAAATCGTCGAAGCGGACACCGGCCCCTATCAAATCGTCTTCGAGAGGGAGCTGGGTGGGGGCATCGTTCTCCGTCGTTCCTTTTCGATCAGCCGCCCGGAAGACACGGAGGCGGACCCCTACCTGATTTCCCATACGACGGAGTTGCAGAACCGCTCTTCGCAGGCTCTTCAGTCCGGCTCGGGAGCCTTCTTGAACCTGGGCACGATCCACTCCACCGGAGTCGACAAGCGGGGGGAGTTTCTGAGCTTCGGATACTACGATGGGGAAGACACCGAATTCATCGACATCCGCAAGTTCAAGGGTAGCAGCGGATTCCTGGGGATCGGCGCCAGTTCGCCGGTCGACGAAGTCCAGGAGACCGTCCCGCGGATCGAGTGGGGGACGGTGAAGAATCAGTTTTTCGGATTCGTGGCCACGGTCGGAAGCGGTTTGCAGAGCAACGGCTTCTACGCCACCGGCACCCTGGTACGTCCGAACGGGCGTATGGATGCCGCCCCGGTGGACGCCCTGCGCGGGAGCATGGCCTTCCCCATCGATCGGATCGATGCCGGAAGCAGTCAGGTCATCTCCATCGATTTTTACGCCGGCCCCAAGGAATTCCGGAGACTGTCGGCCCTCGGCGAGGCGCAGGACGAGGTCATGCAGTTCGGTTTCTTCGGCTTCTTCAGCAAGATCCTCCTCTTTTTCCTCTACGGGGTGCATTCCTTCGTCCCGAGCTGGGGGTGGTCCATCGTGGTGATGACCATCATCATCAAGCTGATCTTCTGGCCGCTTACGGCGAAGGCCGCCAAATCGCAGAAGCGGATGCAAAAGATCCAGGAACCGCTCAAGGAACTGCGGGAGAAGTACAAGGACAATCCGCAAAAAATGCAGAAAGAGACGATGCGTCTCTTCCGCGAGAACAAGGTGAATCCGGCGGCGGGGTGTCTGCCGATTTTCATCCAGATGCCGATCTTTATCGGCCTGTTCTGGATGCTGCGAACGGCTTCGGAACTCCGATACGCGCCGTTCCTGTGGATTCAGGATCTTTCCCGTCCGGACACGGTGGCGGAGGTTTTCGGTTTCCCGATCAATATTCTGCCCCTGATCATGGCCGGAACGATGTACTTCCAGATGCGGATGACCCCGGCCATGGCTTCCGGGGATGCGATGCAGCAGAAGATCTTCAAGCTGCTTCCCTTCGTATTCCTCATCTTCCTCTACAATTTTTCCTCCGGTCTGGTGCTTTACTGGACGGTCCAGAACCTCCTCACCATTCTTCAGCAATACATCACCAACAAGCGGACCGATGTGGCGAACGAACCGGTGGTGGTTCCCGGGAGCGGTAAGAAGAAGAAGGCGCGGAAAGTGGCCAAAAAGTAGTTTGGTCGGATTAGGTGCTTTTTTTTGCGTCGGTGGCGGGGGTTGGGGCGGGGTCTCGTTACCTCGACTACTACTTGGAAAGGCGGGGTCTCGTTACCTCGACTACTACGGGAAGGCAGGGTCTCGTTGCGTCGGTCGCTAGGGGAAGGCGGGGGTCTCGTTACCTCGACTACTACAGGAAGGCGGGGTCTCGTCACCTCGACCACTACGGGAAAGGCAGGGTCTCGTTACCTCGACCGCTACGGGGAACGGGGAGAGGGCTAGTGGGGTGGGAAACTGTTTTAACGGGGAACGGACTTTCCAGTCCGTTTTCTTGGCGGATCGTTAAAGAGG
>CAZBLJ010000149.1:2917-6988 GCA_964492605.1 uncultured Puniceicoccaceae bacterium
GTTTTAACGGGGAACGGACTTTCCAGTCCGTTTTCTTGGCGGATCGTTAAAGAGGCTACGGGTTGGAAAACCCGTTCCCCTTTATGGGAAGGATAGCCTTACGGGTTGGAAAACCCGTGCCCCTGTATGAGAAAAACAGCCGACGGGTTGGAAAACCCGTTCCCCCATAGGACAGCCAACGGGTTGGAAAACCCGTTCCCCCGTAGATCATGCCAACGGGTTGGGGAACTTGTTCTCCCGTAGATCATGCCGACGGGTTGGGGAACTTGTTCTCCGTTTGATCCTGGCTGCGGGGATCGTTTGGGAAATCGTTGCTCTTGACCCTTTCGTGTCCGAAAATGGGGGATGATTTTTGCTCCCCGTTTCATTTCCGAGAGGCAGGCGCGGGACGTTTTACCCTCCGGTGGGTTTCGCATCTCGATGGCGGGCAAGGGAGGGGCGCCGATGATCGAAGCGGCGGATCCGGCCGGGCGGGCCTACGCCCGAAACCATCTTGCCGATCTCCGTGCGGCCAGGCTTCTTCCGGAGACCGCCTTCACCATCGAAGAGGTTCCCCGATTCGCGGAGCGCGGCTTTATGCTGGATATCAGTCGCTGCCGGGTCCCGCGCATGGAGACGCTTTTCGGGCTGGTCGAACAGCTGGAGCAACTGCGCTACAATCAGCTTCAACTGTACACCGAGCACACCTTTGCCTACGCGGAGCATCGGACGGTCTGGAAGGACGCCTCGCCGTTGACGGGCTCCGAGATCCGCGAGTTAGACGCGTATTGCCGGGAGCATCATATCGAGCTGGTTCCGAATCAGAACTGCTTCGGCCACATGGAGCGCTGGCTCCGGCATCCGGCCTATCGGGAGTTGGCGGAGTCGCCGGACGGCTTCACCCATCCGATTCTGGGTTGGCGGCCTTACGGCAGCACGCTCCATCCGTCCGACAAGAGTGCGGATTTCGTGAAATCGCTTCTCGCCGAATTGATCCCCCATTTCTCATCGAAGAAGATCAACGTGGGTGGGGACGAACCCTGGGAGTTGGGGCAGGGGCGTAGCGCGGGCCGGGTGGCCGAGGTGGGCAAGGCGGAGGTGTATCGCGGGTTTCTGGAACGCATCCTCCGCACGGCGATGGAACTCGGGAGCGAGCCGATCTTCTGGGCGGACATCGTTCTCGAGCATCCCGAATTGGTCCCGAAAATTCCCGAGGAAGCGGTGCCGGCGATTTGGGGGTATTACGGGAATCATCCTTACCCGGAGCAATGTCATCTGGTGGCGGAAGCCGGGTTCCGCGGACGCTTCCAGGTGGTGCCCGGCACCGGTTCCTGGAACAGCTGGACCGGGCGTCTGGACGACGCAACGGCCAACATCCGTCTCGCCGCCCGGGAAGGGTTTCGCCATGGGGCGAGGGGACTCGTCCTGACTTGCTGGGGTGACGGCGGGCACCAGCAACCGACGCCGACGATGTTTCCCGGTCTGGTGCTGGCCGCACGGGCGTCCTGGGCGGACGGTGACACCGATGCGCACCTGGGGGCGGCGATCGATCGGGTCTTCTATCCGGACCGGCCCGCCGGAAACGGGGAAGCATTGCTCGCGCTGGGTCGGATCGACGGAGTTCTGCCGGACAGTCATCCGAACCGAAGTTTTCTGCACAGCGTCTTCTTCGCGTCCGGGGAAGAGCTGCCGCAATTGCGGAAGGGGATCGACCCGGATCGTTTGGAGGACGTGCAGAAGATTCTCGATCGTGCAGATGCGGAGGACCTGGACCCGCGCGTCCGCTTCGCCTCCGAGGCCAGTCAATGGGCGCTGGATCGATTGAAAGGGGGAGAGTCGGAGCAGGATCTGGCCAGCCGTTCGGATGATTTGAAACGAACCTTTCGGGAACTCTGGCTTTCGGAAAGCCGCGAAGGCGGTCTGGAGGAAAGCCTGGGCTCCTTTGTCGGATCGTGAAGAATCCGGGACACAGATCTTTCTTGCTCTCTGCAACCGGATGGTTCCCTTTTTGACCAATGGCCGATTTTTCCGATCCCCGTCTAGCCGAATCGCGGGCTCTTTTCGAAAGGGCCATGCGGGTGGTGCCCGGTGGCATTTACGGTCACACGAGTCCGGCGGCCGGAATGCCGGGGATTTTTCCCTATTTCGCGGAATCGGCGGAAGGTTGCCGTTTTACGGACGTCGACGGAAACCAGTACCTCGATTTCATGTGCGGATTCGGGCCCATTGTCCTCGGTTATCACCATGCGGAAGTCGACGAAGCGGCGGCCCGGGCGAAGGCGTCGGGGAACGTCTACAACCAGCCCTCCCGGTATTTCGTGGAGGCGGCAGAACTTCTGGTCGACCGGGTCGATTTCGCCGAATGGGCGGTCTTCGCGAAGAACGGATCGGATGTCACGACCTGGGCCTTGCAGGTCGCGCGGGAAGCGACCGGTCGCCGCAAGGTGATGATGCTGAAAAACGCCTATCACGGAGTCGACGCCTGGTGCGCACCGGGATACGGGGGGCTGATCGAGGAAGACCGAAAACACATCCACCGTTTCACCTGGAACGATTTCCATTCGTTCAAAGGCATGCTCGATACTCTCGGCAACGATGTGGCGGCGGTTTTCGTGACGCCCTACCACCATCCGTCTTTCGCCCCCTCGGAGCTTCCGGAAAACGATTTTCTCAAAGCGGTCCAGGGGGAATGCAACCGCCGCGGAGTGGTGATGATTCTCGACGACATCCGGGTGGGGTTCCGTCTGCACGCCGGGGGGTCCCACCGCCGTTTCGGCTTCGAACCGGATATCGCGTGCTACTGCAAAGCCCTGGGCAACGGCTATCCCATTTCCGCGGCGGTGGGGCGCGGCTCCCTCAAGATCCCTGCCACGCGGGTGTTTCTGACCGGGAGCTACTGGAACAACGCCGACGCCCTGGCGGCCGCGACCACCTGCCTCCGCGTGATCGAGCGGGACCGCGTGCCGGAGAAGTTGGAGGCGCTGGGCGACCGCCTTTGTCGCGGGTTGACCGAGACGGCGCGCAAGCATGGTTTCAGCCTGCGGTGTACGGGTCCGAGAGCGGCGCCGTACCCGTTCTTCGAGGGAGACGGCGATCTTCGGCTCATTCAAAAGTTCTGCGGATTGGCGGTGCGGCGGGGGGCGTTCTTTCATCCGCACCACAACTGGTTCATCAGCGCGGCCCACACGGAGGAGGCCGTCGATCGGGCGATCGAGATTGCCGGTGAATGTTTCGGGATCATGACGCAAGAGGGCGCGCCGGGAGGAACGGCGTGATGTCGGCCGACCCAGCGCTGAGCGATCGCATCCGGGCCGGATCCGAAGCCGTCGGATCGCAGATCGGATTCTTCCGCGAGTGTTTCGGCAAGGTCGAGAGCGATTGGAAGGAAGACGCCTCACGGGTGACCGAGGCCGATCATCGGATTTCCGAATCCGTCCTGGCGCGTCTCTCGTCGGAGTTTCCCGGCGATGATCGGTGCAGCGAGGAGAGCGCGGGAGAGGGGACTCGAAGGCTGGAGGCCGAGTTCGCCTGGGTCCTGGACCCGATCGACGGAACCAATAACTACGCTCTCGGAATTCCCCACTGCGCCATTTCATTGGCACTGTTGCGCTCGGGAATGCCGGTTTACGGGTGGGTCTACGACTTTCCGTCGGACCGTCTGGTTCACGGCGGAGCGGGCAGGGGATTGTTCGCAGGGGAGGAAAACCTGGAATGCCCGACCCGCGAATCCGGCGAATCCGTGCCCATCGGTCTTCAGTTTCCGGTGGAGCGCTCTCTCATAACCCAACTCCTGCCGCTGCTGGAGACCCGCAAAGTGCGTTCCCTGGGCTCCAGCACCCTGGAGGGGCTGTACGTCGCCCTCGGACTCATGGAGGGGGCGGTGGATTTCCGGGTCAAAGTGTGGGACATCGCCGCTTGTTTCGCTTTCTTTCCGGAGGTGGGCATCGAATCACGATTCCTGGCCGAGCCGGCGTTCCCGCTGCGCGAGTTCAGTCCGAAGATGAAGCCCTGCCCGTACCTGGCGGGGAGTCCCGCTTTCATGGAGGAACTGGGAGAGCTGCTCAGCCGAAGGGATTGATCGCCCGGACTTCG
>CAZBLJ010000150.1:0-6985 GCA_964492605.1 uncultured Puniceicoccaceae bacterium
GCTGGATCAGTTTCTCGATTCCCGGCTGATCCCGGTTACCCGGCGTGCCGGGCAGGTTCGGGAAAAGGTCGTCGAGCAGTTGGTGTAAAATGCCGGGCAGTTGTCGCTCAAGCCTGGGGATTCCGGATTGCGCGAGGCTGGCAAATTCTTCAAACAACCGGGAAGCTGGCCAGTCCTTCTGCATGACGCCCACGCACCGGTCCGGGTCAAACCGCTCGAGGATTGCCTCAGGAAAATCCGTGTGAAAAGAGATGAACATGTGGAGCCAATCCTCACTGATGGCCCTGTAGGAAACCGGCTCGCCGGGGAGCACCATCCAGAAGTGCCTTGGCCCTAATTGAAACGGTTTTGCAGTCCTTGGCAGAAGCATTTCTGCCGTTCCACGGTAAGCAAGATGCAGGACGTACGGGTGCAGCATACGCGATGCGCGTTCCTGCGCGCTGAACCGGCGGAGTTGGGAACCGGGCATGAACGCGCAGGCCTGCACCTGTAACCCCAGCGACCACAAGTCCCTGCGTCCGTGGAAGAAGATGCGGAAACAATTTGTCATTTTGGACAAACGAAATGTCAAAGCCTGTATTTCAATTCAAGAACGAATCGGCTAGGCTGATCCTGGCCTATGACAACGACCTCAGAACTTCCCAACGTCCTGTTCATCACAATCCATGACTTGAATGACTGGATCGGTTGCCTCGGCGGCCACCCGGATACCCGCACGCCGCATCTTGACGCTCTGGCTCGGGATGGGGTTCTCTTCCGCAACGCGCATTGCCCGGCTCCCGTTTGTAATCCCTCACGCACGGCCTTCATGAGCGGGCGACAACCTTTCCGGACGGGCATCTACCACAACCGCGATGAGTGGACCAGTTCTCCTGAGTTGCGGGAAAACCCCGGCCATATCTTTCAGCACTTTAAGGCCCATGGCTACCGGACCGCACTGGGAGGATCAGTGTACCATACAAAGCCTGCTGACCTGGAGGCCTGTTTGGATGAAGCGGGGGGGGGCTTTGGCGGCCATAGGTTCGACCTGCATCCGCCCGATTTTTCCAATCCCTTTGCCGGTCTCCGAGGCATGCATAACTTCGCATTTCATTGGGGAGCGCTCGATGAGCACCAGAGTGTGCAATTGGCGGATCCCCAGTTGGCTCATTGGGCCGGGGAGCAACTCAGCGTCAAACATGATGCCCCTTTTTTGCTGGGAGCAGGGTTCTTCCGACCTCATACCCCTTTAAGTGTGCCACAAGAGTATTATGACCGGTTCGACATCGATAAGGTCACGTTGCCGGAGGTGCCTGAGGAAGCGTTGGAGCAGTTGCCGGCACTCGGTCGGCACATGGCACTGGCGGGTTTCCAGGATATTGAGGGCGGGCACTATCGCCAGATCACTGAGCACGGTTGCTGGCGTGACATCGTTCACGGTTATCTGGCCTGCATCAGTTTTCTCGATGACCAGGTGGGCAAAGTGCTCAAAGCCCTTGATGAAGGACCCAATCGGGAGAACACGATTGTTATCTTGATGGCTGACCACGGCTGGGGATTGGGGGAGCACTACCACTTCAAGAAATGGGCGCTTTGGGAGGATCTAACCCGTGTGCCATTGATGATCCGCGTGCCCAACATGGATCGGGCGGGAGCGGAGACCGATGCCCCAGTGAGCCTGATGGATGTCTTCCCCACCTTGTTGGAACTCTGCGATCTGCCCCGGCCGAACCACGCGTTGGATGGTCGCAGCCTCGCTCCCCTGTTGCGCGATCCCGGGAGTTCCGACTGGAACGCGCCGGTCATCACCACCTACGGAGTCGGCAACTACGCCCTGCGCGATCGCCGTTGGCGCTACATCGAGTATTCCGATGGAAGCCGGGAACTCTATGACCACGGGAACGACCCGGAAGAATACCGGAATCTTGCCGAAAGCCCGGAACACCAGGCGACCATCGCGCATCTGCGGAGCCATTTGCCTCAACAGACCGTCGGCTCGGTGAACTGCCATCACGAGCCACCTCTGGAATTGACGCCGGAACAACCGGAGCTGAACTTCTGGACCGTGGCGCGGGGCTTCGCCGGAAGCCCCTTGCACATCCGAGTGGAACTGGAATCCGAGCCAGGGGAAGGTGTTCTGCTTTACCACGGTGGCCAGTTTTCGGGATACGCGCTGACGATTCGCGACGGTCGATTGACCTTCGCGCTCATGGATGTTCCGCAACCGCTGCACTGGCAACGGCTCGACCCGCAACGCCAATTCGTGAGCGCTCCCGAAGTCCTGCCGCATGAAACCCGCCGCGTAGGCGTGGAAGTGTCCACAACGGGTCAGGTGACATTGTGGGCGGATGAACGAAACATCGGCCAGGGCGAGGTTCGCCCCTTGTCTCTGCACCCCAACGGCGAAATGCATCTGGGCAAAGCTTCCGGGCGGTTCGTGCCGGTGGATGGCTATGAGCCGGGGAAACCCTACACCGGGCGTATCAGAAAAGCTCGAATTGAGAACGCCAAATGAACAACGCCAAAGAACCCGCCATGTCCTCGCCACCCAGTTTTCTCGTCTTCTGCGTGGATCAAATGCAGGCCGCCTGCCTGGGCTGCGCGGGACATCCCGAAGTCAAAACGCCCAACCTGGATAGACTCGCGGCCAGAGGAACCCGTTTTGCGCGCGCCTACTGTGAGAACCCGCTTTGCACGCCTTCGCGTCTCAGCATTTTTACGGGGATGAGTTCGCGCCAGCACGGCGTAACCACGTTGGGCCGGTTACTCCCGGAATCGACGCCCACCGTTGTGTCCGCGATGCGAGACGCCGGATACCGCACCCATGCCTGTGGCAAGTTGCATCTCCAACCGTGGGGCCTGGAGTACCAGCGTCAGCATCATACGGAAAAGCTCAATGGCCTTTTCAGCCATGAAGATGAGTGGTTCTGGCCGGAGGGTAAGATCTCCGCGATCCCCGAAGGCTATTTCGGCTTCGAAGCCTGCGATTTCGTGGGCGGACACGCGGATTATATCTCCGGCGATTACATGAATTGGCTCGACCGCGAACATCCGGAGTGGGGGAAGCGTTTACGGGCGGAATTTCGTAATGCCGCCTGGGCCTATCGGCGCACGCCGGAGGCGGAACTCACGCCTCCACGCATCGGTAAAAGTTACCGCATGGAGATTCCGCCGGAGTGGCATTACAACCACTGGATTGCGGATCGATCCGTGGACTTCCTGGAATCGCTGACTGAAGATGAACGGTTCTTCCTCTGGTGTTCGTTTCCGGATCCCCATCATCCTTTTGCCGCGACCCGGCCTTACAGTGAGATGTATGATCCTGCCAGTTTGACCCTGCCGGCGACGTGGAATCAGCCGGTTGACGAAAAGACGGGGCTGCGGGATGTGCCGCGCCAGGCGCATGGTCTGCCGCTGGATCAGTTCAACGAGGCCGGCCTGCGTGAGATGCTGGCGCAGACTTACGGGATGATCACGCATGTGGATGATTGCATCGGTCGGGTGCTGGATCAGCTGGAAGCCTCCGGTCGGGCAGAGAACACGGAGATCGTCTTCATGTCCGACCACGGGGATTACCTGGGGGCACATCATCTCATTACCAAAGGGCTGCAGCCGTTTGAGGAGATCATGAGGGTTCCCCTCATCTGGGTCAGCCCGACCGCCGGGCCGACGGCTCAAGGTCGGGTCGAGGAGAATCTGGTGAGCTTGCTGGATTTCGCGCCGACCGTGCTGGCTCGGGCGGGACTCAGCCTGGACGCGATCAAGCCGCGACAACATGTGTTCGGGCGCGATTTGCCGTGGTTCGATGGCGAGAGCCTGGCACCGAACGTGGTCACAGGGGCGGATTTGGCGGATCGCTCCTTCATCGCTGTCAAGGAAGACAACAGCCAAAGTGAGGAAGCCTTGCGTGAACCCTATCGCGCTCACTGTTATTACCGCGGCGATTATAAGTTGATCCTCACCAATGTTGCCGGAAACAAGGCACTCTTTGATCTCAAGAAGGACCCCGGCGAGACCACCAACCTCTGGAACGACCCGGAGCATGCGCCGGTTCGAGCCGACCTCCTGGAAGCCTACGCGCTGGACTCTCTTTCCACTGAGTATGCCGGCGTTCCGCGCGTCAGCGGACCCTGAGCAGCTTCCAATCTGAATTTCACCAACAACTTTGCAAATTTTTTCACCACTTATGAACAGCACCTGCACAAACCTGCGCACGGATGGACTGCTCGATCCGCTGGGGATCGATACCGCCCCGCCTTACCTGACCTGGCAGCTGCCTGATCTTGAACCGGAACAGAAAGTCACGCATGTTCAGGTTCGGGCTGGCCGATCCTCCGTCGGCGTGCCGCAAGGGCAGGATCTGCTCTGGGACAGTGGCGAAACGGCCCCGCCGGATCTCTGTGCCATGCTGTATGAGGGCCAATCGCTCCCGGCGTTGACTCCGATTTACTGGTCCGTGCGATGCTGGGTTTCCGGGGAAGCGGAACCCCGGGAGTGGTCGGAGCCGGCGCGATTTGAGCTGGGCCTGGGACCGGACGAATCCGCCTGGGCGGGGTCGCAATGGATCGCGAGGGAGGTTCCCGGTTCGCTCCCGCCAACGTTGCATGCACCCTTCCTCCGTCGGCGTTTTTTATTGCCGGAACGCAAACCGGTTGCCCGTGCCCGCTTGTCTGTCGCTACCCCCGGATTCTGCTACGCGTGGCTCAACGGCGAGCCGGTGATGGATCGCGTTTGCGATCCCATGCGGGCCGACAGTGCTCACACCATCCACTACCGCACGCTCGATGTCACCTCCAGGCTCGCCGAACCTGGCGCGGAGCAAGTGTTGGCTGTCTGGCTGGCAAGCGGCTTTTACTCGCCCTGGTGCCCCTCCACCGAGCATCCCTTTCCCGTTTTACGGGCAAAGCTTTCCATTCTTCACGCAGACGGCAGCGAAACAACGGTCGGTACTGACGCGGATTGGAAAACCGCCGACAGCCCCGTTACCCTCACTCAAGCCTACTACAAAGACAAGAGTCACGGTGGCGAGCGATGGGACATGCGGCTGGAGCGCGAGAGCTGGTTACGGCGGGAATACGCGGATGCGCTTTGGGAAAACGCTGTGGTCGTAAATGCCCCCCGCGGTCGCCTTACCGCACAACCCGCCTTGGCGCATTGTCTTCATGAGACAGTCCACCCCGCGGAAGTGCGGGAACTGGAAGCCGAGCGCTTTCTGATCGATTTCGGCAAAACGATCAGCGGGCGGGTGCGTCTTCGTTTTCGCACCCGGCGCAAGTTGGGCAAACTCCCGCGCCTGCGATTACGCCATGCGGAAATCTGGCCGCCGGGCATGCCCAGACCCGATGTTTTAGTGGGGGACAGCGCCGAGCCGGAAAGCGATGTACGAAATGGCAAGAAAGGAGGCAGCAGCGAGCTGGACTACGGCCAGATCAGCGAATGGCATGAACGCCCCGGTACCTCCCGCGATGAAGTCGTGGATTGGGCTCCGGCCTTTCACTTGTTTTGCTTCCGTTATGTCGAGATCGAAGCTTTCGCGGTCGATCTCGAACCCGAGTCCGGCATCATCGCCGAAGCCATGACCAACGAAGTGGCCGATGCCGCCGAGATCGATACCGGCGATCCCCTGCTGGATAAAATCGAGTCGGCCTGCGCTCATACCTGGCGCTGCCTCTCGCTTTACGGCGGGTCGCTCGATTGCGCCCACCGCGAAAAACTCGGATGGGGCGGTGAGGCGGAGGCCAACGCGGAGTTCTTCCTTCAGAGATTTGACAGCGCACCGTTGTTACGCCGGTTCCTGAAAGACTGGCGCGATGCGCAGGATATGGATGGGCGTTTACCCAACTACGCACCGGCCTGGGGCGGCGCAAAATGGGTCGGCGGCCCGTTCTACAGCCAGGCTCCGGTCCAACTGGCCTGGTTCGGCTATCTGCACAGCGGCGACCCGAGGTTTCTCTCAGAAAACCTGGAGATGGCCCTGCGCTGGGCCGATTACCTGGCCGGTTCGTTGCGCGACGGACTAATTGATCCCGCGGCTTACCTGAAAGGCGAGACCGGCCGGATTCACCCCATCGCGTTCATTGGTGACTGGCTTCCACCGCGCTCGTGGCACGGAAGCTACAATTCAGGCGACTTCCTCACCGACGGGAAACTCGACCTCGCCGGTGAAAATGTTCAAGGCTGCCTGCGCGACTCGCAGGTTTACAATACACTGCACGGCGTTTTAACTCTCAAAAATATCCGCCGGGTCGCAGCCGCCCTTGGTCGCGGGGATGAAGCGGAAGCAAAGCTGGCCAAGCCGCTCCGCGCAATGTGCGAAGTGCTGGTGCGCGATTATAGCAACCCCGCTACCGGCCAGATAGGCGACGGGCGACAGGCCTATGCAGCCTTCGCCCTTGTGGCCGACCCCTTCTCTGAAGTCCTTCCTGCCGCCGAGGCGCAAGAACGAAAAGAGATGACCTTGAACTGGCTCAAGCAGCGCATTATCGAGATTGATAACCGTCACTTTGACACCGGCGTTCTGGCCACCACCTATTTACTCAAAGCCCTCATGCTGCATGGTGAGGTGGACTTGGCACTGGACCTCCTCCAACAGACAGATTTCCCCAGTTTCGGGTATTTCTTCGAGAAAGGGTTCGACGCGATCCCGGAACAGTGGGCCGGAGGTGGCAGCAGTTTCTGTCATGCTTCCTATTCTGGAGCCGCTTTCTGGTTCTATCAGGCACTCTGCGGTCTCCGCCCCCGGGAAGACGGACCGGGCTGGCGCCGGTTCGATCTGGCGCCCCAATTCACCACGCGCCTGGCCCGTTGCCAAGCCGACCGGAACACCACCCGCGGAAAAATCAGCGTTTCCTGGGAATGGCAAGACCCGGATCGCAAGGAACTGACCCTGACCACGCGCATCCCCGCGGGCTCAACCGCCCACCTCCAATTGCCGCCCGGCTACCATCCGCATCCAGACCCGGCACCGACCCAATTGCCCAGCGGAGAGCATGTCCTTCGCGTCCAG
>CAZBLJ010000151.1:0-6899 GCA_964492605.1 uncultured Puniceicoccaceae bacterium
CCCTCCGCCGATCGGTTCGCACCGTTCCGCGACAAGAAACGCGGCGGGAAGATGTTACACAGGGTTGTCCGTCGAATCGGCGATCCGTTTTTTGAGATCCGCCCACTCGTCCAACCGCTTCAGGATCGCAGCTTCGGATCCCGAACTCTTGGGTTGGTAAAACCGTTTCGGCTCCAGCATGAACTCCTGACCACTGATCGCTTCGGGAAAATCGTGACTGTACAAATACCCTTCCCCGTGGCCCATTTCCCTGGCCGTCTTCGTGTGCGCATCCCGCAGCCAGGGCGGAACGGACTGAAGACCGTTCTTTCGAATCTCCGATTTCGCCCGACTGATTGCCATGCAAGCCGAATTACTTTTCGGAGCGGTCGCCAGAAATACCGTCGCATGGGCGAGATTCAACTCGCATTCGGGTAAACCGATCACTTCGCACGCCTGGTAGGCCGCCATCGCCAGAGGCAGCGCCCGCGAATCCGCCAAGCCCACGTCCTCCGAGGCCTGAATCACCAGTCGACGCGCAATAAAACGCGGATCCTCGCCGCCGAGGAGCATCTTGGCCAACCAATACAACGCCGCATCGGCATCGCCGCCCCGCATCGATTTGATGTAAGCCGAGATCGTATCGTAGTGCTCGTCCTCCCCGGCGTCGTACCGGATCTGCCTTTCGCGCAGAAACGCCTCCAACTCTTCCCGTCCGATCTTCCCGCCCAACGGCTGCCCCAGGACCATGGTTTCCAGGGCGTTCAACCCCCGGCGCAGGTCCCCGTCCGCCACCCGTCCCAACTGTTCCAGGACCTCGGGATCCACTTCCACGCGGGCCGCCCTCATTGGCTCGTCCTCCCGCAGAGCCCTCCGCAGCACCCCGTCAACCGCCTCGGCGGCTACCGGCGCCAAGTTGACAACATGGCACCGGAAGTGCAGCGCGGGGAGGTATTAATACCGGGGGTTGTACGTTGTCGCTCCAATCAGCCGCACCCACCCCTCCTCGACATCCGGAAGCAACAGATCCTGTTGCGCTTTGTTGAAGCGGTGTAACTCGTCGATAAACAGAATCGTCTTTCCATCCCGATCATTCCGGGCGGATGACAAATGCTGCCGCAATTCCGCGACGTTCGAAGCAACCGCATTCACGCGGATCAAGCGGCTGCCCGTCTCTGCGGCGATGACTCCGGCCATGGTGGTTTTACCGCAACCCGGCGGCCCGTAAAGCAGAAGACTGCCCACCCGGTTTTCTTTGACCAACCTCGGCAGGAGCGCGCCCTCCCCGAGCAAATGCTCCTGCCCCACGACTTCTCCCAAATTCCGCGGGCGCATGCGCGCGGCCAGCGGACGATGCTTCGGCACGTCGGACGAGGATTCGAAGAAGTCTTTCTGATCCATCAATTTATTCCATCACCCCGTTCGTCCCCTCCGCCCGCGACAGCGCGCCGAACAGTAACGGATCCGGGGCCAGTTTTGCTTCCATTTCTTCCGCCACTTGAACGGACGGCGGCAGACAGGGCAAACCTTCTCCGGTAAATCGGTCTTCTTCATGGCGGAAAGTCTGGGGCAAAAGATCGCCGTCGCAAATTGCCTGCTTGCATTGCTCCAAAGAAGCGGAGGAACTGGAACGGCAGCAACTCTCCGTGGCTAAAACGAACAGCAAATCCATTCCCCAACGGGCACCCCTCTTCCTCTTCGTTCTACCCTTCGCAGGCGGTTTGCTGCTTTCGCGCCTGATCCAGCCGGTAAACCCTCTTCCGGCACTCTGCCTTCTCTGCCTGCTCCTCGGGGCACTGCTGTGGATCTCCCCCGGCCGAAAGCGCTGGCTCGGCTACTTCTGCTTCGCGCTGATTTCACTGGGGGTGCTGTGCGGCAACCTTCTCGCACCCCGGCCCATCCTCCAGCGTTCCTTGCTCCCGGACGCATCCCCGCCCCGGGAACAAGTGATCGCGGCCGATCCGGTCCAGGTGTTTCTCTCCCCTCCTTACAGCAGAGAGTTTCTCGGGTTGGCAAGCATTCGCGACCGGGATGGCCTGATCCTCTTTAAAGCTCCCTCGGACCCTGACAGCAAAGCGATCACCGAAGGGAATTGGTGGAAGTTTCGAGGTGTCGAACGCTCTCCACAGCAGGCCGGACTCGATCCGGAGTTTCTGCAATATCTCCGCACAAGGGGCGTCAACGGGATTTTTGAAGCCGTCCTTCCACCGGAACCGTCCGGCATCGCCCGTCCCGTCGCAGCAGTCTTTTCCGAGCTTCGGCAACGGGCGCTCACTGCGCTGGCGCGCGGATCGAGCCCGACCGAGCCGTCGACCCGGATCTACCAGGCCCTGGTCCTCGGCCAGCGGCTCGGCCTCGAATCCGGCCAAAAGGCGGTCTTCCGCGATACGGGCACCGCCCATCTTTTCGCCATATCGGGCCTGCACGTCGGACTCGTCGGCACTTTCCTGATGCTGCTCTTTCACTTGCTCGGCATCCGGGGGGCCGTCCAGGTCTCCACCAGCCTCGTCGTGCTCCTCTTTTATGTGCTATTGACGGGGGCCGCACCCTCGGCGGTCCGCGCCTATCTGATGGTGGCCTTCCTCACGGGCTCGAAAGTCCTCAACCGGGGCTACCGCCCGGAAGCCGCACTCGCCGCCTCGGCACTCGTCGTTCTTCTTTTCGATCCCGAACAGCTCTTCTCCCTGGGCTTCCAGTTATCCTATACCGTTGTTCTGTCCATCCTCGTATTCGGAGTTCCCCTGGCCAGGGAACTCATCCGATTGTCGGACCCGCCTTTCATCGATCCCGAGCGGCCCGAAAACCACTTGCGGAAACCCAGGGTATGGATCCTGACGAGTTTCAGTATCAGCCTGACCGCCTTTCTGGCCAGCGCCCCCATCAGCATCGATCACTTCGGAGTGCTCCCCCTATCCGCGATCCTTCTCAATCTGCTCCTCATCCCTCCCGCGAGCATCGTTCTGGCCCTCGGGTTTCTCTCCGTGTTGGCGGGGCTGGTCGGCGTGCCTTTGATTCCGGAAATTCTCAACACCCTTTCGAGACCCATCCTCGAGGCTATGTTTTGGGTGGTGCGGGCGACGGACTCGCTGGCGGTTTCGTCGATTCCGGTGGAATTCGCTTTCGGTTGGATGGGACCGGCGGCCCTGTTCGGTTTCCTGATTACCGCCTTCTGGGTGGGCACCCGCGCCGCGTTTCGAAAGCGCTATCTGCTTCTACCTTCATCGGTTCTCCTGGCCGCGGTCCTGGCGGCACTCGCATTTTAAGCAAGAGTATCAACTCAAATCCCGCGCCGGGCATCCACGAAGACGACGCTCATCCCGCAGGACTCGGCCGCTTGTACTCCGGATCGACCGTCTTCGAAAACCAGGCAGCGCGCGGGGTCCACCCCCAATCTTTCCGCCGCCAGGAGAAAGCATTCGGGATCCGGCTTCCCCCGCACGACATCTTCCGCCGCAACGATCGTATCGATCCATTCCAGAAGCCCGGCAACCGCCAGGGACCGTTCCACGGCCTCCCGCGCACTTCCCGAGACGACACCCGTGGGGATTTTCCGCTCGGACGAGGCTCGCAAATGCTCCGCCACATCCGGGAACGCCTTCAGACCCTCGATCCGCTCATGGTAAAAAGTCTCCTTGGACTCTCCGACCAGGCGCGCATCCAAAGACAGGCCGAATTCCTCGTTCAGCTCCCGCACGACGACCTCGAGGGATTTCCCGGCGGAAGCGTAGAAGTATTCGAGGGGAAGCTCCCACCGCGCTCCCGCTTCCCGCAGACCGTGGCTCCACGCCTCGTAATGCAAGGGCATCGAATCAATCAGCGTTCCATCGCAATCGTAGAGGAACGCGTCGAATTCACCTTCTGGTATGGAGAGCTTCATTCGAATCAGAAAGGATCGGGCGCTTCCAACGGTCAATCGAAAGCGCGCGACCGGACGATCGCGGGTCCGCCTTCCGCCCCGCCCCCGAAACC
Organism: uncultured Puniceicoccaceae bacterium; assembly: GCA_964492605.1. GTDB lineage: Bacteria > Verrucomicrobiota > Verrucomicrobiia > Opitutales > Puniceicoccaceae > Puniceicoccus. Next base: position 3,949 of record CAZBLJ010000151.1, read on the forward strand.
TTTCAGTGCCATACGCGCTTTCTCCGAGAGAGGCCTGCCGGGAAAACAAACTCTCGCCACGGCTTCTTCGAAGTCTTTCGCGCCCCGCAACAGGTCGATCTCCAGGCGCAGGAAATACAACGGCACGCCGAAATCGATTTCCGGTGAGATCCGAACGGCATCCTTCTCCGTGGTTACCAGAAAATCGACCCCGATCTCCTTCGCCTGCCGCGCGACCTCACGAAGCTCGTCCTCCGAGAACCAATGGTGGTCGAGGAACCGGCGGTTGTAGCGCAAGAAAGCGCCCTGTTGACGAAGGAAACTCTCGAATCCTTCGGGAACCGCTATGCCACTGAAGGCACCCACCCGCGCATCTTTCAACGTATCCAATGGCAACTTCTGCTCGAGATCCAGGCTCTGCAGATGGCTCGGCTTGTGCGCGCATTCGATGATTTCCACCTCCGGGTTATGCCGGTGAACCAGGGCCTCCAACTCTTCCGACGCCGAACCGTCTGACTTGGTGAAAAAGACATAGGAAGCCCTCTTCAAATGACTGACCGGTTCCCGCAGGATGCCTCTCGGCAGCAGACGGCGATTCCCGAAAGGATTCGTCTTGTCGACGAGCACCAGGTTCATGCTGCCTTTGAGCGGCAGGTATTGAAGCCCGTCATCGAGAATCAGGGTATCGCATCCGTACCGCCGGATCGCGTAGGCACCCGCCTTGACCCGGTTCTTATCCACGAGCACGTGGACGCCCGGAAGATTCCGCGCCAGCATGAACGGTTCGTCCCCGGCCTCACGAGGACCCAGCAGCACCTGCTCCCCATCACTGACGATCTTCGGCGGCGGGTCCGAAACGTGGGTCAGGCGCCTCCACCATTTCTTGTAAAGCGGTTCTTTCTCGCTTTTGTAACCGCGACTCAGGATGGCCACTTTCCGCCCCTGGTCGTGCAGGCTCCGCGCGAACTTTTCCACCACCGGCGTCTTCCCCGTTCCCCCGACCGTGATATTGCCCACTACGACCACGAGACAACCCAGCGGGCGGTTGCGATAAATCCGGTTCGAGTACAAATACCACCGCAGCCGGACGATCCCTTCGAAAAGGTAAGAGAGCGCATCCAGGAACCCCGCGGCGATGCGGGCGGACCGACCCGTCCTGCGATCGTAAACTACGTCGACAAGAAACCTCTCAAGAGAGTCCAACCGCCTCTTGAGTCGTCCCTTCCTGGAAGCGGCGGCCACGGGTCAGAAAAATGGGGTTACCCTTCCGGATGAATCATCGTCATCGGATCGAGCGCCTTATCGAGCGTCTCCTCGTCCAACAACCCCTCTTCGAGGACCACTTCCCGCAGGGTCTTATTCTCCGCAAACGCTTTTTTCGCCACCTTGGAGGCATTGTCGTAGCCGATGTAGGGATTCAGCGCGGTAACCAGCATCAGGGATCGCTGGACAAGCTCCGAACAGGTATCGGTGTTGGCCTCGATTCCCGACACGCAGCGGTCTGCAAACACGCGGGCCGCATTCCCCAGAACTTTGATCGACTCGTGCAAACAGTAGGCGATCAAGGGAATCGTCACGTTCAACTCGAAGTGACCGTCACGACCGCCCATCGCAACCGTGTTTCCGAGCCCCATCGCATACATGGACGATTGCACGAGCATTTCGCTCATCACCGGATTGACCTTGCCGGGCATGATCGAGGAACCGGGTTGGGTGGCGGGCAGGGACAGCTCCCCGAGTCCCGAGCGCGGGCCCGAACCGAGCAATCGGATATCGCTTCCGATCTTGGTGAGCCCGGCGGCGATTGAAACGAGAAGACCGGCCACTTCCACTGCATCGTCCCGCCCACCCTGGGCCTCGAAATGGTTATCGGCTTCGCGGAAAGAGATACCCGTCTTTTCGGATAGAATTCTGGCGACTTTCCCCGGAAACTCCGGGTGGCAATTGATGCCGGTGCCCACGGCCGTACCCCCGATGGCAAGCTCCGCCAGGACCCCGACCGCCTTCTCGGCTCGAGCGGCCGCTTTTTTCGCCTGGGCGGCATAGCCCGAGAACTCCTGCCCCAGCGTCAACGGCGTCGCATCCATCAAATGGGTGCGGCCGATCTTTACCACCTGGTCGAATTCCTTGCTCTTTTTCTCCAACTCCGCCGCCAGATGCAACAGGTCGGGGACCAAGGACTCCTTCAAAGCCACGGCCACACTCACGTGCAGGGTCGTGGGGATCGTGTCGTTCGAGGACTGGCCCATATTCACGTCGTCGTTCGGATGGACCGGATCCTTCGCCCCCACCGGCTTTCCCGCGTATCCGCAGGCCAGATTCGAAATCACCTCATTGATGTTCATGTTGGAGGACGTTCCGGAACCCGTCTGGAAAACATCGACCGGAAACTGGTCATGGTGCTTCCCTTCGACCACCTCGTCCGCAGCCCGCCGGATCAGATCCGCCTTCTCCTTATCCAACTTGCCCAACTCCTCGTTGGCCGTTGCACAGGCGGACTTGACCAGCCCCAAACCCTTGATGAACCCGTCGGGCATCCGATACCCGCTGACCGGGAAGTTTAAAACGGCCCGCTGAGTCGAAGCCCCGTAAAGGGCCTCGTCCGGAACCTGCATTTCTCCCATGGAGTCTTTTTCCGTACGCATCTTTCCAAAATGCGCCCTCCCCCGCCGGATTCCAGCCAAAAACGCCATTGGGCCGACAAAAGAGGGGACAAACGTCAACGGTGGACCTCACCTCACCGCACCGCCGGGCAGGGGCCTTTCATCTGGCTCGCAGTGGATCGAATTTCCCAAAGGAACTCCGGCTCGTGACCGTCGTAGCCCGAAGGGCGAAGTCGATCCAGCCGGAGACTTCCCGGGAAACGCCTTGACGGCTAAAGCCGCCATTCCGGAACTCCGGCTTCAGCCGGAGACGGCCGCGTGGGCGGCTGAAGCCGCCGGTCCGTTACCGGGGAACTCCGCCTCGTGACC
>CAZBLJ010000152.1:0-6898 GCA_964492605.1 uncultured Puniceicoccaceae bacterium
GGGTTAAGTTTTCGTCGCAGGGCAATTTTCGTAGATCATTCGTAGCTCGCTGGCGATAGCCGGGGAGAAGCGTAGCTCGCTGGCGATAGCCAGGGAGAAGAGGATGCGCGAGTTCGCCGACTCAGGGGGTCTCCTCGACGGCCTGATTCGTCAGAACCCCGAGTCCTCCGATGGATATCTCGGTCGTCTCGCCCGGCTTGAGAAATCGAGCGCCGGGCGGCGTACCGGTGAGGATCAGATCGCCGGGGCGCAGAGTGTGTCCGGCCGAGAGGAAGGCGATGAGTTCCTCGACCGGGAAACACATCTCGGCGACGGATTCGTCCTGCTCCACCACTCCATCCACTTTCGTGATGATCCGCAGTTGCTGCGGATCGGGCACCTCGTCGGTCGTCACAAGGGTCGGACCGAGAGGACAGAAGGTATCGAAGCCCTTGCCTTTGCACCACTGGTTGCCCACTCGCTCCCGTTGCCAGTCCGATGCCGAAACATCATTGGCGATCGTGTAGCCGAATACGTGATCGAAGGCATCTTCCCTGGCGATGTTCTTCCCGCCTTTACCGATGACGACCGCCAGCTCGCCTTCGAATTTGACGGTTTCGGCTCGGATTGCCAAACGCGGCAGGATGATGGGATCACCGGGATGCTGCAAAGCATTGTGGCATTTGAAGAACACCACGGGATATTCGGGCAGCGGCTTTTCTTTGAAGAGACCGCGATAGTTCGCACCGATACCGAGAATGGAGTTCGGCTCGTAGGGATACAGGACCTTCTCTGCGGCAACGACCTCGTCGGTGACGCGAAAGTCGCCGAACGGATCACCGTCAAGACGCAACAGCGAGCCGTCGGCTTGCAGTGCCGCCTGGATGGTTCGACCGTCCGGGGTGATACAACGTTGGATTCTCATGGCTAGAGCACCTGGTAGGCCGGCAGGGTTAGAAAATCTTTCAATTCCGGATCCTCAATCAACCGGTCAAAGATCCGGGCGGCCTCGTCGAGCCGACCCCCTTCGGGCAACTTGGCGAGTTCGTCATCCCGGACCTCCCTGTAAAGTTCGAGTGTACAGGTACGTCCGTCATCGAGTGTCGCTCCCTTGTGAATCCACTGCCAGAGCTGGGAACGCGAAATCTCGGCGGTTGCGGCATCCTCCATCAGGTTGTTGATCGCCGCGGCGCCGTTGCCACAGAGCCACGCGTTGAGATATTGGATGCCGACGCTGATGTTCAGTCGCATCCCCGCCTCGGTGATCTTCCCTCCCTCGATCTCGAAGTTGCGCAGATCTTCCGGCCTTACCTCGACATCCTCCCGCAGGACCTCCTTCTGGTTGGGCTTCTCGCCCAAAGCCTTGTCGAAAACCTTCATGGCCACGGGAACCAAATCCGGATGGGCTACCCAGGTCCCGTCGTAGCCTTGCCGCACCTCGCGCTCCTTGTCCGCAGTGACCTGGCTGATCGCCTTTTCCGTGACCTCGGGATCCCGGCGATTCGGGATGAAAGCCGCCATGCCACCGATCGCATGCGCACCCCGCTTGTGGCAGACCTGCACGAGCAACTCCGTATACGCGTGCATGAAGGGTACCGTCATCGTAATCTGGGACCGGTCCGGGAAGGTCAGGCCGGGGCGGTTGCGCTGGGTCTTGATGGTGCTGAAAATATAGTCCCAGCGCCCGGCGTTCAATCCCGCCGCGTGATCCCGAAGTTCATAGAGGATCTCCTCCATCTGGTGCGAAGCGGGGAAGGTCTCGATCAGCACGGTCGCCCGGACCGATCCGTAGGGAATGCCGAGAGTTTCCTCGGCGAAAGTGAAAACCTCATTCCAGAGCCTCGCTTCGAGATAACTCTCCGTCTTGGGAAGGTAGAAATAAGGTCCTTGCCCCCGTTCAAGAGCCTCGGCGGCATTGTGGAAGAAATACAACCCGAAATCCACCAGGCTGCCCGAAGCCGGACGCCCCCCGAACTCCATGTTCTTTTCCTCCAGATGCCACCCCCTCGGGCGCACGACCAGCGTCGCGATTTCGTCTTTGAGGACGTAGCTTTTTCCCCCGGGAACATGCAATTCGATCTCCTTGCGGACGGCATCTCGCAGATTGGCCTGCCCCTGCACGACGTTCTCCCAGGTCGGCGAACAGGCATCCTCGCAGTCCGCCATGAAAACCTTGGCTCCGGAATTGAGCGCATTGATCATCATCTTTCGCTCGACCGGGCCGGTAATTTCCGTGCGACGGTCGTTCAGAGGCTCCGGTGCGGGCGCCACCCGCCAGTCGCCCGAGCGGATCTCAGCGGTCTCGACCGGAAAAGTGGGCCACTCGCCCGCATCGAAACGGGCCTGCGTTGCCTGGCGCTCGGCCAGAATCTCACTTCGTCGATCAAAGAAACGCTCGTGCAGCTGATCCAGGAATTCCAACGCCTCCGGCGTCATGATCTCAGACTGCCGGTCGATTTCCGGCACCGATGTTTTCAGATTTAGCTTCATTGCCCTGTGAGTTCGAGAATCTTGAAAATAATGGCCAAAGGAACCTCAATTCCAGAATACTTCAAGAACCAATCCCCCGCGCAGTCGATTCTTCTTCAGGAATTGGCATCGGATTCGGGAGAACGAAATTCCAGCAACTTCCAGAAGCCGCGAAAATTCACGCCCCGCACTTGATCGGGGCGGACGCCCGTGCTTTCCACGAAGTGCTCCATCGAGAAATCGGGCCGGAACCCGAGCTTTTTGGAAAGTGGAGACATTCGTCGTTCCACCTGGCGCATGAACGGCTTGCTCGACGTAAAGTGATTCACCACCAGCACGGGGCCTCCCGGCTTCGTCACCCGAAACATCTCGCGCATCATTGCGGCGGGGTCCGGCACAACGGAGGCGACATACATTGCGACGGACCCCGTGAAATGGTTGTCGGGATACTCGATGTTCTGCGCGTCCATCTCCAATAGCTCCTTTACGTGGGGAAAATCGGAGGCGGGATATCGTTTCCGTGCGATCGCCAACATCTCGGGACTAACGTCAATGCCAACCACCTCGAGGTCCGGTCGATAGAGCGGCAGAGACAGTCCCGTCCCTACCCCGATCTCCAGGATGCGATCGCCCGGGTTGCGGGGCAACGTTTCCACCGCCTTGCGTCGACCCTCGCCGACAATCCCGCCGAATATGTAATTATAAACGGGCGCGTAAAAGCGGTAGGCCTTGCGAATGCTTGCGATATCCATGAACTTTTCCGTTCGGTTATTCTTCAACCTCGACCGTAACTTTCGTTTCACTCCATTGCACGCCCGCCGGCCGGGGCATCGATTCGACTTTCCTCCGTTGCGAATCCGGTTTTGAGGAAACTCCTTCGGAATTTCCGGACCGGGGCGACATTTGCCCTCTCGCGAGTTCCGAGAAGGATTTTCCGACAAATCGCTCCTCCGACTCGCGAACCCAGGCAGGACGCTTGTCCTGGTGTGAACGACTCTTGCAGCCAAAACAAAGCAGGACGACGAGCACCAACGGACCCATGGACCGGATCAGCCGGAAACGAGAGGCCTTTCTACCTTCATACACACGCCGACCGTTACCGCTCTTGGGAAGATCAGGCAACCGTTAACGTGGAGGAGTCCATTTCCTTTTGCCAATGGTCGAATTCTCAGGTTCGACTATTCGCATGAAAACCCAAAACCTCGTTCTGGTTGGCTGTGGCGGCGTATCCAATGCCTGGATCCCGGCCCTGCAAGCGATCGATGGGATTCGCCTGGTCGGCTTGGTCGACATTCGGTCCGAGGCGGCCGAGACGTTCCGCGAAAGGCACCGATTGGGAAAGATCCCGGTAGCCGACTCGTTGGGGGACATGCTCGACAAGGTGTCGGCCGAGTGGGTGATCGATTGCACGGTTCCGGCCGCACACAAGGAGATCACCCTGCTCGCTCTGGAGCGCGGCTGCCACGTGCTCGGCGAGAAACCCATCTCCGACAACCTGCGCGATGCCCTGGTCATGGCCGAGGCCGCCGAGGCGTCGGGCAAGCTCTATGCCGTCAACCAGAACCGCCGCTACGGAGATGATATCCTGCGGGTGAAGAACGCATTGGATTCGGGCATCATCGGCAGGATCGAGACCCTGAACGCCGATTTCTACATCGGCGCACATTTCGGAGGATTCCGGGACGAGATGCCTCATGTGCTCCTCAACGACATGGCGATTCACTCCTTCGACCAGGCCCGCTTTCTAAGCGGCCTTGAACCGGAATGGACTTTCTGCCACGAATACAATCCCCGCTCATCGTGGTATGCGCACGATTCCTCCGCCGTAGCGCTTTTTCAGATGACGGACGGCGCGATCTTCAACTACCGCGGTTCGTGGTGTGCCGAAGGGGCCGACACCAGTTGGTACTGCCGCTGGCGAATCATTGGCGAAAAAGGCACTCTGCTCTGGGACGGCGCCCGGGACATCCGTTGTTCCACCGTCGACAAGGCGGAGGAAACATTTTCCCGCACGCCGATACCGACCGAAATCCCGGCGTATTCGCCGCCTCCGGGAGAATCCGAAAGGGAACGCTTCGTGCGGGAATGCATCCGCTGTCTCGAGCAGGGAAATCTTCCCGCCACCCACATACGGGATAACCTGAACAGCCTGGGGATGGTCTTCGCAGCCATAGAAAGCGCCGAAAGAGGAACCAGAGTCTACCTGGAGGATCTCTTCGCCGAAACCCGCGCAGGGTCACCGCCCCGCATTCCCGAAAACGAATCCCTCGGCTACGGCGATACCCCGGTCCTGGCCTCCGGTTATCGCGTTCACGATGGCACCCGACCGCAACCCCCGGTCGTCGTCGCACCGGCGGATTCACCGCCGGACGACGCAATCGTCCTTTTCGACGGCTCGGCCACCGACGAATGGGTCGGCACGAAAGACGGCGGCCCTTGCCCGTGGAAGCAGATCGACGGGGACGCCCTCGAGGTGGTTCCCGGCACGGGCAATATACAAACGACCCGGGAATTCGGGGACTGCCAGCTTCACGTCGAGTTCAGCTCGCCGGAGGTCGTATCCGCGCAGGGCCAGGGCCGCGGAAACAGCGGGATTTTCCTGATGGGCCGGTACGAGATCCAGGTGCTCGACAACTTCGAGAACCCGACCTACCCCGACGGCACGGTGGGCGCGGTTTACGGGCAGACGCCGCCAATGGCCAACCCGATGCGCCCGCCGGGCGAGTGGAACGTCTTCGAAATCCTCTGGAAAGCTCCGGTATTCCGCGGGGAACGGCTGGTCTCCCCCGCAAGGGTCAGCGTCCTGCTGAACCAGGTAGCCCTTCAGCATGCGACCGTCCTCGAAGGCCCTACGGAACATAAAAAACTGGCCGCCTACCGCCCGCATCCCCCGAAAGGCGTTCTGATGCTGCAGGATCACGGGGATCCGGTACGTTTCCGCAATATCTGGCTGCGCGAACTTCCGGAACTGCGCCTCCCTTGAAAACCGGGAAACAGGGGCATTTCATCTGGCTCGCAGTGGGTCGAATTCCCAAAAGGAACTCCGCCTTCAGGCGGAGAATAAGCCCGAAGTGGGGCAAAATTCCTGAACAAACTCTTGTTTTCTGCCAGATGAAAGGCCCCTGACCGGGAAACGGTCGGGAACCCTTCGTTATTGAAGATCGACCCGGATCTCTCCTAAATCGGATTCCTTCACACAATACCTCATGAATATCGCCCTGTTTGGTCCTCCCGGTGCCGGAAAAGGCACGCAATCCGAATTCCTCATCCAGCGCTACAAGCTGTTCTACATTTCGACCGGCGATCTGCTGCGAAAGGAACTGCGGGAGGAAACCGATCTTGGCAAACAGGCGAAAAGCATCATCGCCTCGGGGGGACTGGTGCCGGACGAGATCATCGTCCAGATCATCGAGAAGACCATCGCCGGCAACCGCCAGGCGAACGGCTTTCTCTTCGACGGGTTTCCCCGAACCACCATCCAGGCCTACATCCTCGAAGGGTTGATGATGAAGGTCGGGGCGACCCTGACCTGCCTGATCAACCTGGAGGTGCCGGAAGAAGTCTCCATCAAGCGTCTTCTGAAGCGCGGTGAAACGTCGGGCCGGAGCGACGACAACGAAACGGTCATTCGCAACCGACTGAAGGAGTATCACGAAAAGACCCGCCCGGTTCTCGATTTTTTCAAAAGTCGCGGCGTGGTTTTCGATATCGACGCAACCCAATCCATCGAGGAGGTCCAGAAGAAGGTCGACGAGGTAGTCCAGTCCGAGCTGCAAAAACGTCTCTTCAACGTGGTTCTCTTCGGCTATCCCGGCTGTGGGAGAGGGTCGCAGGGCAAAGCCCTGGCCGACCACTACGGGCTCGAGTACGTCGCCACCGGTCCGATGCTCGACGAGGAAATCCAACGGGATACTCCCACCGGCCGACAGATCCAGAAACTCTACGAAAGCGGGGATCTCGTGCCCGACGAGATCGTCGTCCCCCTCATCGAAAAAAAACTGGCCCAGTCCGACAACGTCCGCGGATTCATCTTCAAGGGATTTCCCCGCACCCTCGTCCAATCCTACATCCTCGACGGGCTGCTCAAGAAACAGGACTCCTACCTGCACCGGGTCATCGAGATCGAAGTCCCGCTGCTCGAGTTGGTGGAGCGTCTCGACAAGCGAAGCACCACCGACCGTTGCATGCCCTACGACACCAGCGCCGCGAAAATCGTGCGTCGTTTGCAGGAACACCAGGAAAAGACGATCCCGGTCATCCGGAAATACGAAGAAGTGCACGACGTCACCCGCATCAACGGACAGGGAACGTTCGACGAAGTTTTCGAGCGCCTGTCCGATGAGATCGAACTGGGGCTGCGGCGGGTCAACGCCTGAGCCAGGGTCCGGCGGATTCCTTCACGCCATCTCCAGAACCTTGGCAACCAGCTTGTCGATGCCCGCCTTCACTT
>CAZBLJ010000153.1:0-2008 GCA_964492605.1 uncultured Puniceicoccaceae bacterium
AAGCCCGAAGTGGGGCAAAATTCCTGAACAAACTCCTGTTTTCGGCCAGATGAAAGGCCCCTGGCTCCGCGGCTTTCCATCGGCTTGTCATTTTTGATCAAACCCCTTTTTCTCTTTTCATGACTTCTCCTATTCTCGTTGTCGGTAGCTTTGTGCAGGACCTCACTTTTTCGACGGCGCGGTTCCCTTCGCCGGGTGAGACCGTTGTCGGAAGGTTTCTCACCGGCCCGGGCGGGAAAGGGAGCAATCAGGCCGTCGCCGCGCGCCGCGCGGGGGCGGATGTTATCTTTGTCGGCGCGGTTGGCGAGGACAGCTTCGCTGCGGATGCCCGGCGATTTCACGAATCCGAGGGGATCGACGCCCGCCTGGCCGTTTACCCGGATGCGGCGACCGGTACGGCAGCTATCCTGTTCGACAGCTCCGGGGAAAACGAGATCGTCGTCGCCCTGGGTGCCAACGAGGAAATCCGTCCCTCCGACATCCCCGATGAGTTGATTCGGGAAGCCGGATCCGTCGTCTGCCAACTCGAATGCAATCTCGATACGGTATCGGAACTGTTGCGGCGGGCCGGAACGGCCGGAAAGCGGCGCATTCTTAATCCGGCACCCCTGCGCGACGATCTGACCGAGGAACTGATCGACCGGACCGAAATCCTGATTCCCAACGAATCCGAGTTTGCGGCGATCGCCCGACTCAAGGGAATCGATGTCCCCGGGGGCACTCCGGTGGCCGAACTCGGGGCTCCGGAACTCGATGCACTCTGTCGCCGAATCGGACCGGAGGTCGTCATTGTCACACTGGGAAGCCGGGGCGTCCATCTCAGCAAAAAGGATGGTTTCGAACGAATCGAAGCCGTCCCGGGCATCGAGGTCGTCGATACGACCGGTGCCGGCGACGCCTTCGTCGGTGCCTTCTCCGCCGCTTTGCACCGCTTCGACGGAGATCTTGCACGCGCCTGCACTTTCGCGAATCGGGCGGCGGCATTGTCCGTCACCCGCCAGGGGACGGCACCCGCCATGGCCCGGCTGGAGGAGATCGAATCTTGAGTTTCCCCGCTCCTTGCGGATAACGACTCCTACCATGCCGTTTTCTCTTCCCGAAATCGCCGCGTCCCTGGACGCAACCAACTTGAAGCTCGACGCCAGCGAAAAGGATATCGAAGCCCTTTGTCACGATGCCTTGGCCAACAGTGTCGCAGCGGTATGCGTCTATCCCACCAGTGTCCCTCTCTGTCGCAAGATTCTGGGATCCGGAGACGTGGGCCTGGCCGCAGTCGTCGGTTTCCCCAGCGGCCGCTATTCCGTCGCCTCGAAATGTGCGGAGATCGACGAAGTTGCGGCACAGGGGGCTTCCGAGGTCGATATTGTATTGAATTACCCGGCACTGCTCGCGGGCCGCAGGGACCTGGTCCAAAAGGAGGCATCGGACCTCGCGAAAACCTGCCGGAAGGTCGGGTTGCTTTCGAAATTTATCGTCGAAACCTGCTATCTCGGCGAATCAGAGAAGCAAACGATGCTGTCCATCTGCGAGGACAGCGGGGCCGATTTTATCAAAACCTCGACCGGCTTCGGCAGCCGCGGTGCGGACCTGGACGACATCAAAGCCTGGGCGGCCGCCCGCAGTTCGACGCATCTCAGGATCAAGGCCAGTGGCGGCATCCGATCCCGCGAGCAGGTCGAAGCGTTTCTCGAGGCCGGTGCGTCGCGGATCGGGCTTTCCTCGGCTAATGCGGTCTTATCCGGAGGCCGTGAAGAGGGAATGCGGGAGGATTCGTATTAGGGGGAGGTCTTCGGGGGGGTCTCCTTACGCTTGTCCTGCGGAGCCCGAAGGGCGGAGCGGGGTCGACCTCTACGAGCTGGTTTTGGGTCTTCTTACGGCGGCTGCTACGAGCTGAGCTGCGGGGGTCTCCTCACGTCGACCTCTACGGCCTGGGGAGTCTCCTTACGTCGACCACTACGGCCTGAAATCAGATGGACTTCACCTCGGGGCTTTCGTCGACGAACTCGCC
>CAZBLJ010000153.1:2108-6889 GCA_964492605.1 uncultured Puniceicoccaceae bacterium
CTACGGCCTGAAATCAGATGGACTTCACCTCGGGGCTTTCGTCGACGAACTCGCCGTCCATCATGGATAGGGTCTCGTCGCAAAGTTTGGCGAGGTTCTGGTTGTGGGTGACCATCAATACGGCTTGGCCGTGCTCGTGACACAGCCGACGCAGAAGATCGAAAACCATCGTCGAATTCTTCACATCGAGATTTCCGGTCGGCTCGTCCGCAAAGATGACATCGGGCTCGTTGGCCAGTGCGCGGGCCACGGCGACCCGTTGTTGCTCTCCACCGGACAACTGATTCGCCAAACGGTTGACCTTGGATCCGAGGCCGACCTCGTCCAACAATGCCTGCGCCCGATCCCTCATCTCGGATTCCGAGAGTTTGTCGAGCTTTCGCATCGGCAGCATCAGATTCTCCAGGGCCGTGAATTCGGCCAGGAGAAAGTGGAACTGGAACACGAATCCGATCGATGAATTCCGGACTGCGGTCCGTTCCGAGTCATTCGCCCGTCCCATGTCCCGGCCGTCCACGAAGATCTCCCCCTCATCCTGCCGGTCCAAGAGGCCGAGCAGGTACATCAGGGTGCTTTTGCCGCAACCGGAGGGTCCGACGATGGAATACATCCGCCCCGGATTCAGGTCCAACCCGACTCCACGGAGAACATGCACCCGCCCTTCCCCGCTTCCGAGATACTTGTGGATGTTACGGCAGCTCAAAGCCGGTCCGCCCGTTTGATTTTTCCAGTTGCTGGTATCGATCTGTTGGTCCGGTTCCATCTTCTACCCACTCGTTCCCCGAATGATATCCCCCGGCTCCAGGCGTGCGGCCCGCCGGGCGGGAAAGTACGAGGCTACCATAACGATCACCGCGGCGATCAAGGCAGCCGCCACGTAGTGCACCCAATCCCAGTGTACCACAAAGCTATCCGTTGCGAAGATACCGCGGATCCGAATCGGCAGCCGAGAGATCCCGTAGGTGCAGGCGGCCGCCAGCGAACAACCGATGATCACGCCAAGCACCAGAACGGTGAATCCCTGCCAGAGAAAGATCCGGCTTACATCCTTGCGCCGATATCCCATGGAGCGCAGGATAGCGATCTCTTTGGTCTTCTCCATGACGATCATGACGAGGGTGTTGAACATCCCCAGTCCGGAGATCAGAATAATGGTCGAAACGGTAATGCCCGAAGAAACCCGCAGGGCTCGGAACACCTGAAGCCAGGTCTTTTCGCGTTCCTGCCAGCTCATCGTGCCGTGGAGAACGACCCGTTCGATCCGTTCGGCGACCTCCGGAGCCCGTTCGTGATCGATCAGCTTGGCCTGGATGTAGGAAACCCCGAAGGGCTTTTTCAGAAGGGTTCTTGCGGCGGGCAGGTGAAGGAACACCCGCTCCTTGTCCACCTGCTCGATTCCGGTTTCGTAGATGGCCGAGACCCGGAACCGGAGGTTCTGCCCGGCGGCCTCCAGCAAGACCGGATCGCCGACATCGAGCTGCAACCGCCGGGCCAGGCGCGAACCGACCATAACCCCGTAGGGATTGTCGCGAAAGTCATCCAGCTCCCCGTAAAGGATCTGCTGTTCGAGATCCGAAACGTTCAGAAAGCGGTCCAGCACGATCCCGTAAGGTTTGCAAAACATCTCGCGGAAGTTCCCTTTCAACTCGGCGGAACCGCGCAACACCTCGGCAACCGAAATCACTTCCCGGAATCGTTGAACGGCATCCATCACCTTGTCCGGATGCTCCACGCCCTCCACGTAGTCGACGCCGTCCTCCATTGAAATGGCGAAACCGCTTCCTCCCTCGACCTCCATGGAACGCATGGTCTGCTGGATCCGGTCCTCCACGCGCAGGGCACCGTTGACCCCCAGCATGGTCCGGATGAAAAACTGCTCGAAGCCCGAGGTCTGCGCCTGGGTGACAACGAAAAAAGCGACTCCGAAGACAATCCCGGCCAGACTCATCAGCATCGACCGTTTCCGCGACAGGAGGAAACGAATCGCAATGAGGAAATTGGTGGAACCGCGCATGAGTCAAACCCGGAGGGGGACGGTCACTGCTGCTCTTCCGGCTGGATGACGGTCACCTTGTCGCCATCGCGGAAGCGGTCGATCTCATCGGCGATGACCATTTCACCCTCCTTGATCAGCGGTTCTCCCGACGGATCGGTCCCGCCGACTTCAGCCTGGTTCAAGCCTCGAAATCCGACATCGACCCGCCGGATCTCCACAATGCCGTCCTGCACGACAAATACGAACTGGCCCATCAGGGCGCGCCTCGGAACCAAAAGGGTGTCTTCCCTGCGGTTTTTGATGATACTGACCTCTCCGGTGAGCCCTGAACGGAGCAACTCCTCCCCCTCCAGCAATTTCAGATAGACCGTGTACTGCTGCGTATCCGGATCGGAGTTGGGAAGCACTTTCTCCACCTCGGCCTGGAAAATCCGGTCGCCGAACGCGAGAAATCGGACCCGGGCCGGGTGGCCCACCTGGATTCCGGCGAAATTCTCCTCGTTGATCTTCGCCTCGACCAACAATTCATCACTGTAAAGCTGGGCCAGCGAAGTCCGCACTCCAACCAATTCTCCGGGCCAGGCGTAAATCCGGGTGATAATTCCGGAGGAAGGCGCGGTGATCGTCGTTTTCTCGAGGGTCCGCTGCCATTCCTTCAGCTGGATTTCCATCTGCCGCAACTGGTTCTCGTCGGAGATACGCTGCTCTTCCTGGTTCTCGAGAAAGAGCTGATAGTCCTCCCTCTTCCTGTCGATTTCCAGTTGGGACAGATTCCCCTCCCGGAATCGACGTTCCGCATCGGCAAGGTCCTCCTTTCGTTGCTGTCGCGCCAATTCTTCGCTTTTCCGAAGTTCGTATTTTTCTCTGAAAGCTTCGTAATTCGCTTTGAAGGACTCGTATTGCAGACGCAGGTCCGTCGGGTCTATTTCAACCAGAAAGTCTCCTTCTTCCACCCGGTTTCCCAGCTCGAGGTTGCTTCGCAGGATCCGACCGCTCACTTCCGTCGTAAGGGTCACGCTGTAGGCAGGATTTACGGTCAGGCTACCCGGCACGGCGTCCAAAGCGACTCCGCGCCTCACTTCGGCTACGGTGGCTTCCGGCTGCAATCCTCTGACAAAGAACCAGATGATTCCCGCCAATATCGCCAAAGGCAGAAGGATTTTAAAGACGATCGTTACAAAAGGATTCGTTTTCTTGGTCAAATCGGTATCCGGGTTAAAACGGGAAAGACGAACGGAAGGCGGGTTCCGTTCAAACTTTGATCACCTCGTCGTTCAGACGTCGGTTTCCTGGAATTCGAGGTAGTCGACGGCCCGATCCGCGTTCAGAACGACCAGATAATCGGCTACGGCCCGAAGAAGCTCCGCCCGCGCAATGTGGAGGGCGTATTCCTGCGCATAATAATCCGCCTGGGTCGTCCGAAATTCGTTCGCCGAGACGCGCCCGTCGCTAAACTCCGATTTAATCCGGGAGTAAATCCGCGAATCCAGTTCGAAACGCCTTTCGGCCAGGCGCTGCTTGCGAATCATGACGAAAAGCTCGTTTTCGAGGGAGTTTTTCTCCTCGTTCAGCACCTCGATGTTCGTGCGGATCTGACTCTGAAGGCGCCGACGTTCGAGGAGATTGATCCGACGGCTCGCTTGTGTCGCGAATCCGTCGAAGACGTTCCAGCTCACCGACAGTCCGGCAAACCAGCGGATGGTTTCCACATCGTTCTCCGTCGCCGTGTTCACGGGTGCCTGGCTGACACTGGCGCTGAAACTGATATTGGGGCGTTGCTGGGACTTGATGATCGTTTCATCCAGGGCAACCTTCTCCATCGTGTTCCGGTTCAGCTGGATATTGAAGGTCTGTTCCACCCAAAGCGGCCCGACGACATCCCCCCTCAATCGACTTTCGAGATCGTCCAGATCAATGGGCGCCACGCCCGAAGGAATTGTGGGCAGCTCGTCCACACCGCTGATCCGCATGAACGAGGCCTGCGTCTCATCCCGCTCGTCCTCAAGCTCTTCGATCTCGATCAAGGACCTATCCAGCTCGATCTGGAAGGAAAGGTACTCTTCCTCCGAAAGGCGACCTACGCGGTAATCCGATTCCTTCCGGGCAAGTTGGGTCTCAAGGTTATTCCTGCGCAGGCGGAGATTGCGCAACTGCATTTCGTTGAGGATGAGCGTCAAATACTCGTCCCGGAGAAGCTGCACGGTCGTCTGGAATTGTTCCTTGGTGAGGAGCAGGCTGTTTTCGAAATCGACTTCACCTTTTTCAATGCCAGCCGAAACCGCACCCCAGAAATAAAGAGGCCGGTTCACTCCCACCGACACCGAGCCGGAAAGGCTTCCGTCGTTATCCTCACCCTGCCGCTGGACAAACCGGTAACCCAGGTTTCCGCCGATCCCCACGCTCGGGTAATGGCGGGAGCGGGCGATACGGAGGCGTTGTTGGGCCACCTCCCTGTCGATACCGACGCGAACCAATTCAGGGGCCTGCTTCCCGGCTTCCTCGAGAATCGTTTTCAGACTGGGATAATAGTCCTCCGGAAGAGGCAAATCAACCATCTGGAGGGTGGAACCCTCCGCTACCGGCACGGGGTCGTTCTGCGCCGTGAGAACAGCCGTACAAGGAACCATCAGGGCGAAAAGAGCCGTGGAAAGGAATCGAGAAACCGTCATAAGCGCACAGAAAAGAGCCGGAGACGCCGGGCATCAACTAAAAACGACCGATGCGACCATGCGGCAGGGGCCTTTCATCTGGCAGAAAACAGAAGTTTGTTCAGGAATTTTGCCCC
>CAZBLJ010000154.1:0-6827 GCA_964492605.1 uncultured Puniceicoccaceae bacterium
GGCCGGACCCGTTCGGCAAAGGCTCTCCTCTTGCTTTCGCTTTCCCGGGAGATCATTCTTCCACCCATGACTGACACCCAAGTGCCCTCTCTCGAAAAGCTGGGATTGAACCCGGAAAACCTCAAACGCCACGCCAAAGGAACCTTCCGGGCCGGCGTGATCTCCGTGATTCTCGGGATCCTCGCCTTCGCCCTTCCCGGCCTCTTCACCCTCGCGGTTGAGATCCTGGTCGGCTCGCTCTTGCTGGTCGCCGGACTCGCCCAGATCTTCGCCGCCTTCGGGTCGATCGGTTCGAAGAATTGGTGGTTGGCCCTCCTCACCGGAATCCTGTCCGCCGTCATCGGGGTGCTTTTCCTCATCAATCCGTTCCAGGGAGCGGCGGCGCTGACGGCCCTGCTCGGGATTTTCTTTTTGGTCAGCGGCACGTTCCGCCTCTTTTACTGCCTTCAACTGAGAGGGGTCCCCGGCACCGGCTTCGGAATCCTGAACGCCGTCGTCACCTTGATCCTCGGGATCATCGTTCTGGCCGGATGGCCCGGCACTTCCGTTTACGTGATCGGCATCCTCCTCGGCATCGACCTGATCTTCCTCGGCTTTTTCCTGATCTCCTTCGGAAGCGCCTGCAAGAAAATGGGCAGCGAGGGGTAAAAGCTATCCGCAGATTTCGCAGATGGACGCAGATTCAAAAGTTAAAGATGTAGAGACCTATGCGATTATTGGCGCGGCGATGGCCGTCCACCGAGAACTCGGCCATGGGTTTCTTGAACTAGTGTACCAAGCTGCGTTGGAAAAAGAGTTCACTTTACAAGATTTACCATTTCAACGCGAACCGGAGATCCCGGTTTCATACAAGGGGGAACAGATCGCCAAGTATCGCCCTGACTTTATTTGTTACGATTCCGTTATCGTTGAGATCAAGGCGCTGCAGAAAACTGCGGGACCGGAGGAATCTCAAGTCCTCAACTACCTTAAATCTTCAGGGCTTCACAAAGCTCTCCTGTTGAACTTCGGCACCCCGAGCTTACAACACCGAAGATTCATCAAAAGTCCGGCAAACCTATGAGAAATCATTTTTTTGTGAATCTGCGAAAATCCGCGAAATCTGCGGATGTCCCTCTCACCTGCACTCTCCAATGGCCAACCAAAAGATCCTCGTAGTCGCCGGGACCCGGCCCGAAGCCGTCAAAATGGCACCGGTGTATTTCGCCCTGCGGGAGTCGTCGGTCCTGGAACCCCTCTTCTGCTCCACCGCCCAACACCGCGAGATGATGGATCAGACCCTCGGCGTGTTCGGCATTACGCCCGACATCGACCTCGACCTGATGCGTCCGGGGCAGACCCTTCCCTCCCTCACCGCAGCGGTCGTCGAGGGAGCGACCCGCGCGTTGCAGGAGATCCGGCCCGATGCCGTTCTCGTCCAGGGTGACACGACCACCGTCCTGGGAACGGCCCTGGCGGCCTTCTACGAACGTATTCCCATCGGCCACGTCGAAGCCGGCCTGCGCACCTATAATTTCGACGCCCCCTGGCCGGAGGAAATGAACCGCCGTCTGGTCGACCCGATCGCCCGCTGGTGTTTCGCCCCCACCGAATTCAGCAAGGCGAACCTCCTCAAAGAATCCGTTGCCGAATCGCAATGCGAGGTGACCGGAAATACCGTCATCGACGCCCTTCTCTGGATTCGCGAGAAGCAGGAGCGAAAAGGAACCGGGGCGGTCGAGATCGCCGGGCGTTGCGCTATCCCGCAGGCCTTTCAAGACGAGTTTCTGAACGGGGACAGACCCTGGATCCTCGTCACCGGCCACCGCCGCGAATCGTTCGGATCCGGGTTCGAGGGCATCTGCCAATCCATTCTCTCCCTGGTCGAGAAGTTCCCGGACCTCGGAATTCTCTATCCCGTTCACCTGAACCCGAAAGTGCAGGAACCGGTCAACCGACTTCTGGGCGATCATCCGCGCATCTGCCTCGCCAGGCCCTGCGGCTATTTTGATTTCGTCTGGCTGATGAGCCGGTGCCGTTTCCTCCTCAGTGACTCGGGCGGCGTGCAGGAAGAGGCCCCCAGCCTTGGGAAACCGGTACTCGTCATGCGCGAGACGACCGAGCGCCCCGAGGGAGTCGAAGCCGGCACCTGCCGTCTCGTCGGCACCGACCCCGACCGCATCATCCCGGAGGCCACCCGCCTCCTCTCCGACGAGACGGAATACCGCCGCCGCAGCGAACTCCGCAACCCCTACGGCGACGGTCGGGCCGCCCGGCGGATCCGGGAGCGGTTGGAAAAGGATCTGGGAGGCTGAGTTCGCCAGGAACGGGAACGCTTCGCCCCAACGAAATTACTCGAGAAACAAAAACCCGCCCTCATCGAAGCGCCCGGACCGGCCCGAGTCACGCCATTGACCGGTCTCCGGGTCGAGAATCTCGAGAGTTTCCCCCCGACCGATTCGAACGGCTACACCGGGCAGGATTCGACCGACGGATCCGGCGCGATGACCGGGCTGGCGAAATCCGTCCAAATCCGCATCCGTCACGTTCACGGCTACCACCGGCCCTCCTTGCGGCGTCGGCAGCGCCCATCCGCGGAACCAGCCCGGAGTGTCCGCCGCTTCCGAACCGAAACATCCCGCCCAGCGGAGGTCCCGAAAGAAGGGATCACCGAGATCCGTTTGCCGGTCCGCCACCAGCAGGGTCGGAGGTCGTTCTTCGGAGGCCTCATCCCCATCCGAGACGACCTCGATCCCGGAAATGGACGGGAGCCAGCGGAAAAACAGCTCGAAAGCCGGGTGGGAGGGCGGCAGCCGAACCAGAAGGCGGTCCGATTTCCGCAACCGAAGAATCTCCTCCAGCGCCATCGCCCGAGCCAGGCAGACCCTCCGCCCGGCGGGAAGCCGGTCTTCCGGCACGGATTCCATCGCTTCGGCCTCCGGCTTTCGGGCGTCCGAAGCCCGCCCTCCATCGCCGGGAACCGACTGCAACCGTTCCTTTCCCAAGGCCGCCTCCCGGTAGGCTTCTACCGCGCATCGCTCGATCGCCCCGCGTGCGCGCCCCGCGAGATCCGGTTGTTCTTCCAACGGGGGACCCGCAGTCACATGAATCGACCGCCGAAAATCGGCCATGCTGAACAATTTCGGCTTATCCGCCAACCCGAGCCCGGCGCGGGTGCGATAAGCGCCCTGGATGAACATGGGCACGATCGGAGCCCCGGTTCCCCGGACGATCCGCTCGAATCCGGGCCGGAACGGGAGAAGATGACCGGTCCGCGTGAAGCGGCCCTCGGGAAACAGACCCACCAGATCTCCCTGCTCGAGGGCCGAACGGGCCTCGCCGATCGCCCGCAGCAAAACTTTGGGGCCGTCCGTTTCGCTCACCGGAATCACCTTGCCGACCCGCAAAATCCACCGCAGCAGCGGACCGCGCTCTTCGATGTAAATCCTCGAAACGAGGAAGCGCACCCGCCGCGGTTGCAGGGCGAGAATCCAGAGCCAGTCCATGAAGCTCGCATGGTTCGAGACCAATAGCGCCGGACCGTGGGCGGGAACGTTTTCCAGCCCCGAAGAGCGCAACCGGTAGAACCCGCGTGCCACGAGAAAAATAAAGAAGCGCCCGAAAAAATCCGGAAGCACCACGAACCCAACGCCCGTTAAAACGACGAGCAGGCCGGCCAGGAACAGAAAACCCTCGGCCGGAGAAAGCCCGAACACGCTCGAATTGAGGAAAAGCAGAACCGCTCCCGAAAGCACCCCCACCCAGCTCAACCACGCATTGGCGGCGACGATACCCCCTCTCCGTTCGGGTGGACTACGGTATTGAACGAAGGATTCGACCGGCACGAGAAACAGCCCCGCTCCGACGCCCATCAGAAAGCCCCAGAAGGCCGCCACCCAGGCCCCGTCGCCCGCATCGACCGTGAAGATCATGGCACAGCTCAGCGCCATCAAGCCGGTCCCGACCGGAACGATCCCGAATTCGATGGACCGGCGACTGAGCCGACCCGCCAGGAGGGCCCCCGCCCCGATTCCGATAGCGGTCACGAAAAACAGCCTCGTCGCTTCCTCCCTCCCCAGACCCAACGCCGTTTCGCCGTAGGCCAGAAAATTCATCTGCACGTAAGCGCCCACCATCGAGAAGAGGGCGGAGCCGTAGATGGCCATGGCCAGATAGCTGTCGCGATTCACCTCCCGCAGACTGGTCAGCAGGTCGCGGTAGAAGAGGTTCGACAACTTTCGGGTCCCACCGCTCGGAGGGGTCGGCGCGATCCTGCGGGCGCAGAGGTAGCCGGTCACCGCCACGACCAGGCAGGTCACCGAAGCCAGGCCGTAGTTTCCGCCCAACCACAGGCTGATCTCCGGGGCCAGGACCGTCCCGAGAATGATTGCCGCATAGGTAGCCGACTGAAGATAGCTGTTGGCACGGGAGATGCCCTCGTTCCCCACCAGCTCGGGGATGATCCCGTACTTGCTCGGCCCGAACAGAGCACTCTGCGTCGACATCAGGAACATCGTCGCCACCATCATCATCCCGGAGCCGCTGAAAAGGGAGACCACCCCGAAGCCCATGACCGTGATCTCCAGGAGCTTCACGCCGCGCACCACCCGATTCTTCGCGAAACGATCCGCCAAGATCCCTCCGGCGCCCAGAAACAGAAGGAAAGGAATCGCAAAAATGATCCCGACAATCGCCAGCGTCGTATCGGCTGCCTTATCCGGCCAGGCGGTCGCCAGCGCATAAATGATCAGCAACTTGAACAGGTTGTCGTTCAGGGCACCGGTGAACTGGGTGGCGTTGTGCCAACCGAAGGTCCCGAGCGGCTCCGAACGTTCTTTCATAGACTCGCATCATTCGAAGACCGGGCCGAATGGCAACGCGGCAAAGGCGAATTCGCCCGAGAAAGCACTCCGAAGCGTCAGGAACGCGACTCCGTGCTTCCGGCGACCAGGGGAGGGGGTTGCAGCTCCGGGATCCCTTTTGATTTTTTCCAAACCGCCAGGGCCTCGGTAATCATCCACGCCTCGAGGACCAGCGTGGCGATCGCGATCACCACCACCACCCATTGGTCCCGGTAAATCCAGCCACCGAAACGGAAGAGTTCGATCCCCATAGCCAGAGCGGGGAGAACCAACATGATGGAGGCGGGAATCAGCGCGAAACCCATCGGCAAATTGCGCCGACGCAACCAAAAGAGGATGACCAGAAAAGCGAAGCCGCCCAACAGCTGATTGGTCGCCCCGAACAGCGGCCACAGAATGAGACCGCCGGTTCCCGCTGTTTCCAGGGTCCACTCCTTTCCGGGCATCGGAATCGCCGCAATCACCGCCGCCAGAAACACGGCAAAGAAGGTCGCGCCGTGTTTTCCCTGCAAGGGCTTCACCCTGAGCGCCCCACCGAGTTCCTGCACCACATAACGCTGCAAGCGCGTCGCCGTGTCCAGGGTGGTCGCGGCAAAGGAGGCGACGAACACCCCCATCAGGGACACCGCAAAGGCCGAGGAAATCCCGAGGGATTCGATAAAATTTCCCGCCCCGTCCACGAACGCCCCCACTTTGGCCGAAAGCCCCTGGGCACCCTCCCACGTGGCATAGCGGGCCATATAAGCCTCCTCTCCCGTGATCATGGCCGAACCCGGATCGCCGAGGACCTTGGGAATCCCCATACCCAGCCCCGCCACGCAGGCAAGGATGACCAGCGTGGCCAGGAACCCTTCGGTGAGCATCGACCCGTACCCGATCAGTTTCGCATCGTTCTCGGATCGCACCTGTTTCGAGGAGGTACCCGAGGACACCAGGCAGTGGAATCCGGAAATCGCCCCGCAGGCTATGGTGATGAAGAGGAACGGAAAAATAGAGGGAGCCCCCTCGACGGAAAGTCGAAACGCCGGAGCCGAAATCGCCAATTCCGGCCGGACCGATTCGCCTCCCACCGGCGCCCCGCCCATAAAGGCGGCCACCACAAGACCGATCAGGATCAGGACCAGGGCGCTGAGGAGCTGGAGGCTATTGATGTAATCGCGTGGTTGCAGAAGCGTCCATACCGGGAGAACCGAAGCCACGTAGGAGTAGGCAAGCAGCACGACCACCCAGGTGATGGTGTTCATCGACGCCAGCGTTTCATTGAAACCCTTGAGGAAGCCAACGTCCCCGTAATAGACGGTCAGATACATCGTCCCGAGCGCGATGAGGCTCGGCAGCAGTAGCCCGAACCCCCTGCGGTGAAGGGCGAGGCCGATCACGACCGCCAGTGGAATCTGGACCAGACAGGGAAAAATGGCGCTCGGATAGGTCCGAAAGACGGCGGCAATGACCAGCCCGAAAATCGCCAATACGATGGTTAGCGCCAGGAAGAGAATCCCGAGAAACAACAACCGCGCCCTCGGTGCCAGCATCCGGCCTGCAATCTCTCCGACCGTCTGCCCCCGGTTCCGCATCGATATGATGAGCGACCCGAAATCATGAACCGCTCCGATGAAAATCGAGCCGACCAGCACCCAGACCAGTGCCGGAACCCATCCCCAGATTACACCCAGGGCGGGTCCGACGATCGGCCCCGTCCCCGCGATCGAGGTAAAATGGTGCCCGAAGACCACGCCTTTCCGGCTCGGCACGTAGTCGCTCCCGTCCTCCAACGAGACGCTTGGCACCGGTGCAGCCGGATCCAGCTTGAAGATCTTGCGGGCCAGCCACCGGCCATAGGTGTGGTACGCCACAAAGTAGAGGACAAAAGCGCCCACGGCAATCAGGAGGGTGGTCATGCGAAAGAGTCGACGTTAAGGGGATAAACCAGCTTCCACCCTTTGAAGCGAGGGACGGTTTGTCAACGACCTCCGTGAGCGAACCCGG
>CAZBLJ010000155.1:0-6826 GCA_964492605.1 uncultured Puniceicoccaceae bacterium
GCGGCTGGGACAGCCGCCCTCCCTAGACCTCGACCACGATTCCGGCCCGCAAATATACCAGCTTCGCCTCGATCTCCGCCGGATCTTTCCCCAGAATCAACGCCAGGGCTTTCCGGTAAATCGCCATCTGATGGCGATGGCCCTCCGGAATGCTCCCCGAGATCTCCGCATCCGTTTTGTAATCCAGGATCACGGGAGGTCCATCCTCCGGGAGATGCACCCGGTCGAACACGCCGGAAACCCAGGCCCCGTCCACCAAGGCGTCGAAGGCCCGCTCCCGCCACACGGAAACTTTCGATCCCGGCGGCGCGCTCAGCAAGCTCCGAATCTCCGCACTCGTCATCGCCTGCTGCAGGATCTCCCCGGCCTCTCCTTCCGTACGGGAGAAGGGCTGGTCGGACGGCCATTCCATCCCCGCAAGAAGCCGGTGCACCCGCCTTCCCACCTGCAGCCGCTCACCCCGTCCGGACGAAAAGAGCGCCGAACCGAAATCTCCGGCATCTCCCTCCTCTCCAGCGGCAAACAACCGGGGCGGAGGGCCCGTGTCCGCCGCTCCGCTCACCGGAGGCGGTTCCTCCTTCGGACGAACCCTTTCCGTCTCTTTCGTTTTCGGTGCCGCTTCCCGTCCTTCCTCGAAAACCACTCCCGCATCCTCCCCTTCGATTCCCAGGGCGTTCCCGATCCAGTAATGGATCCCGGTCTTCGAGGTCCCCTTCCGCGGACCCAAAAACAAATGCAACTCCTCGGCCGCACGGGTGAAGGCCACGTAATGAACGCACAGATCTTCAAACAATGAGTCCCTCTTCTCCTCCTCCGCCCATCGGCCCAGCGGGGGAAAGGCTTCGCAAGTTTCACTCTTCACGGCCTCCAGTACGGCATTGATTCCGCCGGGGTCCGAACGCGTCCAGAACTTTCGGCCGCCTCCTCCCGCCCCGCTTCCATCCAAATCCGGCAGCAACACCATGTCGAACTCGAGGCCCTTCGAACGGTGAATCGTCAACACCTGGACACTCCGTTCCGCCCCGGCATCCTCGAGCCGCGCCTCCGCAACCGCCCGTTCCAGGCGGGACAGACTCCCCTGCGCGGTCGAACGGATCCCGGAAACCAGCGTATGCACATACCGGAGACATCTCTGCTCGGAAGCGTCCATCCATCCCGCTTCCGAAAGCACCCGGCCCAGTTCCGAAAGAAACGCCTCCGGCGATTCCCGCTCCCACTTCCCGCGGATCCGCTCGACCGAGATCGCGCCGCCGAGAAACGTTTCCACCGCGGAGGCCGCCTCCGCATCCCGCAGAAAACCGAGCGCCAGCCCGTCTCCCGGATGAAGAAGCACGCGGAAAATCCCGTGAAGGATCCGGCCGACCGTAAAATCCGCCGCAACCTGCAAGGCTCCGTCCCGAACGGTGGGAATCCGGTTCTTGCGGAGAAGGGCGACGATTTCGTTCGCCTCCCGGTTGCGGCGGCACAGGACCGCAGCCTTCCGTCCGCTCTCCCACGGTTTCCTTTCCTCGAGAAAACGAACCAGATCGCCGCTCCGGCTCTCCTTATCCTCCGCCACCCGGATGGTGACCCGGCCCGGTGCATCCGAGCGGGCCGACCGGTGGTCCTCCCATCCCTCGCACCACCGCGTCGCCACCCCCCGGTCCATCTCGTCGGGAAACCCTTCCGCATTCCCGAACATCCGGTTCACGAAATCGACGATCGCCGGCGCGCACCGGTAGGTCACCGACTGCGATTCGGACTTTAACGGTCGCGGCTCGAACCGCTCGTAGTGGCACCGAATTTCTTCGAACAACCGGCTGTCTCCCTCCCGCCATCCGTAGATCGCCTGCTTGGGATCGCCCACGCAGAAGAAACTGCGACGGTCCTCCGCATCGTAGAAAAGCTCTTCCACGAACGGTTCGAGCACCCGCCACTGGCCCCGGCTCGTATCCTGGAACTCGTCCAGCAACCAGTGCTTGATACTCGCGTCGATCCGGTAGGAGAGAACCGCTCCTTCCACGGTCCCGAGGGCGCGCAGCAGGAACGGTAGATCGGCAAACCGGATTCGTCCCCGCCGCAACCGTCTCCGTTCATACTCGCCGTGATACATGCGAAGAAACGCATGGGCGGATTTCGTGTTTTGCACCGCCAGGTAAACGACCTGGCGATGGAAGACCTGCGCAAGATCCACCAGGGCGCGACCGGCCTCCTCCGAGAGGGTCAAACGCTTCGCCCCCCTCGGTTGGAAATACTTTTTCCCGGCAAGGAGTTTTTCCGTGTCAACGGCACCGGCCTTGATCCAATTTGCGGTTCCCCTGGGCGGTTCGGGTGAAAAGTCCCACAGGTCGAACGCTTCGATCAGCTCCGGGAGCGCCTCCTCCCAACCGGGCGGCGGCGGCTCCTCCCGGATCACTGCGGCGAATCTCCGGACGGCCGCCTTCCACTCCTCGGGTGAAACCGCCTCCGACGGCACCCCTTCCGGTAACCGTCCCCATACCGAATCGTCCGGCGCTGCCCGGTAGAGGGCCAGAGCGTTCTCGATCCAGGTCTCGACCACCGTCTGAAATCCGCGCCGGGCATCCTCGCTGCGATCCTCCTCGATCAAATGAAACAAGGCCTGCCGCACATCGTCCCCCGCCTCCGAAAAAATCCGGCGCAGCAACTCCCGCAGTTCATACTCGTCCGCCGTCTCCGCCGCCAAACTCAATTCCGACCCGAGTCCGAACTCGAGACGGAACAATCCGACCAATTCCAGAAAGAACGCGTCGATCGTCGAGAGCCGCAAGGCCTCCGGGTCCCGCACGAGACCCGCCAGCAACTCCCGAAAACGAGCCCCATCCCAGTCATCCCGACCGATCTCGTCGGCCAGTTTCTCCGCCTCGGAGGGTGCGTCCACCGCCGTCGCCAGAGCCCTCAGCAACTTGGTGCGAAACTCCCCCGCGGCTTTCCGGGAAAAGGTCGCCGCCAGAACCGACTCCGGGGCCGCCCCGTCGGCGAGAAGCCCGATCAGCCTCCGCACCAGCCGGTACGTCTTCCCCGAACCGGCCGCGGCACGAATCAACAAATGGTCGGGAGGTGGTTTCAAGCTTCCGGCCCTCCTTCCTGCCATCGGGACAGATCCATCAACTCCCCTTGCGCCCATGCCGCATCTCCCGCAGGCCCGGACCACCCATACGCGTCGGATTTTCGGAAATTCGCATACACCGGCGGCCAAAAACCTTTCTGCCTCCATAGACGAATCACCCTGCCCGCCGTCTCGAGGGCGGACTCGATCACCTCCCCGCCAAACTCCGGCCACTCCTCCAGGCGGGATTCGCCCAGCGCGCGCGGAAGCTGCCCGTAAGCCACCCGCAGCGGGCGACCGGGATAGCACTTCCGAACCGCCGCGGCGTAAAGCGGGAGCTGGAGATTCGTCCACCCGGCCGAAGCCTCTCCCGGGAACGGAAACAACTCCGCAGGCTGAAATCCTCCCCGCCCGGACAGTCGCTTCCGGTGCGCATCCAGGGGTGAAGTCGGCTTGTCCGAGGTCTTGTAATCCACGATCCGGATCTCCTCGCCCCGCTCTTCCAACAGATCGATCTTCCCGCGAAGCCGGATGCCCTCCAGCACCAGATCCACCTCGTCGCCGAAGCCCCATTCGACTCTCACCGGCGCCCATCCTTCCGCGCGTGCCTCGAACCGGATCCGGGCGGCCGCCCGCACCCGCCGCCAGAGCGCCTCGTATTGCAGTTGCAGCAGGAGTCCCGGCCTCTTCCCGAAAGTCCGCCCGAACCATCGTTCCAGCCTGTCGGCCGCCTCCTTCTCCACGAGGTCCAGCCGATTCCAGTTCAGATCCCCGTCTTCATCCAGATCCTGGAGAACCGCATGGACTCCGGTCCCGAAACGGCGCGCATCCATTTCCAACCGATCCGGCTCGACTCCCTCATAGCCCGCCACCCGCTCGAGAAAGAACGTAAACGGGCATCGGATATAGGAGGAGAAGTCCGTAACGCTCACCTGCTCCAGCTCCTCCATCCATCGTCCCACCCTTCCGTCCGATGCCGCCACAATCCGCGGCTTTCGCGCGCTTGCCCCGGCTTCCGGGGCCGGCGGATCCAGGGTCAACTGCTTCACGCGTTCCGGCAGATCCTCCAACTCCGTGAAATAAAGGAGCCGCGAGGGCTGCACCACCCTGCCCTCCGCGTCGCGCGCGGGGACGTGCAGATCGACCCTTCCGTCCTCCTCCCGCAGTCGGCAAAGTGCTGCCAGGATATACGCGTCCCGCGCGTCGCGGCTCCGCCTGCCGGGCAACCCGAGATCCTCCCGGAGCCCCTCGGGAATCAACGGATGGGCACCGACCACGGACGGGATGGACCCGTCGTAAAGATCCGGGATCTGCAACCAGGGGCGTTCGTCCCAAAGCAGCTCCAACCAACCCAACACATCGATCCCCCCGTCGGACTTTTCCGGATACACGGGGAAGTCCATCGCCTCATCCACCGCCCAGAGGAAAAACGAAATCCGCTCCTCCCGTTTCATCCCGTCCGACGCCCATCCCGTTTCCCGGATCTCGTGAAACCGGTCCGCAAACTCCTCCACCCCTTCCGAACCCCGGACTTCCGCCAGCAACGGAGAGGCCCCTTTTTGCAAAAACAGATCGAAAGGATCGTCGAGTTTCTCCGCCAGACGCCTGAGTTTCAGGGTCTTTGCAAAAACAGCGGATTTCCCCCGCCCGGCCAAAATTTCCAAAAACCCGGCAATCCCCGAGGGCAGGACCTCTTCCTGGATTCCGTCGGCTTCCCGAATCCATTCCTCCCGTTCCGCACCGGCCTCCCGCCCGGAACCCGTCTCCCTCATCCACCGGGCGACAAAAGGATCGCGGAACCAGGAGACCCCGTCATCGATCTCCTCCCCGTAGCAAATCCCGGCCAGACCGCGGAGAAATCGCCCCGCCGGAGAAGCCGCAAACGGAACACCCGCCGGATCATGGGCGCGCATCCCGCGGGATTTCAATTCGAAGGACAGCGTCGTTGCCGATTCGGGCCTCCCCACCCCGCATACGCAAGCCGATCTCGAGTCCGGGAACCGCTCCAGCCGATCCGCCACCGCCGAAAGCGCCTCTCCCACGTCGCGGTTCACGCGGAGGGCCCCGGCGGGAACCTCGACGGGGGCCGTCCGGAAGACCTCGCCGTCGGGGCGGCCGAAAGAATCGAACCGGTCCGACTCTTCGAGGGCCGCCAGCACCAGAATATCGATCGGCATCGTAGCCGACAGGTTCTCCAGAAAGCGGCAGACCCGTGGAGGAAAATCCGGCACACCGGCGACGACGAAACGTTCTCCTCCGAACCAGGCACCCGGGTCGCGAACGATCCGCGCGGCCAGATCATCGGGATCCTCCAGATCCAACCGCTTCAACTCCCGGCGGTAGATCTTTTCACACTGCGCAAGCGCGGCCCAGCGCTCCCGGTCGCCCGCCCTGGGATCGCCCGCAACCGCAGTCACATCGAGCGCCCCTTCCCCGAGCGTGGAACGGGTCTCGAGAAAAAACCGGGCCAACTGGAGCCGGTCATTCATTTGCGTCGCAGGGCTCTCCCCGAAGGCGGCCACCCGGGTTTCCTCGCGCAACCGTTCGATCGCCTGCGTCGCCGCAACAATCCGCGCGGCCCGAGAAGCCGCCTCCGTCTCGCCCGCCAGGGAAGGAAACAAGGAGCCCGGCGTAAAAATCCGCGGACTCAGCAGAGCCCTGCCTTCCCGCCCCGCCTGCCCGGCGAGAACCGTCCGCAGCCGTCGGCCCACATTTCGAGTCGGCACCAGGATCCCGAACCCCGAAAGATCGAACGGATGGTCCGACGCCGTTTCCCGGATAAACGAGAGGAGGGAGCGAAGGACGGGCTCCCGTCCGCCATTGAATCGCCGCTCGATCACCCCAGCAGACGGATCAGGGAGATAAAGTCGTCATCACCGAACCCGGCGTCTTCCGCCATCCGCAAACGCTCCTTCACCAAAGGCAACATCGGCAAATCGACGGGACAGGACCCGGCCGCCAGGCGCATATCCTTATGCATGTTCCGGATCGAAAACTGCGGGGAATAGTCCTTGTTCCGGACTTTCGGCTCCTTCAACTCCGCAAGACCCGACCAGGCAACGTTCTCGCGCAGAACGTCGAAAACCTGCTCCTCCCTCAGACCGGCATCCGTCGCCCAGCTGACCCCCTCGCAAAGCGCCTCGGTAATCGCCGAGATCTGGAGGTTCATCGCCAGCTTGATCGTAGCCGCCTGTTTCGGGGTCTCGAAGCGGAACCGCTTGCGGGAGATCGGGGAGAGAGCAGGTTCCACATGATCCAGATCCTCCGAATGACCGCCCAGGTAAAAGACCGTTTGACGCTTTTCAGCCGCAGGCTTGCTCCCGGTAAACGGAGCTTCCACATACCGCGCACCCGTCTCCCGAACCGAGGCGGCAAACCTCTCCGCCGAAACCGGATCGATCGTGGAGGACTGGACCACCGTCTTCCCTTCCTTCAACGAGGAAAGGATCCGATGCAGCACCTCATCGACAGAGGAAGGATCATAAACGCACAGATGGACGATGTCCGCCGCTTCCACGGCCTCGACCGGATCGTCCACCCATCCGTCCTCATCCGGCTTCGGCGTTCGGTTCCAGCAAGCCGCCAGCACCCCCTCATCCCGATAATGCCGGGCCCAGATCGACCCGATAATTCCCAATCCAAGAACAGAGACCTTCGGCTTTTCCATCATGGGGAATACTGAAGGAAACGAGCCCGCCTGTCCAAAGGATTCATCCCCCCTTCGATTACGATTCCTCCCGCCGTTCAGGCTCCACAACGATCCGGAGTCTCACCGGGCAG
>CAZBLJ010000156.1:0-1541 GCA_964492605.1 uncultured Puniceicoccaceae bacterium
TTTTCGACCATTTGCCGAATGCCGCGGTTGTCGATGCAGCCTTCGCCCATCAGCCCGCGGTCGTTGAGGAGGTCGTTGGTTGGGGTGAGCCAGTCGCAGACGTGGAAGCCGCAGATGCGCTTTCCCGCCCGGGCGACTTCCTCTTCCAAATCCGGATCCCACCAGATGTGGTAAACATCGGCGGCGATGCCGACCCATTCCGGGCCGGTCTGGTCGATAATGTCGTTGGCTTGTCCGATGGTGTTAACCGCACTTCGATCTCCGGCGTACATTGGGTGCAGTGGCTCGATGGCCAGCTTCACTCCGAGTCGGGATGCATGGTCCACGCAGGCGGCTATGCCCTCGGTGATCTGCTGGCGTGCCTCCGCCAGCGGGATGCCGGGTACAGCCCCACACACGAGCACGACTTGGTCCGCTCCGATCGCAGCGGCTTCGTCCAGACAGCACTTGTTCTCATCGATGGCCTTTCTGCGCTCCTCTTCGGTTTGACCGACAAAAAAACCGCCGCGCACGAGCGATACGGCAGTCATGCCGGAATCATCGAGGATCTTGCGGGATATTTTCAGAGGGTGCCCCTCCAGCCATTGGCGCCAAACTCCGACTCCCCGAATGCCGGCAGCCGAATATTTGGCACAGGCGGTGGCCAAGTCCCATGGTTTGGTTGTCATGGTGTGGATGGCACACTTTCTTAGGTCATTCATGGTCTGGAAATGGAATTTGTCATTGGATTTTTTCCATCAGATCGTGCAAGGCGGCGGCATCCTCCAGCAGAGACTCCGGGGAGTCCTCTCGTGTGAATTCGAAGTGGATGTATCGCTCGCCGCTGGCTTTGGAGGCGAGTCGCAGGTAGTGGAGCCAGTCGTCCGTGCCATCGGCAAAGGGACGGCGATCCTTGAACCCTCCGGGTCCCCAGTGGAATGCGTGAAGATGAGAAAGGTAGGGGAGGGCGGCCTCCAGTTCGTTCAGGTTTTGATCGATGGTGCTGTTGTTGCGCGGTTGCCAATAGAGCTTCAAATCGGAAAGGCCGACCTCCGACAGCAGTTGATGCGCCGAACTTTGGGTATCTGTGAGGGTTCCTCCATGATATTCGAGTCCGATCCCGACCCCTTTCCCTGCGGCCATCTCCACGATGTTTTGTAGGGTCTCCACCACTTCACGGCGGTATTCCGGGCTCGCTTCTTCCGAGCCTTTTCTTCCGGCCCAAACCCGAATCACCGATGCACCCAGGGCAACGGCGGTTTCCAGGTAAGGAAGAAAGTCGCCCGATTCGCCATCGCATCGGAAATAGGAACCGTAGGAAGGGCAGGATAGTCCCGCTGCCTCGGTTTCCCGGCGAATTGCTTCGGCGAGGCCCGTGTCACCCGGCGGGAGATGCACGTCGCTGCCCCACTCAATCCCGTCGAGTCTGGCTCCCTTCGCGGTCCCGATAACGTCAGTTACGCTCAGCTTGCGAAAGGTGATGGAGGTAAGTCCGGTCTTAAACATCGTAATCGTAATCTTATTCGTAATCGTAATCCAAATCGTAATCCCTATCCCAATCG
>CAZBLJ010000156.1:1641-6806 GCA_964492605.1 uncultured Puniceicoccaceae bacterium
GACGCTGTGCTGTCCACCGGTTCGTAGGCGTTGAAGGGGTCCGCGGGTTTGTCTGCGTAATCACCAAGTTTGTAGAGGTTGGGGGCGCCCTGATCCCAGTAACTGATGCCGTCGGTCGGGGTATTCTCGATGAAGTTGTCGGCCACGGCGCGGGCCGCGTTGAGCATGAGGGTTTCCCATTTTTCTTTTCCGCCGAAGGGTTCGAACTCGGCTGCATCCATAGCGTCCAGGCATTCCAGTTCTTCGGCGAATCCCACCACGGCCCAGGATTGTCCGCGCGTCCAGGTGGTGAATCCAGAATAGCCCTGCTGTGCGTTCGGACAGCGGAAGGCCCCGTCGTTCGTATTGAAGATCGCCTCGTGGCAGGTGCGGCCCCGGACGTCGTAACGGTCGCGTCCTTTGCCGTAATAGACATTGAAGAGTGCCGTTGATTCGATGTGCTCCAGTGCCCGCCCCAGCAGGCTGATGGCACGGTCCCCTTCGCCCATCAGGTGGTGGCCCAGTCGGTGTGCCTCCATGAGAATGCGGCAGGAGCGAATCGTATCGACGAAGAGCGAATGCGGTCCGTTGAAGGAATACATGTAGCCACCGCCCTGACGCTGCGACCAGCGTGCGGCCTGTACCGCGCCGGACACTTTCAGCGCCAGTTCGTAGAAATGGCGTTCCCATTCGTTCTCCGGCAAACGGTCCTCCAGCATGAGACGGCGCAAGTTGCCGTAGGTTGAAAGATTGTTGAACCCGTGGTCGTGCACGCCGGTGTGGCTCACATGGGTGGCCATCCGCTCGACGGTTTTCTCCCGTCCCGATGCCAGCGAGGCTTCGTCGCCGGTGGCGTCAAAGGCGAGGATGCCGATCCCATACCGGAAGCCCTCCGTCCACTCGGTCCATCCCCGCGTTGTGTATTCTCCATGGATCGTGTAAACGGGAGAACCTTTTGATTCGTCGTAGGATTGGTCAATCAGGGCTACCTTGGCCACCGCCAGCTCAAAGAGGCGCTCTAGAGAAGGGCGTAGCGATTCCAATGCGGGAGGGGTTCGAAAATCAATCATCGCATATCATATATGATTGCTTTGGGAGGTTTGTCAATTCAGGATGACGATATCATGCCTGAAAAAATCCCCAGCTTGTTGACGAAACAGGAATTGGCTTATGGCTACCTGCGTGATCGCATTATGAGCGGGGAACTTGCGCCGGGCGCGCGGATTGTGATCGATGGGGTAGCGGAGGATTTACAGATGAGTTCGATTCCGGTGCGGGAGGCACTCTCCCATCTTGCCCGCGAGGGGTTCGTGCGGGTCCGACCGCATGTGGGGGCGACGGTGGCGGAGATTCCGCCCAGGGCGATTGCGGAGATTTTCGCCCTCCTGGAGGCGACGGAGCTGGCGGGAGCGCGTCTCGGTCTCTCCGCAGTCGATGAGTCGCTGCTGGCGGCCATGGGCGATCTTTGCAGGCGGATGGAGGACACCTCGGACATTCGGCGGTGGAGTCGTTTGAACCGGGCTTTCCACGAAGCTCTTCCGCGCCATGCCGGGCTGGAGCGGATCGTCGGGACCATGGTGAGAGTGGGGGAGGACTGGCAGAGGCTCTGCAATGTGAATCACGAAGCGGCGAGCTGCCAGGATATCCGGGTCTCCAATGCGGAGCACCGTACCTTTGTGGATTTGTTGTCTGCGAAAGATTTTCATCCCGTGGAGCGGTGGATACGCGATCACAACCGTCTGGCCCTCGGTCGGCATTCGAAAGACGGATGCTGATTCTTCGCTACCGACATGCCTGTGCGAGAGGCTTCGTTTTACAGTAAAGTCCGCGCAGGCTTTTTTACCGGGCCGGCACCATGATAGCCTCACGATTATGTTCACTCTAGGCTTGGACTATGGAACGAATTCGGTGCGAGCGCTAATCGTGCGTTGTGCGGACGGGGAAGAAACAGCATCGGCGGTATTCGACTATCCCTCAGGCGACCAGGGGGTTTTGATGGACAGCGGAGATGCTCACCTGGCCCGCCAGCATCCGGGGGATACCATTCAGGGGTTGGAGACGAGTGTCCTGCAAGCGATTCGTCTGGCCTCTGAGAAGGTCGACGACTTTTCCGCCGAAAAGATTATTGGAATCGGTGTGGATACCACTGGTTCAAGTCCGATTCCCGTGGATTCGCAAAACCGGGCTCTGGGCATCTTGCCGGAGTTCAGGGAAAACCTCCATGCGCAGTGCTGGCTATGGAAGGACCATACCAGTCATCAAGAGGCCTCGGAGATCACTGAACTGGCCCGGAAAAACCGTCCGCAATATATTGCCAAGACCGGGAATGTTTACTCGTCGGAGTGGTGGTGGAGCAAGATATGGCGCTGCTTGAAAGTGGCGCCGGAGGTGTTTGATGCGGCTTACTCGTGGGTGGAACTCGCGGATTGGGTACCATCCCTCCTGGCTGGCGTTACAGATCCCACCCAGGTCAAACGGGGTGTCTGCGCCGCCGGGCACAAGGCATTCTACGCGGAGGACTGGGGAGGGCTACCGGACAAAGAGTTTTTGGCGATGCTCGACCCGAAAATGGCGGAGCTGCGCGACCGTCTCTATGAAAAGGCTTATGGAGCGGATACGGCGGCGGGCACGCTCAGCCCGGACTGGGCGGAGAAACTCGGCCTGAGGCCGGGTCTCCCCATTGCGATTGGCGAGTTCGACGTCCATTACGGTGCCATTGGCTGCGGGGTGGAGGAGGGCACGCTGGTGAAGGTCATCGGCACCTCCACATGCGACTGCGCGGTGGTCCGGGGTTCGAAGGTTCTTGAAGATATTCCCGGGATTTGCGGCATCGTCCGCGGCTCGATTTTGCCCGGTTATTACGGTATCGAAGCGGGGCAATCCGCCGTCGGTGATCTCTTCAAATGGTGGGTGGAGGGCATCTGTGGGGGTGATGCCGCCCTCCATGCTGAGTTGACCGGGGAAGCGGCCAGCCTGCGTCCCGGCCAAAATGGACTGTTGGCACTCGATTGGAACAATGGCAACCGAACGGTCCTGGTCGACCAGCGCCTGACCGGGCTGATTCTCGGGCAAACCCTGCGCACCACGCGCGCCGAGGTTTATCGGGCGCTGATCGAGGCAACGGCCTTCGGTGCCCGCGTGATTCTGGAGCGGATTGAGAAATACGGAGTTCCGGTAAAGCGTATCGTTTGCGCCGGGGGCATTGCTGAAAAGAATCCCATGCTGATGCAGATTTACGCCGACGTGACGGGGCGCGAAATGGCGGTTTCCCGCGCCAGCCAAAGTTGCGCCCTCGGGGCGGCACTCGCCGCCTCCGTTCTGGCTGGGCCGGAAAAAGGGGGTCATGCCGACTTCGAATCTGCCCAATCGGCGATGACCGGTGTCAAGGAGAAGATCTATCGCCCAGACGCCCGGTCTCACGCGACTTACAACCGCCTCTTTGCGCTCTATCAGCAGCTCCACGACAATTTCGGTGGAGTTCGCCATTCCGATCTCGGTCTGGTGATGAAGGACCTGCTCACGATCAAGGAAAACGGCTAAGCCCATTCAATTCCCTTTCGACCTCGACATACCTATGAATCAATCACCTCCAAGCGAACTCTGGTTCATTACCGGAAGCCAACACCTTTATGGGCCGGAACCTCTCAAGCAGGTGGCCGCAAATGCGGAAACGATCGCCCGGGCGCTCAATGACGAAGACGGGATTCCGGCGAACGTCGTGTTCAAGCCGATTGTTACAACGCCGGAGGAGGTACGGAGCCGCTGCCTGGAGGCCAATCAGGCACCTGAATGTCTTGGCTTGATCTGCTGGATGCACACCTTTTCTCCGGCAAAGATGTGGATCGGCGGGTTGAAAACGCTGCAGAAGCCGATTTGCCACCTGCATACCCAATTCAACCGGGATATCCCCTGGGGCGACATTGACATGGATTTCATGAACCTGAACCAGTCTGCCCATGGAGGACGCGAGTTCGGATTCATGCTCAGCCGACTGCGGCGTGAGCGGAAGGTAATCGTGGGACATTGGGAGTCGCCGCAGGTGCGCAGTCAGCTCGCTTCCTGGACGAGGGCGGCGACCGGATGGGCTGCCTTGCAGACGATGAAGGTCGCCCGTTTTGGTGATAACATGCGCAATGTTGCGGTGACTGAGGGCGACAAGGTGGAAGCGGAACTGAAGCTGGGCGTTGCGACCAACACCTACGGTGTCGGCGATCTGGTCGCCGTGATTGAGAGCCAGGACGATGCGGACATCGATGCACTTTGCTCGACCTATGCCGAGGAATACGGTCTCGCCCCGGAGCTGGCCAAGGGAGGAGAGCGGCACGATTCTTTGCGTACGGCGGCCAGGATTGAACTCGGACTGCGTTCTTTTCTCGAAGGGGGTGGTTTCTCGGCGCTCACGGATACGTTCGAGGATCTTCACGGTCTGGACCAGCTGCCGGGTTTGCCCATACAGCGACTGATGGCAGAGGGTTATGGATTCGGTGCCGAGGGCGATTGGAAAACGGCCGCCCTCCTCCGGGCCGTCAAGGTGATGTGTGCTGATGCCGATGCGGGCACCTCCTTCATGGAGGACTACACCTATCACTTCGAGCCGGACGGGATGCGCTGTCTGGGCGCACATATGTTGGAAATTTGCCCCAGCATCGCTGCGAACAAACCCGGTTGTGAGATCCATCCTCTGGGCATAGGCGGCAAGGCCGATCCGGTCCGCCTGGTCTTTGACGGTAAACCCGGCGAAGCGTGGAACCTGTCCCTTGTCGATTTGGGAAACCGCTTCCGGTTGATTGCCAGCAAAGTGCGTGCGACCGCACCCCATCAGCCCTTACCCAAATTACCGGTGGCCCGGGTGCTCTGGGAAGTGCTCCCTGATCTATCCACGGGGGCTGCCGCATGGATTCACGCTGGGGGGGCTCACCATACCGTTTTCAGTTATTCGCTCACCCTGGAGATGATCGAAGACTTTGCGGCTATCGCGGACCTCGAACTGCTTGTCATCGATGAAGAGACCCGATTGCGCGATTTCCGCAACGAACTCCGCTGGAATGACGCCGCCTACGGCCTGAAAGAATTCTAACCGCCATGAAACTATCGGAAATCCGCGAAGAGTGCTGCGAAGCGAATCGACAATTGCCCGCCACCGGGCTCGTCGATCTGACCTTTGGCAATGTCAGCGTGTTGGATGC
>CAZBLJ010000157.1:0-6773 GCA_964492605.1 uncultured Puniceicoccaceae bacterium
GATTTGACCTCGACCGTTATCCTGATTTCGACATTGGGACTCCCGTAGCTCTCATCTTGTGGAGTAAAGCAACCATAGGGTGTTTGTTGCTCGGCGTTCATTCAGAGCAGGACACGCTGATCGACAGGATCATTTGAGGTAGCGGAAATTCATTTCAGATCTGGTCTGAGTTGTCCCTTGTCGATTTGTCGGGAGTGGATTCGATGGTGCGGTCGCCGCAGGCCGTGCTCACGGTTGTGGCGGCTTTTTCGCGCGTTTATCCGAGCAGCCGCCGATCGGGCGGTGCCCGCCGAGGTGGGCAATATTGACGGCGTGGCCATCGACCAGTCCGCCGCAGCGTTCGAGAACGATCTTTTGCATCCGCTCGGCTTTAAAATACAGGCTGGTCACTATCGTAGAATGCCACCCGATGCGCTTGAGCAGCTTTCGGGTGAGTCTGTAGGCGATTTCCTTTGACCGCCAGGCATGCCCCTCGTTCAGCCGGTCCAGAAGACGGGAGTCTCCCCCACACGCCCATCGTCTTACCCTCGTAGCACGCGAGATAGTCGATTGTCTTTAACTTACTGGCCGGGAAGATTCGAGAAAAGGTCCTCGGAATCAACGGCTTTCGATCAACGCCTTTCGATTTCGAGTAAAAGGAGACCTGCGGAAGCCGTCCGTCCGGACCTGCGGGTCTTGACGGAGACGAAGGTTCCCGCTCCGGCGGCTGAACCCGCCATTCCGGGACCACCGGCTCCCGACCGGGAACTCGGTTGCGGCCCCCTCCGGTTGCCCGGACATTCTCCTCATTTTCGCGACATTATTTTCGACGATCGTCGAAAATAATGTCGCGAATGCGGGTGGGGTTGGTTCCGGGGGCTGTGGTTTGTTTATGACGTCGGTAGACCGGGGAGGTCTCGTGCGGGTGGTGGCGGAGTGGACCGCGTTTGCCGCTGAGTTCGGGGGAGGTCTCGTGCGGGGGGGTGGGCGGGTTTTCAGGCGCTTTGGCTGCTGCGTGTCAGCTCGACGAAATCCTGGATGGATTTGACCTCGACCGTTTTCTCCCGGAGGGCGCGGATTCCCCGGACGGCGGCGGCTGCGCCGGAAAGGGTCGTCATCATGCAGATTCGGTGAAGGATGGCTTCCTTGCGGATGACCCCTTCATCCTTCCGGGGCATCATTCCGATGGGGGTATTGATGATCATTTGGATCTCCTGATTCTTGATCAGGTCCGATACGTTGGGCCGGCTCTTTTCGCTGATCTTGGATATGGCCCGGACGGGGAATCCCGCTTCTTCGAGAAAGGCTGCGGTGCCGCGGGTGGCGACGATGCTGAATCCCAGGTCTACGAGTTCGCGGACGATCTCGATGCTGCGGGGCTTGTCGGAAGGTTTGACCGAGACGAAAACGTTCCCGCCGGTGGGCAAGGGGGGCTGGACGGCCATCTGGGTTTTGGCGAAGGCGATGCCGAGATCGGCGTCGATTCCCATGACCTCCCCGGTGCTCCGCATCTCGGGAGTCAGGACGATCGGCGCGCCGAGGAAGCGGGCGAAGGGGAAGACCGATTCCTTGATCGCGAAGTAGGGCGGGTGCACTTCCCGGGTGAATCCGAGGTCGGCCAGCTTTTCGCCGGCCATCACGCGGGCGGCCAGTTTGGCGAGAGGGACGCCGGTGGTCTTGCTGACGAAGGGAACGGTCCGCGAGGCCCGGGGATTTACCTCCAGCAGGTAGACTTCCCGGTCCTTGATGGCGAACTGGATGTTCATCAGACCGATGACGCCGAGGGATTTTGCGAGGGAATGGGTGGCGCGGCGCATTTCCGCGATCATTTCTTCGTCGAGGGTGTGCGGGGGGAGCACCATCGCCGCATCCCCGGAGTGTACCCCGGCGTATTCGATGTGCTCGAGCATACCGCCGATCACGGTGGTTTGCCCGTCGCTGATGCAGTCCACATCGACTTCTATGGCGTCTTCGAGGAACTTGTCGAGGAGGACCGGTTTCCCGGGGGCCACGTCGAAAACTTCCCGGACAACGGCTTTCAGCTCCTGCATGTCGTAGACGATGAACATGCCGCGTCCGCCCAGGACGAACGAAGGTCGGAGAAGAACCGGGAAGCCGATCTGTCCGGCCATTTCGTACGCTTCTTCCGGGGAGAGCGCCGTGTTGTTCACGGGTTGCTTCAGGCCGGTTTGTTCGAGGATCGCCTTGAATCGGCGGCGGTCCTCGGCGAGGTCGATGTTGTCGGGCGAGGTGCCGATGATTTTCACGCCATGCGCCTTCAAATCCGAGGCGAGGTTCAGGGGGGTCTGTCCGCCGAACTGGACGATGACGCCGTCGCACTTTTCCTGGGAGTAGATCTCGAGGACATCTTCCAGGGTAAGCGGTTCGAAGAAGAGACGATCCGAGGTGTCGTAATCCGTGGAGACGGTTTCCGGGTTGGAGTTGACCATGATGGTCTCGTATCCGGCGTCGCGGAGGGCGAACGATGCGTGAACGCAACAATAGTCGAATTCGATTCCTTGTCCGATCCGGTTGGGACCGCCGCCGAGGATCATGATCTTCTTTCGGTCGGAGGGGACGATCTCGTTCTCATCCCCGTAGGACGAGTAGTAGTAGGGGGTGTAGGCTTCGAATTCCGCAGCGCAGGTATCGACCAGGCGATAGGTGGTGCGGATGCCGAGAGATTCGCGGGTTTTGCGAACGGTCTGCCGGGTGGTTTCACAGAGCCGGGAGATTTGCTGGTCCGAGAAACCCATCTCCTTGGCCTTCCTCAATTGGAAGGGTTCGAGCGCGTCGAAGGCGGTGTTGCGGAGGGATGTCTCCATCTCGACGAGTTCCTTCAATTGATGGAGGAACCAGGGATCGATGGAGGTGATTTTGTGGATCTCCTCAGTGGAAAAGCCCGCCCGCAGGGCGTTGCGGACGTGGAAGGGGCGCCGACTGGTCGCCCTCGCCATCTCGGCCCGGATGGTCTCCGGGTCGTCTTCGTTCCACTTGTCGTCGCAGAAGCCTTCGACGCCGGTTTCCATCGAACGGAAGGCCTTCTGGAAGGATTCCTTGAACGTGCGGCCTATGGCCATCGCCTCGCCGACGGATTTCATGGAGGAAGTGAGCGAGTCCTCGGCACCCGGGAACTTTTCGAAGGTGAAACGGGGGATCTTCGTGACGACGTAATCGATGCTCGGTTCGAAGGAGGCCGGGGTTTTCCGCGTAATGTCGTTGGAAAGCTCGTCCAGGCTGTAGCCGACCGCCAGCTTGGCTGCGATTTTGGCGATCGGGAAACCGGTCGCCTTGGAGGCCAGGGCAGAGCTGCGGGAAACGCGTGGGTTCATCTCGATTACCACCATGCGGCCGGTTGCCGGATCTACCGCGAACTGGATGTTGCTTCCACCGGTTTCGACGCCGACCTCGCGGATGCAGGCGAAGGAGGCGTCCCGCATCAGTTGGTATTCCTTGTCCGTAAGGGTCATGGCGGGAGCAACGGTGATCGAGTCTCCCGTATGGACCCCCATCGGATCGAAGTTCTCGATGGAGCAGATGACCACGCATTGGTCCTTGTGGTCGCGCATGACCTCCATCTCGTATTCCTTCCAGCCGAGAAGGCATTCTTCGATCAGAACCTCGTGAACCGGAGAGAGTTCGAGGCCGTTCGCGACGATTTCCACGAATTCCTCCCGGTTGTAGGCGATTCCGCCCCCGCTTCCGCCGAGGGTGTAACTGGGCCGGACGATGAGAGGGAAATTTCCGATCTCCTTTACCGCATCCTCGGCCTCCGCAAGGCCGGAAACGGTGCGCGAGCGGGCTACGTCGAGCCCGATCTTGAGCATCGCCTCCTTGAAGAGTTCGCGGTCCTCTCCCTTCTCGATGGCGGCGAAATTGGCACCTATGAGCTGGACGTTGTGTTTGTCGAGAATCCCGGCTCGGGACAAGTCCATCGACAGGTTCAACCCGGTCTGGCCGCCAAGAGTGGGGAGGAGTGCGTCGGGCTTCTCTTTCTCGATGATCTTTTCCAGAATTTCGGGCACCAGCGGCTCGATATAGGTAACGTCGGCGAACTCCGGGTCCGTCATGATGGTCGCGGGGTTGCTGTTGACCAGAATGACCCGGTATCCCTCCTCGCGGAGGGCTTTGCAGGCTTGGGCACCGCTGTAGTCGAATTCGCAGGCCTGTCCGATCACGATGGGCCCGGACCCGACAATCAGGATGGTTTGGAGATCCTCTCTTTTTGGCATTAGCGGTAGAGGTTGACGAAACAGCAAGGCGGGATGAAGCCTAATCTTGGAAAACGCTTTCGTCTTGTCGGGAGGGCCGGGTTCGGAAACTGTTTGTCCATGCGTGCATGGAGACGTTTCGCCTTGGCCTTCGTTGGAGTTTTTTGCTTATGCCCCGTTTTGCGGGCGGAAATCGATCCGGCTTCGGTGATCGTCGTCGCCAATTCCGCGGAGACATCCTCGGTGGAGCTGGCGAACTATTACGCGGGTGAACGGGGAGTGCCGCCGGAGAATATCATCGCCCTGGAAATGTCCTCGGAGGAAACGATCACGGGGATGGAATTCGTTGAAACGATCTGGGACCCGCTCAGGGAGCGATTGATCGAGGAGGACTGGATCAATGGCGTTCTTCAGTCGGGACGCGACGATCACACCCGGAGGAACGCGACGATTTTCGGGCACCGCATCGGAGCGGTAGTGCTTTGCAAGGGAGTCCCTCTTCGAATCGCCCATGAGAAGCTCTTCATGAATACGGCGGATTCGAAGCGGTTGCCGAAACCGTTCCTGACGGCGCGTTCGTCGGTTGATTCGGAATTGGCTTTGTTGCCGGTAAGCCGCTATCGAATGGCGGGTCCCTTTCGCAATCCACTGTTCGGGAAAAATCTTCCGGACGACATCATTCTTTCCAAAGTTCTCCGGATCTCGCGCCTTGACGGTCCCTCCTACGGTGATGCGCGGAGACTCGTCGATGCCGCTCTGGAGGCGGAAAAACACGGTCTCATGGGGCGTGCCTACGTTGATATCGGAGGACCTCACAAGCAGGGAGAGCAATGGCTGGAAGGAGTGGCCCGGCGAATGCAGGAAACGGGATTTCCGCTGAGCGTGGATCGCAAAAAACCGGTCATTCAGGCGACGGAGCGGTTCGATGCGCCCTGCCTCTACTTCGGTTGGTATGCCCGTTCGATTTCGGGGGTTTGGAAGGATTTATCCATCGCAGTGCCCCCGGGGGCGATCGCGTTTCACATCCACAGTTTCTCCGCGTCTTCGATCCGGCGGAGGAATCTGGGTTGGTCGGGTCCTCTGGTCGCCCGAGGGGTCGCGGCAACGGTTGGCAACGTCTACGAACCTTATCTGGAGGCGACCCACAATCCGGAACTCTTTCTGGAAACGCTCCTGGAGGGAAAAACTCTGGTGGAGGCGTCGGTGCGGAGCATCCGGTTTTTCAGCTGGCAGTCGATTGTCCTGGGCGATCCCCTCTACCGGCCGTTTCGGGTGGGATTGGAGGAACAAATCGAGAATCTGGATCCAGCCAACCCCTTCGCGCAATATGCGGTCATCCGCGAGATGAACCGGATCGCCCGGGAGGAGGGCGGGGGAGCGGCCGCCGACTACGGGAAGCGGATGTTTGTGAGGGCTCCCGGATTCGCCCTCGGGCTCGAGACGGCGCAACTTCTGCGTCGGAACGGAAGGTCGGTTGAAGCGCTGGAGGTGCTGGCTCCCTTCCGTCATTCGACCGTGGTGGCGCCGGACGAGGCGGCGGTCGTGGTTGAAATCGCGAGGGAGTTCGATCAATTGGGAGACTTTGCGAGTGCCCTTCGCCTGGCGGAGGGGATCGCCGACTCCCCCGGCTTGCCTCTGGCTCTCCAGATCTCCGTTCTCGAGGTGGGGCGTGAGATAGCCCAGAGGAACGGTGAATTCCTCAGGGCTGAAGATTTCCGGCGGGAGATCGAGAGCCGCAAACCTGCCGAGACGGTGGAAAGGCGGTAGCCGCGGAGCAATCCTCGCGCAACCGCATCGCCGCTTCGCTACCAGTTTCCGATATCGTCCGCGGTTCCGCTGGTCCCATCCGGCCCCATCGACCAGACATCGTAGCCTTTGTTGCT
The DNA here is from genome assembly GCA_964492605.1 of uncultured Puniceicoccaceae bacterium. Classification (GTDB taxonomy): domain Bacteria; phylum Verrucomicrobiota; class Verrucomicrobiia; order Opitutales; family Puniceicoccaceae; genus Puniceicoccus. The sequence goes on from CAZBLJ010000157.1 coordinate 6,074, forward strand.
GCGGGTGCCCGGGAACTGGTATTGGTAGGGATTTTTCCACGGGTCCTCCGGGATGTCGTCCAGATACGGTCCTTTCCAATTCTCGTCGTTAGCCGGTTTCTGGACCAGCGCCTCGAGCCCTTCCGCGCTCGTCGGATAGTTTCCGGTATCCAGCCGATAGGCCGCCAGACCCGTCCGGGCGGTTTCTCCGACGAAAATCCTGGCCACGTTTTCCTGGCCGCCGCTGAACAGCCCTTCGACATTGGTCAGCACCACGCCGACCAGGAGCGCAAGAAGTGCGATCGCCATCAGGACCTCGAGTAAGGTGAAGCCCGCCGACCCCGCACGGCTCCGCGGGTGTTTCCGAATACTCCCAAGCCCGCGCCTGCGGTGCCGGTTGCGGACGCAAAGGCGCGGGTTCGAGCGGGGTTCGCCCGGGTCGGACGGATCGTTGTCAGGACAGAATGGTTCCGAAAGCATTCTCAAGGTATCGTCGAAAACATCGCTTTCGGCAAGTCCCGAGAGAGATCGAACCATGCTTTCACGGTTCGCGGACAAGCTGCGGTTCCGTCAAGTCCGGGATAGCCCGAGGTCGTGAGGTTCTGCCGCCTCAGGTTTCCGATTCCTTTTCCCGGGAGCTGATGGTCTCGATAATCTCCTGATGCGCATCCGAAATGGCTTCATCCAGCCGGTGGTCCGCTTCGACTTCCTGCAGGCGTCT